>NZ_CP030048.1:6302386-6602500 GCF_015291665.1 Bradyrhizobium sp. CCBAU 53338
GTGAACGGCTTCACATATCGAAATCCGCAAACGTGGTCCTCTAACCCTCCGACATCCGAGCATTTGGGGACTACCAATGACGACCCTTTACGACGGCTTTGACATCGAATCCTTCGAAGCTGGCAAGGGACTGTGGCACGCCCGCATCCGGCGTGCCGATTTCAGCCCGGTTGCCATCGACGGCGTGCTGTTTCCGACCATGGAAGTCGGCTTCGCCTGGCCCGATCCCGACGCTGCGATCGCCGACGCCAAGCATCACATCGACCGCTTCCGCCGGCACACCGACGACAGCGACGACGAATAGGCATGACAAATAGGCTTGGCGAGACGACAGCAGGACCGAGCGACAGCGCGGCATAGCAGGGGGAACACCGGTTCATGTCAGTGATCGAATACGACGACGAACCGCGGCCGAGAATCTATTCGCGCAAGGTGATCACAATCTGCCCGGAATGCGACGGCGATCTCGCGGTGCTCCGTGTGATCGGCGGACGCGCCGGGTGCGAGTACTGGACCATGCGCTGCACGGATTGCGGCGGGATCCATCTCGACATCCTCGAACCGCGCCTGACGGTCGTGGACGGCGACGGGCCGCTGCCGGCGGCGTAGTTCGAGCCTGCTGCCAACCTGCTGTCAGCAGCCTGCGGAGGGACGGGCTTTCGCCCTTTTCTAAGGGGCGGACTCGTCCCATATTCGCCCCATGGCGAAGAAACCTGCTCCCCCAAAATCCCCCAAAACCAGGACACCGAATTCGAAGGCACATCGGCCTGACGTGCAGCCGATCGGACCGGCGCTGGCCGAATTGCTGAATCCCGCGATCAATCGCGGCGATGCCGGGCTGGGATCGGGCACCGGGTTGCAGCCGCCGCCGGACAATTCGCGCGACCGCCGCGCCGGCGGCGAGGCCGCCGCGCATCGAGCGCGCGCATCGACGCCCAAAGACCTTCAAAAGCAGTTTCCGCAGGATACGACGCGGCCGATGCCGCTGCGGCCCAATCCACAGCCGGTAGGGGCACGCAGCTCGGCCGAAGGTTTCGACGAGGCCCCGCAGGCCAACTACGGCACCGCCGCCACGATCCCGACGCTCGATCCGGAACTGGCGCGGCAGCTCGGCCTGCCCACCGAGGAGGACGACGCCGAGGCGCTGGCGCGTCCGCCGCGCTCCAAGATGGAGGCGCTCGGCGTCAAGGCCACGGCCGACGCGCTGGAATCGCTGATCCGCGAGGGGCGGCCCGAGTTCCGCAAGGACGACGGCTCCATGAAGGTATGGACGCCGCACCGCCCGCCCCGCCCGGAAAAGTCCGAAGGCGGCGTGCGCTTCGAGATCAAGTCGGAATACCAGCCGCGCGGCGACCAGCCGACCGCGATCAAGGAGCTGGTCGAGGGCATCGACCGCAACGATCGCTCACAGGTGCTGCTCGGCGTCACCGGCTCCGGCAAGACCTACACCATGGCCAAGGTGATCGAGGCGACGCAGCGCCCCGCGCTGATCCTGGCGCCGAACAAGACGCTGGCCGCCCAGCTCTATGGCGAATTCAAGAACTTCTTTCCGGACAATGCCGTCGAGTACTTCGTCTCGTACTACGACTACTACCAGCCGGAAGCCTACGTCCCGCGCACCGACACCTACATCGAAAAGGATTCCTCGATCAACGAGCAGATCGACCGCATGCGCCACTCGGCGACGCGCGCGCTGCTCGAACGCGACGACGTCATCATCGTCGCCTCGGTGTCCTGCATCTACGGTATCGGCTCGGTCGAGACCTACACCGCGATGACCTTTGCCCTGAAGAAGGGCGAGCGCATCGACCAGCGCCAGCTGATCGCCGACCTCGT
This sequence comes from Bradyrhizobium sp. CCBAU 53338, assembly GCF_015291665.1. Taxonomy (NCBI): domain Bacteria; kingdom Pseudomonadati; phylum Pseudomonadota; class Alphaproteobacteria; order Hyphomicrobiales; family Nitrobacteraceae; genus Bradyrhizobium; species Bradyrhizobium sp. CCBAU 53338. The sequence continues at coordinate 6,304,223 of NZ_CP030048.1, forward strand.
CGCGCTCCAGTACAAGCGCACCCAGGCCGATTTCACCCGCGGCACCTTCCGTGTCCGTGGCGACGTCATCGACATCTTCCCGGCGCACTATGAGGATCGCGCCTGGCGCGTGAATTTGTTCGGCGACACCATCGAGAACATCGAGGAGTTCGATCCGCTCACCGGCCACAAGCAGGACGAGCTCGAATTCATCAAAATGTACGCCAATTCGCACTATGTGACGCCGCGCCCGACGCTGGTGCAGGCGATCAAGTCGATCAAATCGGAATTGAAGCAGCGGCTCGACCAGCTCAACAACCAGGGCCGCCTGCTCGAAGCGCAGCGGCTGGAGCAGCGCACCACCTTCGACCTCGAGATGATGGAGGCGACGGGAAGCTGCGCCGGCATCGAGAACTATTCGCGCTACCTCACCGGCCGCCGGCCCGGCGAGCCGCCGCCGACGCTGTTCGAATACGTCCCCGACAACGCGCTGATCTTCGCCGACGAAAGCCACGTCACCATCCCGCAGATCGGCGCCATGTTCCGCGGCGATTTTCGACGCAAGGCGACCCTCGCGGAATATGGCTTCCGTCTGCCGTCCTGCATGGACAACCGCCCGCTGCGGTTCGAGGAGTGGGACATGATGCGGCCGCAGACCGTCGCGGTGTCGGCGACGCCGAGCGGCTGGGAGCTGAACGAAAGCGGCGGCGTGTTCGTCGAGCAGGTCATCAGGCCGACAGGGCTGATCGATCCGCCCGTCGATATCAGGCCGGCCCGCACCCAGGTCGACGATCTCGTCGGCGAGGTCCGCGCCACCGCGCAGGCTGGTTATCGCTCGTTGATCACTGTTCTGACCAAGCGCATGGCCGAGGACCTCACCGAATATCTGCATGAGCAGGGTATCCGCGTCCGCTACATGCACTCCGACATCGACACCATCGAGCGCATCGAGATCATCCGCGACTTGCGCCTCGGCGCCTTCGACGCGCTGGTCGGCATCAACCTTTTGCGCGAGGGGCTCGATATTCCCGAATGCGCGCTCGTCGCAATTCTGGACGCCGACAAGGAAGGCTTCCTGCGCAGCGAGACCTCGCTGATCCAGACCATCGGCCGCGCCGCGCGCAACGTCGACGGCAAGGTGATCCTCTATGCCGACCAGATGACCGGCTCGATGGAGCGCGCCATCGCCGAAACTAACCGGCGCCGCGAGAAGCAGGTCGAGTACAACACCGCCAACGGCATCACGCCGGCGAGCGTGAAGAAGAACATCGGCGACATCCTCAACTCCGTCTACGAGCGCGACCACGTGCTGGTCGAGGTCGGCGGTCACGACATGACCGATGACGTCATCTCGATCGGCCACAATTTCGAAGCCGTGCTCGCCGATCTGGAAACGCGGATGCGCGAGGCCGCAGCGGACCTGAACTTCGAGGAAGCCGCGCGCCTGCGCGACGAGGTCAAGCGCCTGCGCGCCACCGAGCTTGCCGTGGTCGACGACCCCACCGCCAAGCAGCGCACCGTCGCGGGCAAGGCCGGCGCCTATGCCGGCACCAGGAAATACGGCGACGCCGCCAACCTGCCGGTCAGCGCCATGAAGAAGAAGACCGTGAGCTCCGCGCTGAAGGCCAGCGGCGGCGGCAACGGCTCGAAGGTTCACAAGCCGCATCTCGACGAGATGCACGGGCCGGAATCCCTGCCCTATCGCGAGAGCCCTAGCCTGCCCTCAAAGCCGTTCGGCAGCACGAGCCGGATCATCCAGCCGACGGATTCAAGGCAGTCAGGCCAGGAGTTCGGGCCCGCGCAGAAGTCGACCGGTGGGATGCCGGGACGGCGGGGCGGGTGGAAGAAGAGGTAGGTTGTCGCTGGCAATTCGAGCGGGTTTCTTTACGCTGGGCTCATGAAACTTGGCTTTGAAGAGTCCCAACTTTCCTACACCAGCGGCTCACAAAGTGCCCGCGCGTGGACCGAGGCTTGGGTCAAGGCGTGGGCGTACTGTCCGCATTGCGGCAACGCTAAAATGTCACAGTTTCCGAACAACAGCCCGGTTGCCGATTTCCTTTGTGCTACCTGCAAAGAGGAGTTCGAGCTCAAAAGCCAAAAGGGGAAATTCGGAGCGAAAGTCTCGGATGGCGCCTACAAGACGAAGTGCGAACGACTTGCTGCGAGCAACAACCCTAATCTCCTCTTGATGAACTACGACCGAACCTCGCTTGCGGTCGTGAATCTTTTTATCGTACCGAAGCACTTTTTCGTTCCTGAGATTATCGAGAAGCGTAAGCCCCTAGCAATGACGGCGCGGCGCGCCGGCTGGATCGGCTCCAACATCCTGCTCAGCAAGGTGCCGGAGTCCGGCAAGATCCATGTAGTGCAGAGCGGCGTGGTTCGACCGAAAGAACAGGTACTTGAAGAATGGCAGAAGACGCTTTTTCTGCGCAGCAAGTCTTTGGAGGCGCGGGGCTGGTTGCTCGATGTACTGAAATGCGTGGAATCATTGGGCAAGCGTGAGTTCACGCTAGAAGAAGCCTATGCTTTCGATCGGCATCTCGGCGATCTCTATCCCGACAACCAGAATATCAGACCAAAGATACGTCAGCAGCTTCAGTATCTGCGAGATCGAGGATTTATCGAGTTCGTTTCTCGCGGCAGTTACCGTTTGAAATCGTGAGGTTCGATCTGGCCTGGTTCCTGAATTTCTACCGATGCGGCCGGTGCAGGAAGATATGGACCGACGAATGGTCATGCACCTGCGACGACGAGTGCCCGCACTGCGGGTTCAGCGACATGACGCCGTTCAACAGCGAAGATTTGACTGAGCTCATTGTGGAGGAAAACAAAAAATTCGTTGTATTGCGCTCGTCCGAAAATGCGGAGGACGACCCGGACTACGAGGAGCTTGGCCGCTTCGCGACGCGTGATGCGGCGAAGGAATTCCTGCGCTCACACCAGCCGAATTGACATTCGACTATCTAATCCTTCTTGCCTTAGTGGTTATGGATTCCGGGCTCGCCGCTTTGCGGCGCCCCGGAATGACGATGGAGAGATTTCCTCCGCCCCTCACCCCATGCTCGCCGTCACCACGGCCATCACCGACAGCATCAGCACGATCGCAACCAGCTGCAGCGAGGCGGCCGGATGAGTGCGCCATTCCATGATCTTGTCTTGGAGCGACCGTGTGCCGTCGAAAAAGGTTGGTTCGTGGAGCGTATTGTAGAGCGCCGGGATGCTCGACCCGATCGTGACCGCAATGGTCGCGTGGATCAGCGAGGCGAAGACGACGAAGATGGCGACGCCAGGGTCGCCGACGAGATCGTGGTTGCCGCAGAGCTTAAGCAGCAGCGCGGCGGCGGCGAAGGTCGGAAAACTCTAGAGGGTCATGGTCAGCGCAAAGCCTTCGAGCGCGTTGCGTGGGCGAGACTTTTTTCGCGGCGGCGGTGACGGCCATGGCACGCCTCCCTGATGACACGCGGATGATGGTATCCGCGGTATCAAAGGGGAGATGTGAGATGGCTCACGCGCCTTAATCGGCCACCGGAACTGCGGTGCAATGGATTCCGGGCTCGCGCCAAGTGGCGCGCCCCGGAATGACGGGAGACGCCTACAGCTTGCCCTGACCGTTCACCTGGCTCTGTTGCTGCTGCTTTTCCTGCTCTTTGGCGTGATGGCGGCCGTAGAGGCAGCCGGCGGCGGCGCCGAGCATGCCGTGGTGGCCGGCGTAACGGCCGGCGACGCCGCCGACGATGGCGCCCTTGATGCAGCCCTTGGCATTGGCGGCGGAGGTCGCGCCCAGCATGAGCAGCGCGGCGGCGACGGCGAGAAGCGGGGATTTCATGGGTTGATGTCTCCTGCGGTGTCGGCGTTTCAACGAGCGAGGAGCGGGCCGGGTTCCCCGCTTGTGTGAACCGCCGTCCGTCGAAGTGCGACCAAGCGCTGAAGTCCCCTGTGTTTTTGCGGATTGATGCACCCGCGCGCCGCGCGATAGCGTTCGCGGTCCACGGCCAACGCGGGCGGGAGCAGCATGACGGTTGAATCGTTGAACAAGCAACGCGTACTGCACCTGCTCGACGCGTTCGCGCGCGGCGACATCGAGGCGGCGCTGTCGTGCTGCACGGACGACGTCGACTTCCTCACCCACGCCCCGATCGACGTGCTGCCGCATATGGGCCCGCGTCACGGCAAGGCCGAGCTGCGCGAGCTCTGGCAGACGGTGTGGTCGCGCTATCAGGACATCCGCTACAAGGCGCCGCAAATCGTCGCCGACGGCGACGACGTCGCGACCTATCTGCACGGCTATTTCACCAAGCGCAGCAGCGGCCGCATCGTGCAGTTCGACATGGCCGTGTTCTACACCTTCCGGAACGGGCAGGTCGCGCAGATCCGCGAGATCATCGATTCCTACGATCTGGTGCAGCAGGTGCTGGAGCGGGAGATCGGGCCGCTGATCGCGGGGGCGGGCGTCGACGAAGGGTAGACCCTGTCGTCCTGACGAAAGCCGGCGAAAGCCGGGACGACATCGAGTACTGGCGCGCCCCGGCTTGTCTCGCCTCTCCCCACACCCATCCGTGGGGCGCCCCACGTGGAACCGGCCCCCGGCCGGGACCGGTAAATTACGGGGTTCTATTGCAAATCTCACACTTTGCGCTCACTTGTGCATTGCAAAAACGTGAATTGCGTTTTGGCCGAAATGCCGTATTTGTTCGTACACAAATGAGTTGACCGGCCCCGGGGCACCCTACGGTGCATGGGGTTGTTTTCCGTTTTTCTGCAAGCCAGCGTCAGGACGGCCCAAATGACAGAGCACAGCCTCTGGCGTTTCTCGCGCGCGTTGCACCGCGCGATCAACGACCGGCATTTCGAGGACATCGAGGCCCTGATCGACGAGGACGTCGAGTGGGCGATCTACGGCCCGATCGACATGTTTCCGTTCCTGGGCGCGCGCCAGGGCAAGGCGGCCGTGCTCCAGGTCATCCGCCAGCTCGCCGACAATTTCCGCGTCCGCCGCTTCGACCGCGAGAGCATCATGCTGGGCGTCGATTCCGCCTCCTCGATGCTGCGCTATTCGCTGACGGCGCTGGATTCCGACAAGCCGATCAGCCTGCGCGTCGCGCAGTTCGCCCAGTTCAGGGCTGACAGGCTGATCAGCATGCGCGTGCTCGTCGACACGTTCGATCTGGTCGAGCAGGCACTCGGCCGCGCCATTCATCTGCCAAAGATGACCAGCGTCGGCTGAGGGGGACACCAACGGGCTCCGCAATGCGGGACCGACGATTGATGCTCCCGCGACGCGTACTGGCCTCCAGCCCCGCCGGACACTGTCGTGGAGATGCTCGTCGTCGGGGCGCGCGCGATCTGCGCGCGGCCCGTTGGTTCGTCATTCCGGGTGTGGGCAGCGCCACAATTTCGCAACGATAGCGCCGCATCCTCCGCGCGATCTGGGCTTGCGGGCAAGGCAATGGAATTCACGACAGGTTTCGGCTGGAGCAGGCTGCCGTTGGCGGCCGCGTTCATTTTCGGCTCGGTGCTGACGGCCCAGGCGCAGATCATTCCGCCCTTCTCCCCGCCTCCCGGCGCGACCGCGCCCGACGACGAGGAAGCCGAGGTCGCCGAGACGACCCCCGATGCCAACGACGCCGACGTGCTCAAAGGCATCGACGTCGACAAGCTCGACTGGAGCCAGCTCGCCATCGACGCCGGCACGCTCAACGACATCATCACCGCCAAGAAGCGGGCGCAGGCCGCCGCCAACAACGGCATGAACTGGTCGTCCAACGCCAACATCAACGGCTCCTCGGCCGTGACGGTGAAGCAGTCGGTGTCCTCGTTCTGGGACACCCGCGTCGGCGCCGACATGACGGTGACGAAGGAGCCGACCACGATGTCGGAGCTGCTGGCGCTGAAGGCCGAGAATGGCGGCAGCCTGCCGCAATCCTCCGGCAGCGCCTGGGCCGCCGCCACCGCGCCGGGCGCGGGCGCGATCTGGGACAAGACCGCGGTGGAAGCCCGCGTCGATCCCGGCAGTGAGCAGAGCAAGCTCGGCGCGTTGCTGACCAAGTCGGTGCCGCTGTCGAGCGATTATTCGCTGACGCTCCAGAACGGCTACAGCGTCAACCAGCAAGGCACCACGGCGCTGCCCGGCGTCGGCGGCCACATCACCCGCAACTACGAGACCGACCAGTCCGCCAAGGTCACGATCACCGATACCGGCACCAGCATCATCGCCGGCCAGACCATGTCGACCAGCGACGACAGGTGGCTGCGCAAGGTCGGCGCCGAGCAGAAGCTGTTCGACAACGTCACCGTCTCCGGCTCGGTCGGCGAAACCTCGCAAGGCGCGGTCAACAAGAGCGTGACGGCCGGCTTCAAGAAGACCTGGTGAGCCGTCTTCAGACTTCCCTAACCATACGCCACGGCAAGGCCCCCGAATGGTCCGCCCTTGCCGCATCTCGGCCCTGTTGCGGTCAAAATCGGACGCCCAGATGCACCGGCCTGACACACATCGTCGTGCGGGGGACACTCGCGCCGCGCTCAACGCGAACAGGGGAATAACGATGAACGCCATCCGTCCGGAAAAGGTTGAAGCAACCGAGACCGAAACCGTCGACAGCAATCTCGCCGCCGTGACGGAAGTCGAAGCCGGCATCCGCGATTTCGTCCGCAACGACATCGCCTATCTGCGCCGGCCGGCCGCCGCCACGACCGCCACCGACGCGCCGCCGCTCGATCCGAGCGCGGAAGCCACCGTCACCAACGTCAACTCGCTGATCCAGCGCGTCGCCGGCACCTCGCTCGCCGAGATCGAGAATCTGATCTCCGAGCTCGAGAGCCTGCGCGACCTGCTCCATGCCGAAGGCCAGCGCGTCCAGCGCGAGATCTCGGGCTACGCCCAGCTCAGCCAGGCCGCGATGAAGTCGACCCGCATGATCGCCGACAACGTCGCCCAGTGGAAGCGCGCCGCCGACGGCCTGCGCAACAGCTGATCGAGCGAACCAGGCATCACCACCAGCCGCCGCGTTCCGAAAGGGGCGCGGCGGTTTTTGATTCCGGGGTGGAGATCGGGCTCAATCTTGAACCCTCCGCCCATCCCCGGCGACCAATGCCTGGCGCCCGTGCCACTGACGGCTGGGCCTGGGGACTCTTTCAAATGGAAAGCATTCGGCCCGACAACACGGACCCGATACCGCTGCGGCCCGCGCCGAACCAGTTCGGGACCATCATGATGCGTTTTGTCGGGCTGCTGGCGGTTGCGATCGCGATCCTGGCGCTCGTCTATAGCCGCTGAGGGTGGGTGCCGCGTCGCGGCCCCGTGCGGAGGCCACTTCGTGGCCCCGCGGAGTTAACGAGCCTTAACGGCTCGCCTCGACCGTCGAGGCTTCCAGGGTGTAGGCGCCGTCGGCGTAGCCCTTCACCACCATGCCGGCAACCAGCATCACGGCCAGCGTCGCGGTAGCGAAGATAAATCCGACCAATTTCAGTGCGCCGCGGTCTGCCATAGTGCTCGTCCCCTGTACTCTGCCCAGTTCGTTCAAATAGACAGCGACAGGTTCATAATTGGTTAGCAACTCGATGGTTCCGGCAGCCTGCTTCGCGAGGCGCCAGCCATCTTGCGGAGGCTTATGGCAGCCACCCCGAATCGCGTCCATAGCGCGCGGGCAACACTTGCGCGCTCATTTCAGCCGTTCATTTTGGAACCGGTCTAACTGCCATTCCGCATCGGCACGAAGGCGCTGGCGGTGATGGAATAAACCTCCTCGCCGCGCTGGTTGGTGCCGGTGGTGCGCGCGGTCAGGATGCCCCAGCCCGGACGCGAGGCGGAGCTGCGCTTGTCGATGACGACGTTGGAATAGCTGATGATGTCGCCGGCGAGCACCGGCTTGATCCAGCGCAGGTCGCGAAAGCCCGGTGACGGCCCCCACACCGCGATCTCCTCGCCGCGCGCGGTGGCTTCACGCGCCAGGCGCTGGCCATCGGCGACAAGCAGGCTCATGCAGGCCGAGCCGACATGCCAGCCGGAGGCAGCCAACCCGCCGAACAGGGAGTTCTTGCCCTCCTCCTCGTCGAGGTGAAAACGCTGCGGATCGAACTTCGCCGCAAAAGTCCTGATGGACTCCGCGGTGAACGCATAGGTGCCGATGTCGCGGCGATGGCCAACCTCGATCTCCTCGAAGAACCGCATCAGACCGCTCCCGCCCGCCGCTCGATCAGGATCGGCGAGGTCATCTCGCAGAGCGCTTCGCCCCTGGCGTTGCGCACGGTGCACTTGAACTTGACGATGCCGAGGTTCGGCCTGCTCTTCGAGGTGCGCGCTTCGATCACATCGACATCGAGCATCAGATCGTCGCCCGGCCGTAGCGGTGACAGCCAGCGCACCTCGTCGACCCCGGGCGATCCCAGCGAGGCGGCGCGGGTAATGAAACCGTCGGCCATCATCCGCATCATCAGCGAGCAGAGGTGCCAGCCTGAGCCGGACAGGCCGCGCAGCATGCTCCTGGAGGCGGCCTCCTCGTCCAGATGCATCGGCTGCGGATCGAACTCGGCGGCGAAGGCCAGGATCTCGTCGCGGGTCACATGGCGCGGGCCGAACGTTCCGTAGCGGCCGGTCGGGAAATCTTCGAAGGTCAGGGTCATCTTTAGGAAAAGCTTTGCGGGAAGGACAGATTGTGGCCGCACTTTGCGGCAATCTCAACCCGCCGGTCCGCATGGCTCGTGCTACATTCGACGAGTCGGGCCGGACCTGCCTCATTGTTCTGATGGCGCGGCCGGGGCGCGATCTGCCCGGGGGAGAGAGATGTTTTCATTCAGCGATCTGTTTCAGTGGGACCGCTTCATCACGCCGACGATCATCAAGACCTTCTACTGGCTGGTGATCGGCGTGATCTGCCTGTTCGGCCTCTCCGGAATTTTCGCCGGCCTCACCGCGATGGCGATCAGCCCGTTCGCCGGCTTCCTCGTCGTGCTGGAATCGATCGCGGGCGTCGTCGTCGGCGTGGTGTTCTCGCGCATCGCCGCGGAATTGATCCTGATCGTGTTCCGCATCAACGAGCATCTCGGCGCCATCAGGGATCAGGGTGGCGGGATGCAGTGACGGCACGCACAGGTGCCGTCGACGCCTCTTCCACATTAAACCGGAATGCATCACGTCGCCCGCCGGCGACGCCATGTTCCTTGCCTTCGAGGCGCAGCTCGCCGGCATGGCGGCCTGCCACCGAGATAGGCGTATCAGGCGCGACGTCGTTCTTCACCGCGTATTTACGCACGAATGCGAGGCTCGGCAGCAGAGGCGCGGGGCGCCGCGAGGGTCAGGAGCGAATGTGGTGCGCAAGATCGAGAATCCGGTGCTGCGGGCCGGTGCGCGCCTGTTCTTCGCCTGTCGGCGCGCCTGGCTGACGCTGCGGTACGGGCGCCGGCTCCAGCTCGGACCCGGGATCGTGTTCAAGGGTCGGCTGGTGCTCGGTCCCGGGGTCCGGGTGTCGATCGGTGAGAGCTGCCGGATCGGCAAGCGCGTGCTGATCACCGGGCGTGGCCAGGTGACGGTCGGCAATGACACCTTGCTCAACGGCTGCTGGATCGGCTGCGAGCAGAAGGTCGACATCGGATCGTTCTGCCTGATCAGCGACTGCGACATCGTCGACACGGACTTTCACAACCTTCCCCCGCGGCTTCGGCACGAGCCTGCGGTTGCTCGGGCCGTCGCGCCGGTGCACATCGGGGACAACGTGTGGGTGGGCGCACGCTCGATCGTGCTCAAGGGAGTGACGATCGGCGACCACTCGGTCGTGGGCGCCGGAGCGGTCGTGCGTGAGGACGTCGCCCCGCGCGTGGTCGTCGCCGGGAATCCGGCGGCTGTCGTCAAGCAGTTCGGCGACGACGAATAGGCAGGCGCCGTCGTTGCGGCCTTACGTATTGAAGCGGAAATGCATGACGTCGCCGTCGGCGACGACGTATTCCTTGCCTTCGAGCCGCAGCTTGCCGGCATCACGCGCGCCGGCTTCGCCGTTGAACGCGACGTAGTCCTGATAGGCAATCGTCTCGGCGCGGATGAAACCCTTCTCGAAATCGGTGTGGATCACGCCGGCCGCGCCCGGCGCCTTGGTGCCGCGATGGATGGTCCAGGCGCGCGCTTCCTTCGGGCCCACCGTGAAATAGGTGATGAGGTCGAGCAGCGTGTAGCCGGCGCGGATCAGGCGATCGAGGCCGGCCTCTTCCAGACCCAGCGTCTCCAGGAAGTCGGCCCGCTCCTCGCGCGAGATCGTCGCAATCTCGGATTCGATCTTGGCGGAGATCACGACGGCGACCGCGCCTTCCTTGGCGGCCTGTTCCTGCACGGCCTTCGAAAACGCATTGCCCGTGGCGGCGGAGCCCTCCTCGACGTTGCAAACGTAGAGCACGGGCTTGGACGACAGCAGGCCGAGCATGCCGAAGGCGCGCTCTTCTTCGGCCTTGCGCTCGACGAGGCGCGCGGGCTTGCCCTCGCGCAGCAGCACCAGCGTGCGGTTGACGAGGTCGAGCTGCTCCTTGGCGTCCTTGTCGTTGCCCTTGGCCTTCTTGGTGAGGTTGTCGACGCGCTTTTCGAGGCTGTCGAGATCGGCGAGCATCAGCTCGGTCTCGATGGTCTCGATGTCGGCGAGCGGAGCGATCTTGCCCTCGACATGGGTGATGTCGGAATCCTCGAAGCAGCGCACGACATGCGCGATGGCGTCGACCTCGCGGATGTTGGCGAGGAACTGGTTGCCGAGACCTTCACCCTTGGAGGCGCCGCGCACGAGGCCGGCGATGTCGACGAAGGTCAGCCGGGTCGGGATGATCTGCGCTGATTTGGCGATCGCCGCGAGCTTGTCGAGCCGCGGATCGGGCACGGCGACTTCGCCGACGTTCGGCTCGATGGTGCAGAACGGATAGTTCGCAGCCTGCGCCGCGGCCGTCTCGGTCAGCGCGTTGAACAAGGTCGACTTGCCGACATTGGGCAATCCGACGATTCCGCATTTGAATCCCACGAGCCTATTCCTTGCCGTTCTCGTCCTTGGTCAAAAATCCCTTCGCCTGCATCGCAAGATGCACCCTGTTGGCGAAGGTCGCGTCAGTGCCCTTGGCGATCAGTGCGGCGTGCTCGGCCACCGCGTCGCAGAGCGTCGTCACCCACTCGTTGTCGGCCTTGGCGAAGTCCGACAGGACATGGCCGTGCACCATCTCCTTGACGCCGGGATGACCGATGCCGAGCCTGACACGGCGATACTCGTTGCCGATATGCGCCGATATCGAGCGCAGACCGTTATGGCCGGCGATGCCGCCGCCGATCTTCACCCGCACCTTGCCCGGCGGCAGCTCGAGCTCGTCGTGAAACACCGTGGTATCGCCCGGCGCGATCTTGAAGAAGGCCGCCGCCTCCTGAACGCTGCGGCCGGAGTCGTTCATGTAGGTCGTGGGCTTGAGCAGGATTATACGCTCGGTGCCTAGCGTGCCTTCCGAGGTCTCGCCCTGAAAGCGACGGCGCCATGGTGCGAAACCATGACGCCGTGCGATCTCGTCCACGGCCATGAAGCCGATATTGTGCCGGTTACGTGCGTATTTCGCGCCGGGATTGCCGAGCCCAACAAAGAGTCGCATGACGCGGCGCGCCCCTCAGCCGGCACGCGATCCGGGGACCGCGCGCCGGCTTCTCGAGAGATTACTTCTTCTTGTCGCCGCCGGCCGGAGCCTTGGCAGCCGCCGCAGGCGCAGCAGCGCCCGCAGCCGGAGCCGCAGCACCCGCAGCCGGAGCAGCGGCACCCGCCGCCGGAGCGGCGCCGCCGGCAGCAGCCGCAGCCGCGGCCTTCTGCTCTTCGGCGTAGCCGGACGGCGGCACGATGGTGACGAGGGTCGCGTCGGCGCGGGTCAGCGCCTTCACGCCGTTCGGCAGCTTGACGTCAGACAGATGCAGCGAATGACCGATTTCCAGCGAGCCGACGTCGGCCTCGATGTACTGCGGAATGTTCTCGACACCGCATTCGAGCTCGATCGCGTGGGCCACGATGTTGACCGTCCCGCCGCGCTTCACGCCGGGCGAGCCTTCCGCCTTCACGACATGCAGCGGAACGCTGATGCGGATGGTGGCGCCTTCGCCGAGACGCATGAAGTCGACGTGGATCGGGAAATCCTTGACCGGATCGAGGTGATAGTCGCGCGGAATCACGCGGTGCTTCTTGCCATCGAGGTCGATGTCGACCAGCGTGGTCAGGAACCGGCCGGCGAGGATGCGCTGGCGCAGTTCACGATCTGCAATCGAGATCGTCAGCGGGGGCTGGTTGTTACCATAGATCACTCCGGGCACTCTGCCGGCGCGACGCTCAGCCCGGGCGGCCCCCTTGCCGCTCTTCGGACGTGCGGTCGCCTTCAATTCCTTGACGGTCGTCGCCATAGTCTAAGTCCTTGTTTTTGCAAAAGTTAATGGGCCGCAAGGCGGCCCATGGCGTACGCCGCAGCAAGCCTCCAGGGGTGCGGGGGCCGCGGACGTGGCGGGCTTGTACCCGGAAGATGCGGAAATGACAAGGAGAATGGGCTGGCCGGCAGATTACCGGGGAGCCCCCTGGTATCCCGGATGGAGCGGACTAACTACCCGCCGAGCTTGGCCTCCAGCGCCGCGATGCGCGCCTTGAGGGCCTCGTTCTCCTCGCGGGCGAGGCGGGCCATGTCCTTGACCGCCTCGAACTCCTCGCGCTTGACCAGGTCCATGTCGCGCAGGAACTTCTCGGCCTGCGTCCGCATCACCGTGTCGAACTCGCGCTTGACGCCCTGGGCCGCGCCGGCGGCGTCGTTCATCATGCGGCCGATCTCGTCGAAAAACCGGTTGGTGGTCTGGGTCATGTCGGCCTCCGATAAACTTTGCGCGAACGCGCAAAAAGACAATGGCAATCCGCGAAGGCGGGTTCAAGGCCCGCGCGGCGGTATCCTTGTCATGCCCCGGTTTCCTTGCAATCGTATTCAACGTCCCTGCATAACAAGAATCACAAGGCGGAACGCAAGACATGATCGAGCAGCAGATCGCTATTCCCACCAAGGACGGCCACACCGCCACCTTCATCGTCCATCCCGAGCGCGGCGGACCGTTCCCGGTCATCCTGTTCTACATGGACGCGCCGGCGATCCGCGAAGAGCTGCGCGACATGGCGCGCCGGCTCGCGACCTCGGGCTATTACGTGATGCTGCCGAACCTTTACTATCGCTCCGGCGTCATGGAGCTCGGCGCGCTGCCGGCCGATCCAAACGCACCGGAGCGCAAGCGCATGTTCGCGCTGATGGGCTCGCTCACCATTCCCATGATCATGGACGACACAAGCGCGCTGCTCACCTATGCCGAGGGCCAGACCGCCGCGAACACCAAAATCGTCGGCACCGTCGGCTATTGCATGAGCGGCCGCTACGCCGTGAATGCCGCCACGCATTTCCCCGACAGCGTCAAGGCTGCCGCCTCGGTCTACGGCACGCAGCTCGCGACCGACCAGGCCGACAGCCCGCATCTCGCAGCCAGCAAGACCAAAGCCGAGCTCTATTTCGCCTGCGCCGAGACCGACATCTATGCGCCGACCGAGATCATCGAGAAGGTCAAGCAGGGCATGAACGGCGCGAAAGCCGAGGTCGAGATCTATCCCGGCACCCATCACGGCTTCGCCTTCCCCAAGCGCCCGGTCTATGATCGCGACGCCGCCGAGCGGCATTGGGAGCGCTTGCTGGCGCTCTATCGCCGCAATCTCCATCAATAGCAGGCGCGATGCCCCTTCTGCTCATCGACTTCCCGTCCTTCAACCCGATCGCGGTCGCGATCGGGCCGTTCGCGGTCCGCTGGTACGCGCTGGCCTATATCGGCGGCATCGTCATCGGCTGGCTCTATGCGCGCTCGCTGCTGAAGAACGAGCGCCTGTGGGGCGGCCCCGCACCGATGTCGCTGGTGCAGGTGGACGACTTCATCCTCTGGGTCACGCTCGGCATCATCCTCGGCGGCCGCACCGGCTACGTGCTGTTCTACAATCTCCCCTTCTTCATCGATCATCCCGCAGCGATTCTCCGGCTGTGGGAAGGCGGCATGTCCTTCCACGGCGGCTTCCTCGGCTGCGTCGTCGCGGTGATGTGGTTTGCCAATCGCAACGGCATCTCGATCCTGTCGCTCGGCGACATCACGACCGCGGTCGCTCCAATCGGGCTGCTGCTGGGGCGTATCGCCAATTTCATCAACGGCGAATTATGGGGCCGCGCCACCGATGCGAGCCTGCCCTGGGCCATGATCTTCCCCAACGATCCGACACACCTGCCGCGTCATCCGAGCCAGCTCTATGAAGCCGGCATGGAGGGCATCCTGCTGTTCACGGTGCTCGCGATCATGATCCGCCTCGGCGCCCTGAAGCGCCCCGGCATGATCCTCGGCGCCTTCATCCTGATGTATGGCCTGACCCGCATCGCCGGCGAGCATTTCCGCGAGCCGGACGTTCAGCTCGGCTTCCTCTGGGGGGGATTGACCATGGGCATGCTGCTGTCGATCCCGATGCTACTCGTCGGCGGTGCGCTTATTGTATGGGCTGTCAGGCGCGGTGCGCGGAAGCCCACCGAGGCCGTCAGTTAATTCGTTTCGAGAAGACAATTGTGACCGACCAACCACTGCTCAACGAGATCAAGGCGCTGATCAAATCCTCGGGCCCCATGCCGGTCTGGCGATACATGGAAACGTGCCTGATGCATCCGCGCTACGGCTACTACGTCTCGCGCGATCCGCTCGGGCGCGAGGGCGACTTCACGACCTCGCCCGAGGTCAGCCAGATGTTCGGCGAGCTGCTCGGCCTGTGGACCGCCTCGGTGTGGAAGCAGATGGGCTCGCCGCAATTCCTGCGGCTGATCGAGATCGGCCCCGGCCGCGGCACCATGATGGCGGACGCGCTGCGCGCACTGCGCGTGCTGCCGCCGCTCTATCAGGGGCTCAGCATTCACCTGGTCGAGGTCAACCCGGTGCTGCGCGAACGGCAGCAGGCGACATTGTCGGGCGTGCGCAACAACATCGCCTGGCACGACAGCATCGACGACGTGCCTGATGGTCCCAGCGTCATCCTCGCCAACGAGTATTTCGACGTGTTGCCGATCCACCAGATGGTGAAGCGCGAGGGCGGCTGGCACGAGCGCGTGATCGAGATCGATCCCAACGGCAAGCTCCAGTTTGGCGCAGCGGCCGAGCCGATGCCGCGCTTCGACGTGCTGCTGCCGCCTTTGGTGCGCGCGGCGCCTGTCGGTGCCGTGTTCGAATGGCGCCCCGATACCGAGATCATGAAGCTCGCCACCCGCGTGCGCGACCAGGACGGTGCGGCTCTGATCATCGACTACGGCCATCTGCGCAGCGATGCCGGCGACACCTTTCAGGCCATCGCACGCCACACCTTCACCGATCCCCTGAAGGCGCCGGGCCAGGCCGACGTGACCGCCCATGTCGATTTCCAGGCGCTCGCGCGCGCGGCCGAGGATGTCGGCGCCCGCGTCCACGGGCCGGTGACGCAAGGCGATTTCCTCAAGCGCGTCGGCATCGACACCCGTGCGGCTGCGCTGATGCAGAAGGCGACGCCGGAGGTGGCCACCGACATTTCCGTGGCCCTGAAGCGGCTGACCGACACCGGGCGCAGCGGCATGGGTTCGATGTTCAAGGTGCTCGGAATCTCCGAGCCACGGCTGACGGGCATTGCCGGCCTCAGCGATCTCGAACAGACCGAGGACGATTGATGACTCTCGCTTCATCGTTGCTGGCGGCGGTACCGGGCCTGCGCCATTCCTTCTTCACTCGCGAAGGCGGTGTCTCCAGCGGCATCTATTCCGCGCTGAATGGCGGGCTCGGGTCCCACGACGATCAGGCCCTTGTTGCGGAGAACCGCCGCCGCATGGCCGAACACGTCGGCGTCGCGGCCGACCGTTTCCTCAGCCTGCATCAGGTCCACTCGCCCGACGTGCTCGTCACCGACGCCCCCTGGCCGAGCGGTCCACGGCCGAAGGGCGATGCGCTGGTGACCAAGACGCCCGGCATCGCGCTCGGCGTATCCACCGCCGATTGCGGCCCGGTGCTGTTCGTCGATCCCGACGCGCGCGTGATCGGCGGCGCCCATGCCGGCTGGAAAGGCGCGCTGACGGGCGTGCTGGAATCCACTGTTGCGGCGATGGAAAAGCTCGGTGCGACACGCAGCGGCATCATTGCCGCGATCGGCCCGTTGATCCGCCAGGACAGCTACGAGGTCGGCAACGAGTTCGTCACACGCTTCATCGAAGCCAATGCAGACAACGCCGTGTTCTTCATCCCGTCGGTGCGCGAGGGCCACGCGATGTTCGATCTCGCGGGCTTCATCCGCAAGCGGCTGGAAGCCGCCGGCATTCTGATGATCGACGATCTGGGTCTCGACACTTACGCCGACGAACGCTTCTTCAGCTATCGCCGTTCGGTGCATCGCAAGGAGCCGGACTACGGCCGCCACGTCCACGCGATCGCGCTGGAGGGGTGAACACACAGGCAACATTAACGATCGTCATTCCGGGGCTCGCGAAGCGAGAGCCCGGAATCTCAAGATTCCGGGGTTCGATGCTTGCGCATCGCCCCGGAATGACCGTGTGCTGTGTCCCCCCTGCCCTAGACCTTAATCGATTTTAACGATATCGCTGCCCTCAATGAGGGAAGCGTCATCCATCTTGCGCCGTGCGGGCTCGCGCGTGCTGGCGGTCGTTTTGCTGGCGGCAGCGACTGCGCTTGGCGGCTGCGCCGGAGGCGGCGGCAATGCCGCCAATTCCTACGCGATGGCGCCGGGCGCCGGCTCCGGGGCAACGGTCGCGTTCGAATCCATCGACGGGCCGCCGCCGCAGGTGTTCGACCGCATGGTTGGCGTGCTCGACAGCGAATCCAAGCTGCGCAGCCTTTCGATCGTCTCCCGCGAGGGGACGGCTGCCTATCGCGTGCGCAGCTATCTCTCCGCCCAGGTCGTGCGCGGCAAGACCGTGATCGCCTGGGTCTGGGACGTCTACGACGCCAACCAGCAGCGGGCGCTGCGCCTCTCGGGCGAGGAACCGACCGCGGCCAAGGGCGGCCGAGATCCCTGGCAGGCTGCCGACGACCTCGTGCTGCGGAAGATCGCCCAGGCCGGATTCAGCGGACTTTCCAATATGATCAACGGAACGCCTGATGCGCCGGGCTCGGTTCCGGGTCTGCGCGGACCCGCAGTGGCAAGCGCGGCACCGGAGGCCCCAGTGGCTGAGATGCCGGCTACCGCGCTCGGCTATGCCCAGCAATAACCACCGCTAAACCACGGGCTCAGTTACCAGCCAAGCCGTTGGCCCGACTCAGGATTTTCGGAGGGAAAACGTAGCATCCCGGGTTGCCATTGCGGCCTCTCGCCTGATATTTCCTCGCCCGTCATAACCGTGCTGCCAGTGGGTATTCTCAGATGTTGAACGTCGTATCCAGCAAAGCGCGGGAGGAAGCGTCCATGTCGGCCAAGAACGGCTCCATCAAGCTCGTCGCCGGCAACTCCAATCCGGCTCTCGCCCAGGCCATCGCGCAGGGCCTCGACATGCCGCTGACCAAGGCGGTGGTGCGGCGCTTCGCCGACATGGAGATCTTCGTCGAGGTCCAGGAAAACATCCGCGGCTCGGATGCCTTCATCATCCAGTCGACCTCGTTTCCAGCGAACGACAATCTGATGGAGCTGCTGATCATCACCGACGCGCTGCGCCGCTCCTCGGCGCGCCGCATCACCGCCGTGATCCCCTATTTCGGCTACGCCCGGCAGGACCGCCGTTCCGGCTCGCGCACGCCGATCTCGGCCAAGCTCGTCGCCAACCTGATCACCCATGCCGGCGTCGACCGCGTCATGACGCTCGACCTGCATGCCGGCCAGATCCAGGGCTTCTTCGATATCCCGACCGACAACCTCTTCGCTGCGCCGTTGATGGTGCGCGACATCCGCGAACGTTTCGACCTCGGCAAGGTGATGGTGGTCTCGCCCGACGTCGGCGGCGTGGCCCGTGCCCGCGGCCTTGCCAAGCGCATCAACACCCCCCTCGCGATCGTCGACAAGCGCCGCGAGCGTCCGGGTGAATCCGAAGTCATGAACGTGATCGGCGACGTCTCCGGCTACAGCTGCATCCTGGTCGACGACATCGTCGATTCCGGCGGCACGCTGGTGAACGCAGCCGATGCGCTGATCGCCAAGGGCGCCAAGGATGTCTACGCCTACATCACCCACGGCGTGCTCTCCGGCGGCGCAGCGGCCCGCATCGCCGGCTCGAAGCTGAAGGAACTCGTCATCACCGACTCGATCCTGCCGACGGAAGCGGTGACCAAGGCGCCCAACATCCGCACGCTGCCGATCGCCAGCCTGATCTCGGACGCAATCGCGCGCACCGCGGCTGAGGAGTCGGTGTCGAGCCTGTTCGACTAGCTTGCACGCCGTCCTTCCGGGGCGGCGCGCACGCGCCGAACCGGGAATCTCGGGATTCCGGGCTCTCACTTCGCGAGCCCCGGAATGACGTTTTCAAATTGACTCGTGGGGTGTGGGCAAAGGCGAGAGGCGTCGTGCCTACTCTTTCCCTCACGACGCGCCGCAGCACGCCTCCCTGCTCCTCGGGTTGTTGCCGGCCGCACCCCATGACATCATCGTGACACCGAGTCATCTCTGCCTGGATAGCTGATGCCGCGCCGGAAATTCCCTTGGGAAAAGCTGTCGGACGACGAGTTGCTCGAGCAGCGCCTCTCCAGCCTGAGGGTGACGGTCGAAGGCACATGGCTCGAGGACTGCGTCGCCACGCTCCACGAGGAGATGGAAGAGCGCGGCATCCGGCTGCGGCCGCACACGTGGATTTCGAGCGAATGGTTCAGCCCGGGAGACGTGCCCGGCATCGCTATCCCCTTCTATCTCGCCCATCCTCGGCTGATGAAGCTCGAGAAGAAGATGATGTTCGACGTCGAGGGCGGAACCTGGCGCGAGTGCATGGCCATCCTCCGTCACGAGGCAGGCCATGCCGTGCAGCACGGCTATCAGTTGCAGCGCCGCCGCCGCTGGCAACAGCTGTTCGGCCCGTCGTCGAAACACTACCCGCGCTACTACCGGCCCAACCCGGCGAGCCGGCGTTACGTCCAGCACCTTCGGCTCTGGTACGCACAGAGCCACCCCGACGAAGACTTCGCCGAGACGTTTGCGGTGTGGCTGCGGCCGCGCTCGAACTGGCGGACGCGATATGAGGGCTGGCCGGCGCTGAAGAAGCTCGAATATGTCGACGAGCTGATGGGCGAGATCGCGGGAAAGCGCCCGCTGATCACGACGCGCGAGCGTGTCGATCCACTGAGCAGGCTGAGCCAGACGCTCGAAGACCACTACAAGAAGAAGCAGGCTTTCTACGCCTTCACGCCACCGAAGACCTACGACCGCGACCTCTCGCGGCTGTTTTCAGCCGATCCACGGCATCATCGCTCACAGCCCGCCTCCAGCCTGATCAGGCGACACCGCGCCCAGATCAGGCAACTGGTCGCGCGGTGGACGGGCGAGAACCAGCTCACGCTCGATGCCGTGCTCGACGACATGATCTCCCGCTGCCGCGAGCTCGATCTGCGCGCGGTGGGTTCCGAACAGAAGCTCGTTCTCGATTTCACCGTCCTCGTGACCGCCAAGACGATGCACGCGCTGTTTGGCCCGTCTCGGCGCAAATGGATCGCGCTATGAGACGACTCCGTATTCTCGTGCTGATGCATCCGGACTTCCTGCCGCCGGACTCGACCGACGGATACACGCCACAGGAAATCAACACCTGGAAAACGGAATACGACGTCGTCAGCACCCTGCGCGCGGCCGGCCATGAGGTCCGCCCGCTCGGCGCGCAGGAGGAGATCAGGCCGATCCGCGAGGCGATCGAGGAGTTCAAGCCGCACGTGGTGTTCACGCTGCTGGAGGAATTCCACTACAACGTCGCCTACGACCAGCACATCGCCAGCTATCTCGAGCTGATGAAGGTCCCCTATACCGGCTGCAACCCGCGCGGCCTGATCCTGGCGCGCGGCAAGGACCTGTCCAAGACGCTGGTGCATCATCGGCGCATCGCGGCACCGGCTTTTGCGGTCTTCCCGATGCGCCGCAAGGTGAAACGGCCGAAACATCTTGCGCTGCCGCTGATCGTCAAGGCGCTCAACATGGATGGCTCCTTCGGCATCTCGCAGGCGTCCATCGTCGATACCGACGAGAAGCTGGCCGAACGCGTTGCGTTCATCCACGAGCGGGTAGAGACCGCCGCCATCGCCGAGCAGTTCATCGAGGGGCGCGAGCTCTATGTCGGCGTGCTCGGCAACAACCGGCTGCGCGTCCTGCCGGTGTGGGAATTGAAGTTCGGCAGCATGGGCGGGCGCAGTTCGCGCCACATCGCGACCGAAAAAGCCAAGCACGACACCGACTATCAGGAGAAGCTCGGCATCGTCGACGGGCCGGCGAAAGACCTCGCGCCCGAAGTCACCGCACGCATCCAGCGCGCCGCGAAACGCATCTACCGGGCGCTGGGCCTCGACGGCTACGCGCGCATCGATTTCCGCCTCGCCGCCGACGGCACACCGTATTTCATCGAGGCCAACCCCAACCCGGAAATCGCCAAGAGCCAGGA
Organism: Bradyrhizobium sp. CCBAU 53338; assembly: GCF_015291665.1. Classification (NCBI taxonomy): domain Bacteria; kingdom Pseudomonadati; phylum Pseudomonadota; class Alphaproteobacteria; order Hyphomicrobiales; family Nitrobacteraceae; genus Bradyrhizobium; species Bradyrhizobium sp. CCBAU 53338. The sequence continues at coordinate 6,324,824 of NZ_CP030048.1, forward strand.
GTTCGCCACCGCGGCGCAACACGACGGGCTGAAGTACAAGGATCTGCTCCATCGCATCCTGACGCTTGGGATCAGCCGGGCCAAGGCGGGCGTGTCGTTGGGCTGAGCGTAAGGTGAAGTCAGCGCGCTTCGGCCTTCGCGCTCACCACGTCTGCAAACGACTTGAAGAATTCCGCGGCAAGCTTCGTCGCGGTCGAGTTGATCAGCCGCGCACCGAGCTGGGCGAGCTTGCCGCCGATCTGCGCGTCGACCTCGTAGTACAGCACCGTCACGTCAGCGCTCTCGGAGTCCAGTCGCACGACCGCGCCGCCCTTGGCGAAGCCCGCGACACCGCCAGAGCCTTCGCCGGAGATACGATAGGAGTTGGGCGGATCGAGATCGGACAGCGTCACCTTGCCGCTGAAGGTCGCCTTCACCGGACCAACCTTGAAGACGACAGTTGCGGTCATCTCGTTCGGCGCGGTCACGTCGAGCGACTGGCAGCCGGGGATGCACTGCTTCAGCACAGCGGGATCGTTCAGCGCCGCCCACACCTGCTCGCGTGACGCCGGAATGCGCTGGCTGTCGTTCATCTGCATGGTGGGTGTCTCATTCTCGGTTGGCTGATTGATAGGCGGCGCGTTGGCCGCGCCGGCGTTCCCTGGTGATCTCGGCGAGGATCGACATCGCGATCTCCTCCGGCGTGATGGCGCCGAGATCGAGTCCGGCCGGGGCCTTGAAATCATCGATCGCAGCGGCGTTCGCGCCCTCCGCAAGCAGCTTGACGCGCAGCGAGGCCATCTTGCGGCGGCTACCGACGAAGGCGTGATAGCAGGCCTTGGTCGCGAGCGCGGCACGCAAGGCGGCTTCGTCGCCCTTGCCCTGTGTCGAGACCACGACGAAACGTCTGGCGTCGTTGAGCTCGCCGAGCTGGTAGCCATCGATGACCATATCGGCATCCGGCTGCCCGGTGAGTTCGGCGGCGGGCGCCGCGAGCGTGACGTGATAACCGAGCACGCGCGCCTGCACCGCAAGCGACAGGGCCACCGGGCTCGCACCAAGAACGACGAGCGAGGGATGCGGCAGCACCGGCTCGACGAAAATATCCATCGTGCCCTTGCTCGGACACATGTTGCTGGCGAAGCGGATGCCGTCGCGGCTTTCTCCGGCGCTCACCCCGAGCTCAGCGAGCAGGTTTTCCGGCTGCACCGACACCATGCGCGGTTCGCCGTCGGCGAGCGCCTCGCGCGCCGCCTTCAACACCGCGCCTTTGGCGCAGCCGCCGCCGATCCAGCCGGCAACGATGGTGCCGTCGGCCGCGATGATCGCCTTGGCGCCGGCTTTCGCCGCGGTCACCGACACCGTCCGCACCACCGTCGCGAGCACGAAGGCGCGCTCGGCGGCCTTCATCTGCGCCACGAGTTCCAGCACTTCGACATGAGCGGTCATCGCAACATCCCTCAGAGCCTAGCCAGATAGGGTTCGAGCGCGCGCAGGCTTTGCAGCGAATTCGCGGGCGCATAGAGATCGACATGCGGCAGCGCCGCCTTGATGCCCCGTGCCTCCGGCGTATAACCCTGCCACGCCATCATCGGATTGAGCCAGACGATGCGGCGGCAGCGCCGGTGCAGCGCAGCCATCTCGCGGCCGAGCAGCGCGGCGTCACCGGTCTCGTAGCCGTCGGACACGATCATGACGCAGCTGCGCGAATGGATGACGCGCGCGGCGTGCCAGCGGTTGAAGGTCTGCAGGCTTTCGCCGATCTTCGTACCGCCACCCGCGCCCTGCGCCATGATCGAGAGCCGGTCGAGCGCGCGGCCGGCGTCCTTCTCCTTCATCGCATCGGAGACATAAGCGAGACGCGTGTGGAACAGTAATGCCTCGGCCTCGCGGAACTGGTCGAGCACGCCGTGGATGAAGCGCAGGAACACTGATGTGTACATGCTCATCGAGCCGGAGGCATCGAGCAGCACGACCAGCCGCAGCGGCTTGTCCTTGCGCCTCCGCTTGACGAGGCTGATCGGCACGCCGCCATGGCTGATGTTGCGATGAATGGTGCGCCGGAGATCGAGCCGGTAGCCGCGCCGGCGCGCGAGATCACGGCGCGTCAGCCTCGTGCGCATGGCTTTCGCAAGCTGCGCGGCGGCCTCATGGGCCTGCGCGACCTGGGCCGGATCGCCGAGCTTCCTGAAATCCACGTCGGCAAGATTATCCGCGCGCGAGGCGCCTTCCATGCGGCCTTCGCCGGAGCGTCCTTCCGGCGCGTCGTCGGAGGACGGAAGCTGGTCGGTGACGGAATGGCTGCCGCCCTGCTCGGCCGATCTGTCCTGCAGGCTTTTCAGTGACGGATTGCCGGCGCCCGGCGTCGAGCCCGACGTGCGGGAACGCGAGCGTACGCGCTTGCCCAGCCAGAACGCATCGAACAGGCCATCGAACCTGTCCCAGTCGGATTTGCGCGCCGAGAACAGATGCTTGAACGCCGCGCGCAGGAGACCCGGCTTCGCCACGTACCCCGCCGACATCAGCGTTGCGGCATCCTGCCCCTCCGCAAGCCCGACGCGGAAGCCTGCATCGCGCAAGGTTCGCAGGAACCCCGCGAGCTTCGCGGACACAAGCTTGGAGACCTCGTCGAGATCGTCGTATTCGGGACTGGAGCCGCAGCAGCTCATGCGACCTTCCCCAGCAGGCGTTGCGTCACCTCGGGCGTGACGCGGGCGCGGTCTTCATGGGTCTTCAGCAGGCAAATCAGCGTCTCATGCACCGTCTCGGGAGCGTCGTGGAGATCGCGGACGTCCAGACCGATCAGCGCCGCCGCCCAGTCCAGTGTCTCGGCGACACCAGGCACCTTTCGCAACTCCTCCTTGCGCACGCCTTCGACCATGCGCGCGATCTGGAGCGACAGAGAAGGGCTTGCGCCTGTGACGCGCGCCAGGATGATGCGGGTCTCGCGATCGACGTCGGGATAATCGACATAGTGATAAAGACAGCGCCGGCGCAGCGCGTCGGACAGCTCGCGCGTGCCGTTCGAGGTCAGCACGACATGGGGGATGGTGACGGCGGGAATTGTGCCCAGTTCGGGGATCGACACCTGGAAGTCCGATAGCAGCTCCAGCAGGAACGCCTCGAACTCATCGTCGGCACGGTCGATCTCGTCGATCAGCAGCACTGGTGCCTGCGGCCGTCGGATCGCGGCGAGCAAGGGTCGCTCCAGCAGATATTTTTCGGAGAACACCTGGTCCTCGATACTATCGCTACCTCGGTGGGCCTGGATCGCCAGCAACTGGCGCTGGTAGTTCCACTCGTAGAGCGCGGAGGACTGATCGAGCCCCTCGTAGCATTGCAGCCGGATCAACTCGGCCGCATGCACCTTTGCCAACGCCTTCGCCACCTCGGTCTTGCCGACGCCCGCCTCGCCTTCGAGCAGCAGCGGACGCCGCAAGAGTTGCATCAGCGAAATCGCGGTCGCGAGATCCGCATCGGCGATGTAGCCCGATGCGGCCAAGGCTTGCGCAATCTCGTCTCGGCCCTTCATGCTTCCTCCGTCATTCCGGGGCGATGCAAGGCATCGAACCAGGAACCTCGAGATTCCGGGTTCGGTCCTGCGGACCGCCCCGGAATGACGAACCGATCCACTACGCAACCGCCCCCAATTCCTTCGCCGCCTTCCAGTTGCGCCAGAAGTCGTGCGGCATCTGGATATGCGTCGCGCCCAGGAACGAGAACGCATCGTTGACGGCGTTGGAGAAGGCCGGCACGCCGCCGACATTCGGGCTTTCGCCGACGCCCTTGGCGCCGATCGGGTGATGCGGCGACGGAGTGACGGTGAAGTCGGTTTCCCAATGCGGCGTCTCCACCGCGGTCGGCATGAAGAAGTCCATGAACGAGCCGGTGACGACGTTTCCGACCTCGTCGTAACGAATCTCCTGGCCCATCGCGATGGCGAAGGCCTCGGTGAGGCCGCCATGCACCTGCCCCTCGATGATCATCGGGTTGATGCGGGTGCCGCAATCATCGAGCGCGTAGAAGCGTCGGACCTTGTACACGCCGGTATCGACGTCGATGTCCATCACGCAGAGATAGGCGCCGAACGGATAGGTCATGTTGGGCGGATCGTAATAGCTCACCGCCTCCAGCCCCGGCTCCATGCCCGGAGGCACCGAATTGTAGGCCGCCCAGCAGATATCCTTCATCGACATGAACTTCTCCGGCAAGCCCTTCACCCGGAAACCGTCGATGTCGAATTCGAGATCGTCCTCGTGAACCTCGAGCTTGTAGGCCGCGATCATCTGCGCCTTGGCTTTGATCTTGCGCGCGGCCATGGCGATCGCGGCGCCCGCCACCGGCGTCGAGCGCGAACCGTAGGTGCCGAGCCCGTAGGGCGCGGTGTCGGTGTTGCCCTCTTCCACCATGATGTTGTCGGCGGGAATGCCGATCTCGGTCGCGATGATCTGGGCCCAGGTGGTCTCGTGGCCCTGGCCCTGGCTCTTGGTGCCCATGCGTGCGATGCCGGCACCGGTCGGGTGCATGCGGATCTCGCAGGAATCGAACATCGCGATGCCCAGGATGTCGCAATTCTTCGACGGGCCCGCGCCGACGATCTCGGTGAAGAAGGAGACGCCGAGCCCCATGATTTCGCGGGTTTCGCCGCGCGCGAACGCAGCACGCTTCTCCGCTTGTTCTTTCCGGAGCGCGGCGTAGCCGGTCGTCTCCATCATCTTGCGCATGGCGGTGTGGTAGTCGCCGGAATCGTACTCCCACCCCAGCGCCGAATGATACGGGAATTGCTCCGGCTTGATGAAGTTCTTCAAGCGCAGCTCAGCGGGGTCCATGTTGAGCTTCTGCGCCAGAATATCCATGGCGCGCTCGATGCAGTAGGCCGCCTCGGTGACGCGGAACGAGCAACGGTAGGCAACGCCGCCCGGCGCCTTGTTGGTGTAGACGCCGTCGACGGAAAGGTGCGCGGTCGGGAAGTCGTACGACCCCGTGACGATATTGAAGAAGCCGGCCGGCCATTTCGACGGGTCCGCGCAGGCGTCGAACGCGCCGTGATCGGCGAGGACGTGGACACGGAGACCGGTGACCTTTCCGTCCCTGGTCGCAGCGATCTCGGTGGTCATGTGGTAGTCGCGGGCGAACGAGGTCGCGGTCAGGTTCTCGATGCGATCCTCGACCCATTTCACCGGTTTTCCGGTGACGATGGAGGCCACGGCCGCGCAGATATAGCCGGGATAGGCACCGACCTTGTTGCCAAAGCCGCCGCCGATGTCGGGCGCGATGACGTGGATCTTCTGCTCCGGCAGCTTTGCGATCAGCGACACCACGGTCCGGATCACGTGCGGGGCCTGGAAGGTGCCGTAGATGGTCAGCTCACCCTTGATCTTGTCGAAGGAACAGACGCACTGGCAGGTCTCCAGCGGCGAGGGATGGGTGCGGTGATAGGAAATCATCTCCTTGATCGTCACCTCCGCCTTCTTGAAGGCCGCATCGGTGAGGTCCTTGTCGCCGACGGTCCACTCGAAGATGTGGTTGTCGTGCTTGCGCGGGCCGTGCGCGCCCGACATCTTGCCGACGAGATCCTCGCGCAGCACCGGCGCATCCTTGTCCATCGACTTGAAGGGATCGACCAGCGGAGCGAGGGGCTCGTACTCGACGATCACCTTGTTGATGCCGTCATCGGCCGCGTAGCGATCAGTGGCGACGACGAAGGCCACCTCCTGGTTCTGAAACAGCACCTTGCCGTCGGCCAAGACCATCTGCACGTCGCCGGCAAGCGTCGGCATCCAGGCGAGGTTGACGGTCTTCAGCGTCTCGGCGGTGATGACCGCGAGCACGCCGGGCACCTTCAGCGCCTCGCTGTCGTCGATCTTCTTGACGCGCGCATGCGGATGCGGCGAGCGGACGAAGTCGCCGTGCAGCATGCCCGGCAGCTTGACGTCGTCGACGTAATTGCCCTTGCCTTGCGTGAAGCGGATGTCCTCGACGCGCTTGCGCTTGCAGCCCATGCCTTCGAGTGCGGCTTCGCGTTGTTCCCGCGTGGGAGTCATGTCGTTCATTCTGCGGCCTCCCGGAATTCCACGCCGTTGATCTTCGCGGCGGCGTATTGAATGGCTTTGACGATGTTCTGGTAGCCGGTGCACCGGCAGATGTTGCCGGAGATACCCATCCGGATTTCCTGCTCGCTCGGCGAAGGGTTTTCCTTCAACAGCCGATGCGCGCGCATGATCATGCCAGGCGTGCAGAAGCCACATTGCAGGCCGTGCATCATGCGGAAGCCCTCCTGCAGCGCGGACAGCGTGCCGTCGGCATTGGCCATGCCCTCGACCGTCGTGATGTCGCTGCCTTGCGCCTGCACCGCGAACATCGTGCAGGACTTCACGGACATGCCGTCGATATCGACGGTGCAGGCGCCGCAATGCGTGGTTTCGCAGCCGATATGGGTGCCGGTCATCTGCAGATTTTCGCGGATGAAATGCACCAGCAGCGTGCGCGGCTCGACGAGGCCTTCAACCTCGGCGCCGTTCACCTTCATGGTGACGTGTGTTTTGGCCATCGGTCCCTCTCCCTTACTTCGCCTTGGCAGCGGCGCGCTGGAGCGCCCGCGTCACCATGATGCCGCCAACGTGTTTTCGATATTCGACGGGGCCGCGCGCATCCGCGGCCGGCGCCATGATCGCTTCGGCTGCCGCGGCGGCCTTCTTGAGTGTCGCCGCATCGAGACTGGTCCCGATCACCGCTTTCGCTGCATCATTGGCGAGCAGCGGTGTCTCGTGGACATTGGTGAGACCGATCGAGCAGGTCGCGACCTTGCCGCCGGACATCGTCAGGACGACAGCGGCAGCGGCGGTTGCGTAGTCGCCGACCTTGCGCTTGAGCTTTTCGTAGGCGTAGCCGTGGCCGGCCGCCGGCACGGGGACCGACACCGAGGTCAGGATCTCGCCGGGCTCGAGCGCGGTGAAATATGCGCCCTGATAGAAGTCGGCCGCCGCGACGTCGCGCGCCCCGCCGGGACCTTCGAGCCGATAGGTGGCCCCCAGCGTCATCATCAGCGCCGGCATGTCGTTGCCGGGATCGCCGTTGGCGACATTGCCGCCGATCGTGCCGCGGTAGCGCACCTGGGGGTCGGCGATCAGCAGCGCCGCCTCGTGCAGGATCGGCATGGACTTGGCGATTTCGTCGGAGGCCAGCAGCTCATGCTGGGTGATCATCGCGCCGATGACGAGATTGTTGCCGCTTCGGCTGATGCCCTTCAGGGCGGCGATGCCGTGCAAATCGACCAGATGGGCTGGAGTGGCGAGCCGAAGCTTCATCATCGGCACCAGACTGTGCCCGCCGGCCAGTGGCCGCGCATCCTCACCAAGGTCGGATAACAGTTTGACGGCATCGGCGACACTCGCCGGCCGGTGATAACTGAATGAGCCCGGGATCATCATCTCCTCCTCGTCGTCCTTTGCGCGTGACGGCGCGGACGTTGGAAGGGACGGTCACTCCCGCAGGAGCGGCCCGCAATCATTCGGGCACAAAGGCGAGCTTTTTGCACGAATTGCCGGTTGGAACGCACGAATTGCGTCAGCTTAGGCGACTTATGGAGCAGCTCTTCGCCTCTCCCCGCCTGCGGGGCGAGGGAGCCAGAGAGCCTGCTTCGTGGCTCTACGCCTGCCGCCGGTTTGCCAACCCCAACCGCGCCTTCACTTCGGCGATCTTGGCCCGGCTCACCGGGACCCGGTGCGGCGACGGGCCGTCCAGTTCGAGCACGGCGCCGTCGCCCTCTTTCCGGACCAGCGCGACATGAGGAATGGCGACGATATGGCTGCGGTGGACCCTGAGGAACAACGAGGGATCGAGCTGCGCCTCGGCTTCCGAGATCGACCAGGGGCACATCCGCTCGCGGGTACCATCATGGACGCGGGTGTAGTGCGCGTCGGCCCGGACGCTGCGGACATTGGCGGTATCGATGAAGTGCGTGCCGTCGGCGCTCTCAACCGGCAGCCGGGGAACCGGCGCCCTCGGCGGCTGCCCGAGGCCGCCAAGGGGCGTCACCGGGCGCGGAGGTGCGGCAACCGGTTCGACCGCGAGCGGCGCAACCGGCGGAGCAACGGAATCGGCGGCCGTGGCGGGTGAAGCCTGCCGGCGTTGATCGGGAACGAGCGACAACAGAAAGCCGGCCGCGATGACGAAGCACAGCACCGCAACGACGATCGACAGGATTTGTTGCGACGCGGCGAGACCGCCGCCGTGGTGATGCGCCGCGCCGGTGAGCGGCTCGAAATGCATGCCCAGCATCGCCGTATAATGCATGCCGGACACCGCGACGCCGAACACGATCGAGCTGACGATCAGGCGCACACCCTCCTGCTGCGCCAGAAAGGCGCGCAGTCCGCCATAGGCGGTGACGATGGCGACCAGGATCGACAGCAGCACCATCGAGGGGTCATGCACGATGCCGAAGGAGCCGGCCAATCCATGGATGCCGACATAATGCATGCTGGCGATGCCGACGCCGAGCAAGACGGCCGACGACGCCACGCGCCTCAACGTGGGCTCACCGATCGAGACAAAGAAAAGGGAAATTCCGACCACCAGCGCGCAGATCAGGAATGAGATGATGGTGGGAAGAACGAGATAGACCGTATCCGGCGGCAGCGGCGCGGCCAGCATGCCGACGAAATGCATGGTCCAGATGCCGACGGCCAGAAACGCAGCCGCCCCCGCGAGCAGAACGCGGTTACTGACGCCGGGCGTGTTGCGGATGCGAGCAGCAAGCGCAAAGCCGGTATAGCCACCCAGACTCGCGACCGCCACGGAGAGCGCGACGAGATAGGGATCGTGTCCTTCGAACATGATCTTGTCGGCCGTCCGTCTCCACGGCACGGCCTCCTCCCGCCGCCGACTTTATAGGGACGGCGGCGGGATTGACAATCAGCGGCGTGTGAAGAGCGCGCTACACGATTCCCGCCGCGACCTGGCCGCGCAGCCGCTCGAGGCCGTGCAACGTCTCTGCACAGGCTGCTGCGACCTCGATGCCCTTGATCGTGAAGTGCCTGCGGAAGAAATCGTAGTGCACTTCGGTCTCGTGGAATTGCTGCGGCGTCAGCACGGCGGAGAACACCGGCACCTCGGTGCGGAGCTGCACGTCCATCAACGCCTTGATCACGGTGTCGGCGACGAATTCGTGGCGATAGATGCCACCGTCAACGACAAGGCCCGCTGCGACGATCGCGGTATAGCGCCGCGTCTTGGCGAGGACCTGCGCGTGCAGCGGGATCTCGAACGAGCCCGGCACCTCGAACACGTCGACATGGGTGAGGTGGCGCGCCTCGGCTTCCTTGATGAAGGCGATGCGGGCTTCCTCGACCACGTCGCGGTGCCAGCAGGCCTGCACGAAGGCCACCCGCTGCGGCTTGGCAAAGCGTGGATGCTCTTTCACCGGGTCGTGGGGAACCGGCGGTTGAGTCTGTGACGTCTTGGTTTGGGGATCTTGCAACATCTGATTCATGGCTTTCCTTCAAAGGACCAGAATCAGGGCACACGGAACGACAAACAGCCGCATCTTGCGATGCGTCTGCCACCGACCGTTCTCTTTCATCCGGACTTTAACCGTCGGCTTCGGAGTTGCACCGAATCTGCTGACCCTTCCCCCAGCAAAGACCATGGGGGAAGGCGCTCGCGGGCTTAGGCCTTTCGGCCCTTACCGCCGGTGGGGACTTTCACCCCGCCCTGAGAACATCGGCCGCTCGGGATTGAGCGACCTGCCTGGAAATATGCCGCCGGTCCGGGGCAGCAAGCAAGCCTGTTCCGTAGCCAAAAACCGCATGGTCCCATGCCGCTGGGGCGGTGCGGCCCTCGCGCGGCGGAATTAGCGATTGGCGGTTTCCCGGAATCCGATTCCGGTTTGTTCTCATCCAATTCGGTTCTGACTCCCCGCGTTAACTATTGTGGCCGAGAGATGAACTGTGGACGAACGAGTCCTGGCTTGTGGACGGACTCGGGACCCAGTTGCGCAGATTCCGCAAATCACATCAGTTGATCCGCGACAGGCCGCGCCGATCCCCGGGAGATCGCGAAAGCGACTCCCGGGATCGACGACGTTTAGGGAGCGCGCGCCGGACCCAACCGCGTGCGTATCAAAGACAACAAGAAGGCAAGAGGTCGAGACGGCATGTCCCTGCTCGAAGGCAATATCGATTCCCGAAGTCACCCGCTCGCGGTGGTCGAGGATATCGCCGCCAGCAACAACTGGCCGTTCGAACGCTCCGGCGAGGACGAGCTGACCATTGTCTCGAAGGGACAGTGGACCGACTACCAGATCTCCTTCACCTGGATGGGAGAAATCGAAGCGCTGCACCTTGCTTGCGCTTTCGACATGAAGATTCCGCTCGCGCGCCGGGGCGAGGTGCAGAAGCTCGTCGCCGCGGTCAACGAGCAATTGTGGATTGGCCATTTCGACCTCTGGACCAACACCGGCATGATCATGCACCGTCAGGCGCTGGTGCTGCCGGGTGGCCTCACCGCCTCGACCGCGCAATGCGAAGCGATGCTCGCCGGCGCCATCCACGCCTGCGAGCGTTACTTTCCGGCGTTCCAGTTCGTGGTGTGGGCAGGCAAGACCACCGCACAAGCGATGGATGCGGCGATGTTCGATACGGCTGGCGAGGCGTAAGGCGCCCAACAATACGATGAGGGACGGACGAGTCTTTCCTTATCGTCGTCCTGGCGAAAGCCAGGATCCATACCGCGTGATTTCTCCGTGTTGCGCGACGCTTGTTGCTCTGCCCTCCATCCACTAGAACCCCTTGGGGCAATGGGTCCTGGCTTCGCCAGGACGACGGATTTGGCAACAGCGATGGCAAACAACACTCTCCAGAACATCACCGGCACCATCCTGCTCGCCGGTGCCGGCAAGATGGGCGGCGCGATGCTGACCGGGTGGCTGGCGGGCGGGCTCGATCCGCGCCGCGTCGCGGTGGTCGATCCTTTTATCTCGCCTGAGATCACCGCGCTGGCCGCCAAGGGCGTCGCGCTCAATCCCGACGCGAAGGCGGCAGGCTTTGTCGAGACGATGGTCGTCGCAGTGAAGCCGCAGATGTTCCGCGAAGCCGGCACCAAGCTGAAATCATTCGTGTCGGAAGAAACCTCCGTGGTCTCGATCATGGCGGGAACCACGATCGCCTCCCTGGAGGACGTCTGCGGCGGCGCCGTGGTCCGCGCGATGCCAAACACGCCGGCGGCGATCGGCCGCGGCATCACGGTGGCGGTCGCGGCGACGAATGTCAGCGCAGCGCAGCGCGCGGTGGCCGACGCACTGCTGCGGGCCACCGGCTCGGTCGAATGGGTCGAGGATGAAGGCCTGATGGATGCGGTGACGGCCGTGTCCGGCTCGGGGCCGGCCTATGTGTTCCTGCTCGCCGAAGAGCTCGCACGCGCCGGCGTGGAAGCCGGATTGCCCGAGGCGCTGGCGACAAAGCTCGCGCGCGAGACGGTCGCTGGCTCCGGCGAATTGCTGCATCGGTCGGAGCTTCCGTCCGCCACGCTGCGCCAGAATGTCACCTCGCCCGGCGGCACGACGGCTGCGGCGCTCGGTGTGCTGATGGGCGAACCGGGCTTGCGCGAGCTGATGATCCGCGCGATCGCGGCCGCGACGAAGCGATCGAAGGAATTGGCGAAGTAGCGGCTACGCCCCAAGCCGCTTGTTGAACATCTCGACATTGACAAGCCCGCGCGCGTGGCGGCCTTCGCCGAGCTTGCGCGTGCCCTCGAAGGCCTCGACCTCGAAGCGGATGATGCGGCGCTCGACCGCGATCACTTTTGCGGTGGTCCGCACCGTCGCGCCGACGAGAGCGGCGGCAAGATGGCGGATGTCGACCTCGGTCCCGACGGTGACCCAGCCCGGCTGGAGCGCGGCGCGGATCGCATCGCCCGACGTCATCTCCATTTCCAGGATCATCATCGGGGTCGCATAGACCATCGGCATGCCCGGCACGAAATGCCCGACCGTGCGCTCGACCGGGACGACCAGCGTGCGCTCGGCGCTCATGCCGATCTTGATGAAATCGCGTGCGTCCATGGTGCCTCAAACTCCGCTGTCGTCCCGGACAAGCGAGCCTAGCGAGCGTTGATCCGGGACGACGGTTGTGTTTGCTGCAACAGCGGTTTCTTACTTCTTCGCAGCCGCCGCGCGCTCCACGAACGTCTTGCCGCCCTTCATCTTGTGGCGGAGCGGGGCTTCGTTGATCTGGATGACGACGGCATCGGCGTCGACGCCGAGATTCTTCACCAGCGCCTGCGTGATGTCGCGCATCATGCCGGCCTTCTGCTCGTCGGTGCGGCCTTCGGCCATGCTGACGGTGATCTCAGGCATTGTCTTCTCCCTGCTGCCCTGCTGCTGTCGTCATGGCCGGGCTTGTCCCGGCCATCCACGTTCTCTTCCATCAAACAGGACTGACATGCCCGGGACAAGCCCGGGCATGTCGGCCTTAGCGAATGGCTAGCCCCAGCTCACGTCATGGCGCGCGAGGACCTCGCGCACTTTTAAAATGAGATCGGCCTCGCTGCACGAGAACTGTGCCGGACGCGTCTCGCGCCATTCCTGGTTGGAGGCGATTGCGGCGGCCGCCTTGGCGCCCTCGATCAGATCCTTGATCTGCAGCTCGCCGCGCGCCTTTTCATCCGAGCCCTGGATGATCACGCAAGGCGAGTTGCGGCGGTCGGCATATTTGAGCTGGTTGCCCATGTTCTTGGGATTGCCGAGATAGAGCTCGGCGCGGATGCCGGCGGTGCGAAGGCTCGCAACCATCTTCTGGTAGTCGGCGACGCGGTCGCGGTCGAACACGGTGACGACGACGGGGCCGACTTCGGGCCGCGTGTCCAGCTTGCCGAGCAGTGTCAGCGCTGCCTGCAGCCGCGACACGCCGATCGAGAAGCCGGTCGCGGGCACCGGCTCGCCGCGGAAGCGCGAGACGAGGCCATCATAACGACCGCCGCCGCCGACCGAGCCGAAGCGCACGGGACGGCCCTTCTCGTCCTTGGTGTCGAGCAGCAGTTCGACCTCGTAGACGGGGCCGGTGTAATATTCGAGGCCGCGCACGACGGAGGGGTCGATCTTGATGCGGTCTGCGCCGTAGCCCGACGCCGCGACCAGTTTTGCAATTTCTTCCAGCTCGCTCACGCCGGCCTGACCGACTTCGCTCTTGGCGAGATAAGTTTCCGCCGCAGCGATGGCCTCTTTCCAATCCTCGCGCGGTCTGGTGATGGCGAGAACGACATCGGCCTCCGCGGCACTGAGGTTGGCGCCCTTGGTGAAGTCGCCCTTGCCTTCCTCGCCGCCATCCCATCGTCCGGGACCCAAAAGCTTGCGGACTTCGTCGGCGGAAAACTTGTCGAGCTTGTCGATCGCGCGCAGCACGGTCAGCCTGCGGGCCGCGTTCTCCTCACCCGCGAGCCCGATGGCTTCGAGAACGCCGTCGAGCACCTTGCGATTGTTGACCTTCACGACGTACTGGCCGCGCGCAACGCCGAGCGCCTCCATCGTGTCCGCCGCCATCATGCAGATCTCGGCATCCGCCGCCGGCGTTGCCGAGCCGACCGTGTCGGCGTCGAATTGCATAAACTGGCGGAAGCGGCCGGGGCCGGGCTTTTCGTTGCGGAAGACGTAGCCGACACGGTAGCTGCGATAGGGCAGGACCAGACCGTCGGTGCCGTAGCGCTCGCCGACATAGCGCGCGAGCGGCGCGGTCAGGTCGTAACGCAAGCTGATCCACTGCTCGTCGTCGTCCTGGAACGAGAACACACCCTCGTTCGGACGGTCCTGGTCGGGCAGGAACTTGCCGAGCGCGTCGGTGTATTCCATCGCCGGCGTCTCCACCGGCTCGAAGCCGTAGAGCTCGTAGACGGCGCGGATCTTCTCGACCATCTCGCGCGTCGCCCGGATCGCCGAGGGATCTCGATCCTCGAGCCCGCGCGGAAGTCGCGCCTTCAGTTTCTGGGGTTTTTTGGGTTTTTCGGCCATGCGGGCGTTTACCAGCCGACGCGCGGTGCGGCAACCGGCCTGTTCTCCCTCTCCCGCAAGCAAGCGGGAGAGGGAGATGACCTCAAAACACCTTGCGGATCCAGTTGTGCGGATCGTTGGTGCGGCCGTACTGGATGTCGACGAGCTGCTTGCGCAGGCCCATGGCGACGGGACCCGCGGCGCCGCCGCTGATCTCGAAATCGCCGCTGACCGAGCGCACTTTGCCGATCGGCGAGATCACCGCGGCAGTACCGCAGGCGAACGCTTCCTTCAGCCTGCCCGAGGCCGCATCCTTGCGCCACTGGTCGAGCGAATACGGCTCCTCGCGCACCGTCTTGCCGGCATCGCGCGCGAGCGTGATGATGGAGTCGCGGGTGATGCCGGGCAGGATGGTGCCGAGCGGCGGGGTCGAGAGCGAACCGTCGTCGAACACGAAGAACACGTTCATGCCGCCGAGTTCCTCGATGTAGCGGCGCTCGACCGCATCGAGGAAGACGACCTGATCGCAGCCGTGCTGGATCGCCTCGGCCTGCGCACGCAGGCTCGCCGCATAATTGCCGCCGCACTTCACCGCGCCGGTGCCACCGACAGCTGCGCGCGTGTAATTCTCGGAGACCCAGATCGAGACCGGCGCGGGGCCGCCCTTGAAGTAGGAACCAACAGGCGAAGCGATCACCGCAAAGATGTATTCCGACGACGGCTTCACGCCGAGGAAGGTCTCGCTCGCGATCATGAAGGGGCGCAGGTAAAGGCTGCCCTCGCCGCCCGGCATCCAGGCGCGGTCGATGCGCACGACCTGCTCGACCGCCTCGATGAAGACGTCCTCCGGGATCTGCGCCATCGCCATGCGATCGGCGGAGTCCTTGAAGCGGCGTGCATTGGCGTCGGGGCGAAACAGGTTCACCCCGCCGTCGTCGCGCTTGTAGGCCTTGAGGCCCTCGAAGATTTCCTGGGCGTAGTGCAGGACGGCGCCGGCCGGATCCATCTGGAAGTTGGCGCGCGCCTCGATCTTCGCCTCGTACCAGCCGCCCTTGGCCTGGTTGTAGCGGACCACAGCCATGTGATCGGTGAAGACGCGTCCGAAGCCGGGGTCGACCAGCTTGGCGACCCGGTCCTTCTCGGGCGTCGGATTGGATGCGGGCTGGATGTCGAATTTCATGCTCATGTCCTTGCCTCCCGCTGCCGATGGCGGCGCTGTTCTGGCGCCCGCCTGCCCGTTTCGGGCCCCGGCTGGCTTGATTAGATTGCTGGCTGAACCACCGCCAGCCTTGTTACGGCCGGTTTCCGTGACCAGCATGTCGCCGAGGACATGCTTTTGCGGAAGGCGGAAGTCCAGTATGTTTTGCCGAAATGCCGCTCGACAATCGCACGGTAGATCTGACCCGGCCGTTGCCGCCTGTCCGGCTCTCTCCGGCCGCTCTTAGAAATACCACCCGACGCGAAACGATCTAAAATTTCGTGCGGGTTGATCGTTTTGTAACATTGAACCCAAGATACGTCAATATGCCTGACATAAATTTCGCGACTCCCCCTCAAGACGCTGCCGAGCCACGCCCGGCGGCAGGCGATGGAGGCAATTTGCGCTGGGATATCATCGAGCTGCTGTTCTTCGCCTATCGCGATTTCGTAGGTGACCCCGACCAGGAGCTGGAGGCTTTCGGCTTCGGCCGTGCCCATCACCGGGTCATGCACTTCGTCTACCGCTACCCCGGGCTGAAGGTCGCCGACCTGCTCGACGTCCTGCGCATCACAAAACAGTCGCTCGGCCGGGTGCTCAAGCAACTCCTGGACGAGGGCTATATCGTGCAGAAGACCGGCGACAACGACCGTCGCCAGCGCCTGCTTTATGCGACGCCGAAGGGCGAGGCGCTGGTGCAGAAGCTCGCCGGCCTCCAGACCACGCGCATCACCAAGGCGCTCGCCGCGATGGCGCCTGACGATGCCGAGACCGTCAAGCGCTTCCTGCGCGCGATGATCGACCGCGACGATCCGGACAAGGTGCTGGAGACGATCTTCGCCACCAATCCAGACTCGAAGGAGTGACCGTGCCGCTCGCTGCCACGCTCGCCCGCCCGCCGGCCCAACCGGCCGACGACGCCCCGCATCTTCTGCTGGTCGACGACGACCGCCGCATCCGCGATCTGCTCTCACGCTTCCTCGCGGCCGAAGGCTATCGCGTCACCACCGCCGCCAGCGCCGGCGATGCCCGCGCGAAACTGCTCGGGCTGCATTTCGACCTGCTGATCCTCGACGTGATGATGCCCGGCGAGACCGGCTTCGATCTCGCCCGCTTCATCCGCACATCCTCCTCGGTGCCGATCGTGATGCTGACGGCGCGGCATGAGGCCGAGGCCCGCATCGAGGGCTTGCAGATCGGCGCGGACGACTACGTCGCAAAACCGTTCGAGCCGCGGGAGCTGGCGCTGCGCATCAACAACATCCTCAAGCGCGCCGCGCCGCCGGTGCAGGCTGCGATAGTCGAGAAGATCGCGTTCGGTCCCTACGTCTATCATCTGGATCGCGGCGAGTTGCGTCAGGGCGAGGAAGTCATCCACCTCACCGATCGCGAGCGGGAGATGCTGCGCATTCTCTCGGAAACGCCGGGCGAGACCGTGCCGCGCAGCGCGCTGACCGGCAACGGCAGCGTCAACGAGCGCGCCGTCGACGTGCAGATCAATCGCCTCAGGCGCAAGATCGAGACCGATCCCGCCAATCCGCTCTTCCTCCAGGCGGTGCGCGGCATCGGCTATCGCCTGGTTGCCTCGCCGTAGACCATAGTGAAGCACGAGCGATGAGCACGATCGATACCGGCCTGACGCTTTTGAAGAGCGCGGCCGGCCGCGTTTCGGCCGCCAATGGCTGGATGGGCAATGCGTTCAAGGGCTGGATGCCGACCGGCCTCTATGCCCGCGCGCTGCTCATCATGATCGTGCCGATGGTGATCCTGCAATCGGTCGTCGCCTTCGTGTTCATGGAGCGGCACTGGAACACGGTGACGCGCCGCCTGTCGGCCGCGGTGGTGCAGGACATCGCGGCGCTGATCGACGTCTACAAGGGCTATCCGCAGGACAAGGACCGCGACCAGATCCGTCGCATCGCCCAGCAGCGCCTCGGCCTCGTCGTCGATTTCCTGCCCGCCGGTGACATGCCTCCGCCGGGACCGAAGCCGTTCTTCTCGCTGCTGGACCAGACGCTGTCGGTGCAGCTCGGCCGCCAGATCGGGCGCTCGTTCTGGATCGATACGGTCGGCCGTTCCAACCTCGTCGAGATCCGCATCCAGCTCGATGATGCCGTGATGCGCGTGTTCGCGCAGCGCAGCGCGGCCTATGCCTCGAACTCGGAAATCTTCCTGTTCTGGATGGTCGGGACGTCCTCGATCCTGCTGATCGTGTCGGTGCTGTTCCTGCGCAACCAGATCAAGCCGATCCTGCGGCTCGCGGACGCCGCCGAAAGTTTCGGCAAGGGCCGCGAGGCACCGAACTTCAGGCCACGTGGCGCGCGCGAGGTGCGGCGCGCAGCGGGCGCCTTCATCGAGATGAAGTCGCGCATCGAACGCGCTATGGAGCAGCGCACCGCGATGCTCGCCGGCGTCAGCCACGATCTGCGCACCATCCTCACCCGCTTCAAGCTCGAGCTGGCGCTGATCGGCGACAATCCCGAGCTCGAAGGCATGCGCAAGGACGTCGACGAGATGTCGATGATGCTGGAGGATTACCTCGCCTTCGCCCGCGGCGATTCCGGCGAGCAGTCGCAGCCGACCGACATGGCGCAGGCGCTCGAGGAATTGCGCAGCGACGCCGAGCGCCACGGCCATACCGCGACCGTGACATTCAGCGGCCTGCCGGTGGTGACGGTAAAGCCGGCCTCGTTCAAGCGGTGCCTGGCCAACCTCGTCACCAATGCGGCGCGCTACGGCCAGGCCATCGCCATCTCAGGCCAGCGCGATCATCGCTACCTGACCGTCACGGTCGACGACGACGGCCCTGGCATTCCCGCGCATTTGCGCGAGGAAGTGTTCAAGCCGTTCCTGCGGCTCGACAATGCCCGCAACCAGGACGAGGGCGGCACCGGCCTGGGGCTCGCGATCGCCCGCGACATCGCCCGCTCGCATGGCGGCGACATCACGCTCGGCGACAGCCCGATGGGCGGATTGAGGGCAAGCGTGAGGATTCCGGTTTAGCTGATGAGGCCAAGCGCAATCCGGGCTGCGATCTCACCACCTCACTTCGGCAGCAGTGCCTTCAGCTTGTCGACGTCGCGCACGTTCATCTTGAAGCCGCCGGGCATCACGATGTCGCCGGGCTTCTGGTCCGGCTTGCAGGCGCCGAGCCATTTCGCCTCCAGCGTCATGGTGGTGTCGCGCCCCGCGGTACCCGCGGCCCCGCCTTGCGCGTGCGAGGAGGTCTTCACCGTATAGGCCGAATTGAAATCGCCCGTGATCTCGGCGTGCGAGGTGGTGTTGATGCCGGCGATGCTGCACTCGGAATCGCTGACATAGCCGGTCGACGTCTTCTTGATGTCCTGCCTGGAGCAGACCCGCTTGGCCATCGGGGAGATGTTGTTGCTCATCTCCTTGTCGACGCTCTCGTCGGTGCAGTGCTGCATGGTCATCTCCGGCATCGCCGAGCCGGACCTGACCATCTTCATTTCCCAGAGCCCCGCCTTGCGCACCGGCAAATCGTCGGCGAAAGCGCTGCCCGCCGACAACAGAAGACAAACGGCCGAACCGAGCAAAGCAAGCTTGCGCGTCATAGGAGAGACTCCCGGCTGAGACGTCGTGGCGTGATCTTGTTGGCGCTCCGATACGCCTCAGTAGAGCGTGCGGATCGGCCGGTCGGCGGCGCCGTAGGGCACCCAGCGGCAGGAAAACGAGATGTAGCCGCCCTCGTAGGCCTGCACAGCGAGGAATTTCACCACCTTGCCGTAGCGCGCGCAGTGATCGACCGCGACCTGGCGCGCATCGGTCTGCGTCGCCATCGAATAGGCGATGATGCCGCCGGTGTCGTTGCCCTTGAAGGGCGGCACCGGAAGGAGGTCGGCGCGCGCCGATTGGCTCGCCATCATACCCAGGGCAAGAAGGCCAGCGGCCGCAATGATTCGCATTCCCGTCACTCCGATTGGTTGGGACCAGTTTACGGTGCCGACGCGGCGGTGAAAAGAACGGAAGGCCTGTCCACTGCGACGTTTTGATCAACTCCTGGCCAAGTGTTGCCGCGCTGCACTTGACCTCCCCCGCCCTTCGCGGCACCGTCCGACCTTCACAGATCATGCTGTCTGGATTGCCCATGCGCGCCTCGACCTCCCTGAAATCGCTTCGATTCGTCGCCGTTCTCGGCCTCATGTTCGGAGCGCTGTCGCTCACGGAGGCCAAGGCAGCCAATCCGCTGGAGCTGAACTTCTGGCTGAGCGGCCCGCGTTACGACGGCAATGTCGCCGAATGCGACAAGGCGCTGCCGACGATCTCGACCCAGTTCTGGGAGAAGGAAAGCTCGTTCTGGAATTCGCCGCTGCGGATCACGGGCTTCTCGAACGTTCACGAGACCGCCTTCCGCCCCTGGGCGTCCGACAACATTCCGCGCCGCTACTGCACCGGCGAGGCCATGCTCACCGACGGCAAGGTGCGCCGGGTGCACTTCTCGATCATCGAGGATGGCGGCTTTGCCAGCTTCGGCCAAGGGGTCGAATGGTGCGTGGTCGGGCTCGACCGTAACTGGGCCTACAATCCGTCCTGCCGCGCCGCCAAGCCTTGAGCTGACGGGCCCTATCGGCCAACCAAGCGGCCGGCCCTCGATCACTTGAATTTTGTTCTTGAAATGTTCCGGATGGCTGCTAGGCTGATTGCACAGTCTGGTTGAGGGTGTCGCCATGTTTCATTTTAGATTGCAATCGTTCCCGCGTCTCGTGATCTCATTGACACTCCCGCTGATTCTTGCCGCCGGACTGGTCTCGCTGGCGGGCGGTGCGAGGGCCCAGGACAAGCGGCAGAACGCACCCGGCGAATTCGACTTCTATGTGCTGTCACTGTCCTGGTCGCCATCCTTCTGCGAGGAGGCGGCCGAGCGCGGCCGTGGCGGCGGGCGCCCAAACATCCAGTGCGAGGGACGGCCTTATTCCTTCGTGGTGCACGGGCTGTGGCCGCAATACGAGAACGGCTTTCCGGAATATTGCCAGCGGCCCTCGCCGCGACTGAATCGCAACATCGTCTCCTCGATGCTCGATTTGATGCCGGCGCCGGGCCTGATCTTCAACGAGTGGGACAAGCACGGCACCTGCTCCGGGCTCGACGGCCGCAACTATTTCGAGACGATCCGCAAGGCGCGCGCCGTGATCAAGATTCCGGCTGAATATCTCGACCTGTCGCAGGCCAAGACCGTGGCACCTAGCGAGGTGGAAGAAGCCTTCATCAAGGCCAATCCCGGCCTGAGCGACGCAGCCGTCTCGGTCACCTGCAACCGGACCCGGCTGTCCGAGGTTCGCATCTGCCTCAGCAAGGACCTGCAATTCCGCGCCTGCGAGGAGATCGAACGCCGCGCCTGCCGCCGCGACCAGGTGACGATGCCGCCGATCAGGGGTGGATAGTTGGATCAACACCATCATTCCGGGACAAGCGGAGCGTGAGCCCGGAATGACGGGAGTTACTTTCATCGCGTGATGTCGTAACTCTGCTGCCATGAACTACCGCCACGCCTTTCACGCCGGCAACTTCGCCGATGTCATCAAGCACATCGTGCTGGCTCGCATCCTCACTTACTTGCAGGACAAGCCGGCCGCCTTCCGCGTCATCGACACCCATGCGGGTGCCGGCCTCTATGATCTCGACAGCGACGAAGCACGCCGCGGCGGCGAGTGGCTGACGGGGATCGCGCGGCTGATGCAGGCGCGCCTCTCCAACGAGAGCGTCGCCCTGACCAAGCCGTACATGGACATCGTCCGCGCCTTCAACCCGAAGGGTGAGCTCAAGGTCTACCCGGGCTCGCCACTGATCGCGCGTGGCCTGATGCGACCGCAGGACCGGCTGGTCGCCTGCGAGCTCGAGCCGAAGGCGCGCAAGGCACTGATCGACGTGCTGCGGCGCGACGAACAGGCGCGCGTCGTCGATCTCGACGGCTGGATGGCGCTGCCCGCGTTCGTGCCGCCAAAGGAGCGGCGCGGCCTCGTGCTGATCGACCCGCCGTTCGAGGTGAAGGACGAGTTCGAACGGCTGGGCGAGGCCTTCTCCACCGCCTTCGCCAAATGGCCGACCGGTATCTATGTAATCTGGTATCCCGCCAAAAGCCGCCGTGCCACCGAGACGCTGGCCCAACTCGTGGCCCGGCTCGCAGCCGCAGCAAAGCCCCAGGGAAAATGCCTGCGTCTCGAATTCAGCGTCGCGCCGCAGACCGACGGCGGAGCCCTCACCTCGGCCGGGCTATTGATCGTCAATCCGCCATACACGCTGCAGAGCGAGCTCAAGACGATCCTGCCTGAGCTCGAAATGCCGCTCGGCCAAGGCGGCGCTGCCAGATTCCGTTTGGAAGTACCGAAGCCCTAAGCCGCCGCCATTCTTGGGAAAAATATGCAGTAGCGGTAGTCAATCTGCAAAGAACCGTATTATGCTGTTTCCGTGACTGGCTTTACGTTCCGCTTCCGCGAATGGTTGCGGCGGAGTGAAGGCCTAGAAAGATCCGGACGGACCGTTGGGTCTGCCCAAGGATGGCCAGCTCTCCCGGGCTTCGTAACGCCCGGTCATGTCGCGACGCGCGTCTGCGTTGCGACGGAGGAGCAATGAGGGGGAGTTTCCCGATGGCCAATACGGGAACGGTTAAGTTCTTCAACGGCGAGCGCGGCTACGGCTTTATCAAGCCGGATGACGGCGGTCGCGATGTCTTCGTTCACATCACCGCTGTTGAGCGGGCGGGACTGAAGGATCTTGCCGAAGGACAGCGTATCACATTCGAAGTCGAACCGGACAAGAAGGGGAAGGGGCCGAAGGCGGTCAATTTAGTGATCCTTTCGTAGCGGACCCGACCTGAAAACCTGGTGCAAAAAAAGTCCCGGCCGCGAGCGGCCGGGAGGCTGTTGTCCGGTATTTTCTTATTTGGCTATCAGAAGTGATAGTTCACGCCTGCGCGCACCACGCTGGCGCTATAGCCGTTTGACACGCCTGTAATGGCGAACTGGCTCGACGACAGATCGACGTAGAGATATTCGAGCTTGGCGCTCCAGTTCGGCGCGAAACCGACTTCTGCGCCGACACCGGCGGTCCAGCCCGCGCTGGTATGCGACTCCGTCCAACCGAATGTCTGTCCGCGCAGCTCGCCGAAGGCGAGGCCGGCGGTGCCATAGACCAGGATGTTGCTGAAGGCATAGCCGGCTCGCCCGCGCAGCGTGCCGAACCAGGGGTTGGAGAACTTCCACGGCGCGAACGTATCGTCGGCGCCAGCGGCCTGGATATCGCCCTCGACACCGAACACCCACGGACCGTTCTGGAAATTGTAGCCGGCCTGTACGCCCCCGACAAAGCCGGACGGCTTCACGCCCGTATTGCTCACCGAGCCCCACTCGTAGCCGAGATTGCCGCCGAGATACGGTCCGGCCCAGCTATAGGCATTGAGCGGCTGATTGACGGTATAGGGCGCACGCTGCCCGTAATTCAGATCGGCGGCCTCTGCCGAAGCCGTCCAGCCGGCTGCAACCAACGCAGCTGCGCCCACAACGAGCCTCTTCATCACACACTCCAACGCAACTGCCGTCACCGGGTGCGATGCCCGCGCCGCCGCGCCAGGCCAAATCGCATGGTTACGGAACCACCACTTTTTCGCGTAGGATTTATCGAGAGTTTTAAGTTAAAGGCCTGTTAAGACGGGTTACCGCGCTGTTAACAGGCTTAAGCAAGCGTTACCGGGAACTGCGCCGCCATTCTGTGCGTGCAGCATGGCCGGAACTTCAAATCAGTCCCCCCAGCGCCTAAATTCGCACCATGGTTCACGATTCCTCCGACACCCCGGACGACGCGCGCGCGCGCAAACCGCCGCAAGCCGCGACGGCCGATGCCCCGCCCGAGGGGCTGACACCGCCCGACCTCGATCCCGCCTCCGGCGGCGATGACGAGGAGGATGCGCGGCTGCCTGACATTCTGGAAGAGAGCGGCGCAATCGGCGAGGAGCCGCTGGCGACCGGCCACGAGGCGATCGAGCGCGCAGTGCGTCTCGCGCCGACCTCGCCCGGCGTCTATCGCATGCTCAGTGCGAACGCCGACGTGCTCTATGTCGGCAAGGCCAAGAACGTCAAAAAGCGCCTGTCGAACTATGCGCGCCAGAGCGCGCCGCTGCCGGCGCGCATCCTGCGCATGATCGCAGCCACGGTAACCGTGGAGATCGTCTCGACCACGACGGAGACCGAGGCGCTGCTGCTGGAAGCGAACCTGATCAAGCAGCTGCGGCCGCGCTTCAACGTGCAGCTGCGCGACGACAAGTCGTTTCCGTACATCCTCATCACCGGCGACCATTGGGCGCCGCAGATCCTCAAGCATCGCGGCGCGCAGACCCGGCCCGGCCGCTATTTCGGCCCGTTCGCCTCCGCCGGAGCGGTCAACCGCACCATCACCGCACTTCAGCGCGCGTTTCTGATCCGCTCCTGCACGGACTCCTTCTTCGAGAGCCGCACCCGGCCCTGCCTGCTCTACCAGATCCGCCGCTGCGCCGGCCCCTGCACCCGCGAAATCGATTTTCCCGGCTATACGACGCTCGTGCGGGAAGCCACCGATTTCCTCTCCGGCAAGAGCCAGGCGGTGAAGCAGGAACTCGCCGGCGAGATGGAGAAGGCCTCCGGCGACCTAGAATTCGAGAGCGCGGCGCTTTATCGCGACCGCCTCGCCGCGCTGTCGGCGATCCAGTCGCAGCAGGGCATCAATCCGCGCACTGTGGAAGAAGCCGACGTGTTCGCCATCCACCAGGAAGGCGGCTTCTCCTGCGTCGAGGTGTTCTTCTTCCGCACCGGCCAGAACTGGGGCAATCGCGCTTATTTCCCGCGTGCTGAGAAGACGTTTACGCCGGAGGAAGTGCTGGGCTCCTTCCTCGCCCAGTTCTACGACGACAAGCCACCGCCGAAGACCATTTTGCTCTCGCACGAAATCGAGGAGATGGAGCTTCTCGCCAACGCGCTGTCGATCAAGGCCGGTCACAAGGTCGAGGTGACAGCGCCCAAGCGCGGCGAGAAGAAGGAGCTCGTCACCCACGCGCTGACCAACGCGCGCGAGGCGCTCGGCCGCAAGCTCGCGGACACCGCAACCCAGAGCCGCCTGCTCGACGCCATGGCCACGACGTTGAGCCTGCCGCATCCGCCCAAGCGTATCGAGGTCTACGACAACAGCCACATCCAGGGCACCAATGCGGTCGGTGCCATGATCGTCGCCGGCCCGGATGGCTTTGTCAAAAACCAGTATCGCAAGTTCAACATCAAGTCGGAAGGGATCACGCCGGGCGACGACTTCGCCATGATGCGCGAGGTGCTGGAGCGCCGGTTCAAGCGCCTGATCAACCCGCCCGAAGAGGGCGCGGCCAAAGCCAAGGACGACGATTTTCCGCAATGGCCCGACCTCGTGATCATCGACGGCGGCCGCGGCCAGCTCAATGCCGTCAGGGAGATCTTTGCCAATCTCGGCCTGACCCAGGTATCGCTGATGTCGGTCGCCAAGGGTCCGGATCGGGATGCCGGCCGCGAGACCCTGTTCATGCCCGAGCGGGAGGCGATCAAGCTGGAGCCGCGCGACCCCGTGCTCTACTTCATCCAGCGCCTGCGGGACGAGGCACATCGGTTCGTCATCGGCTCGCACCGCAAGCTGCGCAAGAAGGACATCCGCGAGGCCGGTTTGCAGGAGATTCCCGGCATCGGCCCGTCACGCAAACGTGCCTTGCTGCATCATTTCGGAACCCTGAAGGAGATCGAGCGGGCCTCGATCGCCGATCTCGGCAAGGTTCCTGGGGTGAGCGCCGAGAGCGCCCGCAGGATATTCGACTATTTTCATCCCCAACCGGGGTGAACTAAAGGGGCTGTAGTCATATGGTCGTCGCATCCTGTACTCCATTTGGAGAGGGACGGTTGACCTTCAGACTTGAGCGGTATTGGTAGGACGGATGAACATCGCCACGACACGAGGGACGACCAGCCGCGCGATGTCCCTCCCGAACATCCTGACCTATGGCCGGATCGCCGCGATCCCGGTCGTGGTCGGATGCATCTATGCGCAGTCGATCATGGACTACCCGCTGTGGCTGCGCTGGCTCGCGGTGGCGATCTTCATTGGTGCGGCGGTCACGGACTATCTCGATGGCTATTACGCGCGGATCTGGAATCAGCAATCGGCGTTCGGCCGGATGCTCGACCCGATCGCCGACAAGCTGCTGGTCGCCTCGTGCCTCCTCATGCTGGCCGCCGACGGCATCATCCATGGCTGGTCGCTTTGGGCTGCCATCGTGATCCTGTGCCGCGAGATCCTGGTCTCAGGCCTGCGCGAATACCTCGCGGCGCTCCGCGTCAGCGTGCCCGTGACCAAGCTCGCCAAGTGGAAGACAACAGTGCAACTCGTCGCCATCGGCTTCCTGCTCGCAGGTCCCGCCGGTGACGAGGTGGTGCCCATCGTCTCGCTGATCGGCCTCGTCCTGCTGTGGGCCTCGGCGATCCTGACCATGTACACCGGCTACGACTATTTCCGCGCCGGCATCCACCACCTCATCAAGGAGGATGAGGGATGAAGGTGAAGTATTTCGCCTGGGTGCGCGAGCGCGTCGGCAAGGCCGAGGAGACCATCGAGCCGCCGGCGACGGTACGCACCGTCGAGGAACTGATCGCCTGGCTATCGGGCCAAAGCGAGGCTTATGCTTATGCGTTCGAGAAGCCGAAGGTGATCCGTACCGCGATCGACCACGCCCACGTCAAGGCCGACGCCATGATCGCCGGCGCCCGCGAGATCGCCTTCTTCCCGCCGATGACCGGCGGCTAGGCACATGAACTGCCCCGTCGCCATCCGCATCCAGGAAGACGATTTCGACATCGCGCGCGAGATCGCGGTCCTGACGAAAAGTCGCACCGATATCGGCGCGGTCGTCAGCTTCTCCGGCATTTGCCGCGCCGACGAGGACAGCTCCGATATCGCCGCCCTCACGCTCGAGCACTACCCTGGGATGGCGGAAGAAGAGATCAAGCGCCATGTCGACGAAGCCATGTCGCGCTGGCCGCTGAACGGCGTCACCGTCATTCATCGCGTCGGGCGGTTCATGCCCGGCCAGAACATCGTGCTGGTGCTCACGGCGTCACAACACCGCCGGGCGGCGTTCGAGGCCGCCGAGTTCCTGATGGATTATCTCAAGACCAGCGCCCCGTTCTGGAAAAAGGAAGAGAGCGCCACCGGCACCGGCTGGGTCGAGGCCCACGCCCGTGACGACGAGGCCGCCGCACGCTGGACCAAATCCTGATGGCAAGAGTTTCGAAAAAGACCACGCGCGGCCGCGCCGCGCCGAAGCTCGCGAAGGTGGAGCGCGGCGAGCTTCTCACGCTGCTCGATTTCGTCCGCTATGCGGTGAGCCGCTTCGTCGAAGCAAAGCTCGCTTTTGCCCATGGCACGACCGATCCGGTCGCGGAGGCAGCCTTCATCGTCTGCGAGGCCTTGCACCTCAATCCCGACCAGTTCGAAGGCTTTGCCCACGCCCGCGTCACGATTGCGGAAGGCAAGACCATCCTCGATCTCATCCATCGACGCGTTACCACGCGCAAACCGGCCGCCTATCTCGTCAACAAGGTCTACATGCGCGGCCTGCCGTTCTATGTCGACGAACGCGTCATCGTTCCGCGCTCCTTCATCGGCGAGCTCCTGGATTCGCATTTCGGCGGCGATGGCGAAGTGGGCTCGCTGATCGACGATCCCACGGCCGTGGAGCGCGTGCTCGATCTCTGTACGGGATCGGGATGCCTCGCGATCCTCGCCGCGTATCACTTCCCGAACGCTGTGGTCGATGCCGTCGACATCTCCAAGGGCGCACTCGAAGTTGCCGCCCGCAATGTCGGCGAACATGGGCTGGATGAGCGGATCACGCTGCATCGCGGCGATCTGTTCGCCCCGCTCAACGATAGAAAATACGATCTGATCATCACCAACCCGCCCTATGTCGACGCCGAAGGCATGGCGGCGCTGCCGCCGGAATGCCGGGCCGAGCCGAAGCTCGCCTTCGACGGCGGTGTCGACGGGCTCGACGTGGTCAGGCGCATTCTGCGCGATGCGCCCGATCATTTGACGCCGGACGGCGGCCTGATCTGCGAGATCGGCCGCGGCCGCGAGCTGGTCGACGAGGCCTTTCCGGAACTGCCCCTGCTCTGGCTCGATACCGAAGACTCCGAGGGCGAGGTGTTCTGGATTTCGGCCGCCGATCTCGGCTGATCCGTCCCGGCAAACGGCGTACCGGCGGAACAAGTCAAATTCCGCCACGTTCATCCCCCGACGATTTTCTCGCTCTCGGAGGATGTCCGCATGCTCGCGCCATCGGGCGAATTGCTGCGCGCCGGCGTGGCGCTGAAGCTCAATCATCTTAAGCGCGCAGCGCAGTCTTACCTGCGTGACCGGACCAGCCAGACCACGGGACGGGTCACGTCCTATGCGGTCGCGGCGGGATTGTTCGCTGTGGCCGGGCTGTTCCTGATCGCGGCCTTCTTTGTCGGTCTGATCGCGCTTTATCGCTGGGTTGCCATCACCTACGGGCAATTCTGGGGCCTTGGTGCCGTCGCAGCGGTGCTGCTGGTGTTGGCCGCAATCTGCGCCGGGGTAGCGATGGCGCAAATGAACCGCCGGACCAAACCGATCGTGCCTCTCGCCAGCCGGATGCGCGTGGCGATCACCACGCCGCGGATCCCGCGCGGAACGGTCAAGCAGGCGGTGAAAGAAGTGGCGACGACGATTCCGCTGGTTCCGCTCGCGCCAGGCGAACGCGCTCATGGTAACACCACCGCAACAACGCGCACCAACCGGCCGGTTCAGCTTGGCCTGATGCTCGCGGCCCTCACCCTGGCCGGCTTCACCGCGGCGCGCCGGCGGCGCCCCGCCCGCAGTCAGGATGCATGATGCCGGCGCAGCGGACCGGGCAGCTCGACTCATGGCTGCTGGTTGCCGCCACAGCCGTCTTCGTGCTGACCGCGGAACGCTATTTTCAGGAAACCGGCTTCCTTGCAGGCTCGTTGCAGAACCGCCGCAACAGCGAAGGACACTCGCCCGAGACCAGTCCGGCAGGCGCCGCAATGCAGCCCGGCCGTGGCCGCGGCTCGAAGAGCCCGCTCAATATCCCCTGGGCTGGCTGGAAGGATATTCTCTGGCGAACCTATCAGCGCATCGACGACGATCGCCTGCTCGCGACCGCCGGCGGCGTGGTGTTCTTCGGACTGCTCGCGATCTTTCCCGCCGTCACCGCACTCGTCTCGTCCTACGGACTGTTTGCCGATCCATCGACCATCAGCGACAATCTCCAGACGCTTGCGATGATGCTGCCCGCGGGCACGTTTGAGATCGTCGAAGACCAGGTCGCGCGCGTGGTGTCGAAAGGCAACGGCGTGCTGGGCGCCACCTTCCTGTTCGGCCTCGCGCTTGCGGTTTGGAGCGCCAATGCCGGGGTCAAGTCGATCTTCGACGCCCTCAACGTCGCCTATGAGGAGCGCGAGAAGCGCGGCTTCATCAAGCTGAACCTGATCTCCCTGTCGTTCACGGTCGGTGGCATCGTCGCGCTGTTGCTGATGGTGGCGGCCGTCGTCGCCTTCCCGCTCGCGCTCGATCATCTCGGCATCGCGCCCGAGAGCAAGCTGATCGTCGCGCTGGCGCGCTGGCCGCTGCTGCTCGTCATCCTGCTGGCAGCGCTCGCGATCCTCTACCGCTTCGCTCCCAGCCGCGACGCGCCGCGCTGGCAATGGCTGAGCATCGGTGCGGTGATGGCCGCCCTGCTCTGGATCGCAGGCTCCGCGCTGCTGTCCTGGTATCTGTCGGCCTTCGCCAATTACAACGCCACCTACGGCTCGCTCGGCGCTGCGATCGGCTTGATGACGTGGATGTGGATGTCCGCAATCGTCATCATGTTCGGCGCCGAGCTGAACTCGGAGATCGAACGGCAAACCCTGTGCGATACGACCACCGGACGGCCCGAGCCGCTCGGCAGCCGCGAGGCGGTCTCGGCCGACACGGTCGGCGCCGCCGCGCCGTCCTGACGATCTCCACGCCAGCCTGCGCGCCGCTATCCCCTCGAATCAACAATGATGTTAAGGTCATGCATGCTTGGGGAGCATGAGGCGCGACGGGTGCGAATTGCGACCCGTGTTTTCCCGGGTGAGGCAGTCAGCTCTTGAGGCGTAACGCGCGGCATGATTCGCATTTCGACGATCTTCATCGCCATCTGCATGGTTCTGGTCGCGGCCTCGCTCGGGCTCGTGCTCTACTCGGTCGCCGGCATCAGCGGAACCGAATCCGCGATCGTGGCGCTGACCGCGCTGACCTTCCTGATCCTCTACAACGCCGTCTCGATGCGGCTGCGCGACCGCAGCGATGTCGGTGGCCAGATCGCCGACCTTTCGCGCGGCACCGCCGACCTCGCCCGCCAGGTGGCCGAGTTCGGGCGCCGGCTGGCAGCGATGGAGGGCCGCGTCGCCTCGTCCAACTCAGCCAATTCCGATCGCGTTCAGTCGGTGGTCGGCGAGATCAACGAGCTCGGCGGACTGGTCAGGCAGCTCGCCGCCACCGTGTCTACCCATGAGGATCTGTTGGCCGGCAGCGCGCCGGCATCGGCACCCGCCCCCGCTGCAGTCGCCAGGACGGAGCCGGAAGCTCCGGTCGACCTGATTGCGCCCTTCGAGGAGCGGCCCACCACGCCTCCGCCGCTTTCCGCGCCTCCGCCACGGCCAACGCCGCCTGTCGTCCAGGCCCAGACCGCCAATGCCGTCCCGGCTGTCAACGGCCGCAACCAGACCCAGATCCTAGCGACGCTGCGCAACGCCATCGACGAGAACCGCATCGACATCTTCCTCCAGCCGATGGTGACGCTGCCGCAGCGCAAGGTCCGCTTCTACGAAGCGGTGACCCGGGTTCGCGACGAGCGCGACCAACTGATTGCCGCGGAAGAGTTCATCAGCATCGCCGAGGCCTCGGGGCTGATCGGCCGCATCGACAACATGGTGTTGCTGCGCTGTGTCCAGGTGTTGCGCCGGCTGATGGTGCGCAACAAGGATGTCGGCGTATTCTGCAACGTCGCGGCCTCGACGCTCGGCAATTCCACCACTTTCGCGCAATGCCTCGACTTCCTCGAGGCCAACCGGGCGCTGGCGCCGTCGCTGGTGCTGGAGTTCAAGCAATCGACCTTCCGCGCGCTCGGTCCGGCCGAAACCGAAAATCTCGCAGCGCTCGCCCAGCGCGGCTTCCGTTTCTCGATCGACCATGTCACCGACTTGCGGATCGAGCCGCGCGAGCTCGCCGACCGCGGTGTGCGCTTCATCAAGGTTCCGGCATCACTTCTGCTCGACCCGAAGCAGGCCTCGGCCTCGGACATTCACCCCTCCGACCTGTCTGATCTGCTCGGCCGCTTCGGCATCGACCTGATCGCCGAGCGGATCGAGGGCGAACGCGCGGTGGTCGACCTGCTCGACTACGACGTGCGGTTCGGCCAGGGCTTTCTGTTCGCGCCGCCCCGGCCATTGCGGCCCGAAGGGGCATCTGCTACCGGCGGGGCCTCGCCGAACCAGGCGCAAGACATTCAGGGATCCAATGGTTCCGGTACATCAAGCCCAAGCGCAGCAACATCAGCTGGGACACCTGCCGCCCCGTCACAGCGCGTCACTGGCAACGCGGCGCTCGCGCGCCGCATCTGATCGGCCGCGCGCATCATGACCACGCTGCATTTCGCACAAAGCCTGCGCGAGCTCGTGGGCGGGGTCGAGGTCGTGCTCAGCGACATCTGGGGCGTGGTCCATAACGGCCTGGAGTCCTTCCCCGAAGCCTGCGAGGCGCTGCACACCTATCGCAGCCACGGCGGTACGGTGATCCTGATCACGAATGCGCCGCGTCCGGCCGATTCCGTGCAGCGGCAATTGCGCAAGCTCGGCGTCGCCGACGAAACCTACGACGCGATCGTCTCTTCGGGCGATCTGACGCGGCTCTACGTCGCCGAGCATCCCGGCCGCAAGATGTTCTGGCTCGGCCCCGAGCGCGACAATTCGATCTATCGCGGCCTCGACGCGAAGACCGCGCCGCTAAAAGAAGCGGATTACATCGTCTGCACCGGTCTCTACGACGACGAGACCGAGACCGCGGAAGACTATCGCGGCATGATGCTGAAGGCGCGCGAGCGCAAGCTCACGCTGGTCTGCGCCAACCCCGACATCGTGGTCGAGCGCGGCGACCGGCTGATCTATTGCGCCGGCGCGATCGCCGAGCTCTATCGCGAGCTCGGCGGCGAGGTGATCTTCTACGGCAAGCCGCACCGGCCGATCTACGAGCGGGCGATGGCGCTCGCCGGCGAACGCCAGGGCCACCCGATCGACCGGAAAAAGGTGCTGGCAATCGGCGATTCTGTCCGCACCGACCTTACCGGCGCGCGCGAATTCGGCATCGACTGCCTGTTCGTCACCCGCGGCATCCACGCCGAGGAATTCGAGGGCCTCGACCAGCTCGATCCCAAGTCAGTGATGGAATTGTTCGGTCACCCGCCGAAGGCGCTGATGCGCGAATTGAAGTGGTGATTTTCTGACCGGCATTCCGGGGCGGTGCGTAGCACCGAACCCGGAACGAGGCACCAAACGCAGAAAGCCCGGGACGAGCGCCCGGACTTTCCAAATTCAGCCGATTGCTTTGCAGCGCGCTTACGCGCTCGCCATGTCCGGGAAGACCGCCTCGATCTTGGTCTTCAGCGTCGCCGCGTTGAACGGCTTGACGATGTAATTGTTCACGCCGGCCTTCTTGGCCGCGATCACGTTCTCGGTCTTCGATTCCGCCGTGATCATGATGAAGGGCGTGGTGGCGAGGTTCGGATCCGCGCGCACTTCGCGCAGCAGGTCGTAGCCCGTCATCGGCTCCATGTTCCAGTCGGAAATCACGAGCCCGTATTTCTTGCCGCGCATCTTGTTCAGGGCTGCCGAACCGTCGCTGGCGTCATCGATATTCTCGAAGCCAAGCTGCTTCAGCAGATTCCTGATGATCCGGATCATGGTGCTGTAGTCATCAACCACCAGAACCGACATCGACAAATCAACCGCCATCTCGACTCCCCCAACGCATACCCAGGAATATTTAAGAACGGATCTGCCAGGCCGGGACCCGCAGTTCCACGTTTCAAGCACTAGCACCAAGGCGTTAAACAGCGCGTTAACTGGGCCCGGCCGCGAAGAATCGGAATCGCGGTCAATGCAGCCGCCCCTCCCGCTTGACTTCGTTGGCCGGGTCAAGCCACGGTCCCGGCCGGTTCCGCCGGCTCGAGAATTCCCCTGATGGCCCCGCAATTTACCGTTATCCGCGATACCACGCCGGACTCTGCGATCCTGAAGGGGGCGGTAGTCGCCATGGGCAATTTCGACGGGGTCCATCTCGGTCACCGGGCCGTCATTGCCGCGGCCCTGGAGATGGGCCGGGCGCATGGCCGCCCCGCGCTCGCGCTGACCTTCGAGCCGCATCCACGCCGGTTTTTCAGCCCCAACACCCCGCAATTCCGCCTGACGGACGAGCGGGCTAAGCTGCGGCTGCTGGCCGGGACCGGGCTTGCCGGCGCCGTGGTCATGACCTTCGACAAGGCCAGGGCCGGGACTAGCGCGCAAGATTTCATTCACCATGACCTGATCGGGCGCCTCGGGGTCAGCGGGATTGCGGTCGGTTACGACTTCCATTTCGGCAAGGGACGCGTCGGCTCGCCAAGCCTCCTCGTCAACGAGGCCCCCCGCCTCGGCATCGAGGTCGACGTGCAGCCGCATGTCGATATCGACGAACGGCCGGTCTCTTCCAGCGCCATCCGGATCGCGCTCGCCGAGGGGCTCATCGACGAGGCCACGACCATGCTGGGCGCGCCTTGGTTCATCACCGGCGAGGTCATCCATGGCGAGAAGCGCGGCCGCGACCTCGGCTACCCAACCGCCAATATCCGGCTCGACGCCAATTGCGGCCTGAAGCACGGCATCTACGCCGTGCGGATCGGCCGCGGCACCGCGCGGCTGAACGGGGTGGCAAGCTTCGGCCGCCGCCCGACCTTCGATAATGGCGCGCCGCTCCTCGAAATCTTCCTGTTCGACTTCAAGGGCGACCTTTACGGCCAGACGCTGGACTGCGCCTTTGTCGGCTTCATCCGCGAGGAGCTGAAATTCAGCGATATCGACGCCCTGATCCGCCAGATGGACGACGATTCCGCGCGTGCCCGCGCCATGCTGGCCGCCGCCCCGGATGCGTTTCCGCGGCTCGGAACGGCCGATTGATGGCCCCAAACCAGCCTGCCGGACCTTTGCGCTTCCCTTTTGCGCTTCTCTTGGCCCCCTGCTATGGAGAGCCCATGTTTGCGCGGCGCATCATAGGGATTAGCGGCCCGGCTTCCGCCTGAGCCTGAGGGCTCGGCGCAAGACCGGGATTTTGTCGTTTCACCCCCGCGATTCCGCATCGCCATCCGTTCCCGCGCCATTCCGAGCCAGTCAGCCTCATGTCCGAAAAGCCGCAAAAGTCCGACAAAGACTATTCGAAGACCCTGTTCCTGCCGCAGACCGAATTCCCGATGCGCGCCGGCCTGCCGCAGCGCGAGCCGGAGATCCTCAAGCGCTGGTACGAGATCGGCCTCTACGAGAAACTGCGGGAGGCGGCCCGCGGCCGCGACAAGTTTGTGCTGCATGACGGCCCGCCCTACGCCAACGGCAACATCCATATCGGCACGGCGCTGAACAAGATCCTCAAGGATCTCGTCACCAAGAGCCAGCAGATGCTCGGCTTCGATTCCAACTACGTGCCCGGCTGGGACTGCCACGGGCTGCCGATCGAATGGAAGGTCGAGGAGGAAAACTATCGCAAGAAGGGCAAGCAGAAGCCCGACTTCCGCGACAGCGCCGCGATGATCGATTTCCGCAGGGAGTGCCGCGCCTACGCCACGCACTGGCTCAACGTGCAGCGCGAGGAGTTCAAGCGCCTCGGCGTGATCGGCGACTGGGCTCATCCCTACGCCACCATGAATTATCCGGCCGAAGCCCAGATCGCGCGCGAGCTGATGAAGTTTGCGGCCAACGGCACGCTCTATCGCGGCTCGAAGCCCGTGATGTGGAGCGTGGTCGAGAAAACCGCGCTCGCCGAGGCCGAGGTCGAGTACGAGGACTACACATCCGACATGGTCTGGGTGAAATTCCCGGTGACCTCGCCTGCGCACGGCGCGCTCGCTTCCGCAAGCGTCGTGATCTGGACCACCACGCCCTGGACGCTGCCCGGCAACCGCGCCATCTCGTTCTCGCCGAAGATCGCCTATGGCCTCTACAAGGTGACTGACGCGCCCGCGGACAATTGGGCCAAGACCGGCGATCTTCTGATCCTGGCCGACGCGCTCGCCGCAGAAGTCTTCAAGCAGGCGCGCGTGACCGCTTACGAGAAGGTCCGCGACATTCCTGGCGACACCATGGACGCGATCGAGTGCGCTCATCCGCTCAAAGGGCTCGCCGGCGGCTACGAATTCACCGTGCCGCTCTTGTCCGGCGACCACGTCACCGACGACACCGGCACCGGCTTCGTGCACACCGCACCGAGCCATGGCCGTGAGGACTTCGACGTCTGGATGGCGAACACGCGGGAGCTCGATTCCCGCAGCATCAACAGCGCGATTCCCTACACCGTCGACGAGAATGGCGCCTATACCGACCAGGCGCCGGGCTTCACTGGCAAGCGCGTCATCAACGACAAGGGCGAGAAGGGCGACGCCAACGAGGCCGTGATCAAGGCGCTGATCGAGGGCGGCAAGCTGCTGGCGCGCGGCCGCCTCAAGCACCAATATCCGCATTCCTGGCGCTCGAAGAAGCCGGTGATCTTCCGCAACACGCCGCAATGGTTCATCGCGATGGACAAGGACATTGCGAACGACGGCAAGACCAAGTCCGGCGACACGCTGCGCGCCCGCGCGCTGCACGCGATCTCGGTGACGCAATGGGTGCCGCCATCAGGCGAGAACCGCATCAACGGCATGATCGAGGCCCGCCCCGACTGGGTGATCTCGCGCCAGCGCGCCTGGGGCGTGCCGATCGCCGTGTTCGTGCGCGAGAAGGGCGACGGCTCGGCCGAGATCCTACAGGACGAGGCGGTCAACACCCGCATCGGCGATGCCTTCGAAAAGGAGGGCGCCGACGCCTGGTACGCGACGGGCGCGCGCGAGCGCTTCCTCGGATCGCGTACGAACGAAGATTGGCAGAAGGTCGACGACATTCTCGACGTCTGGTTCGATTCCGGCTCGACCCACGCATTCGTGCTCGAAGACCCCGTGCAATTCCCCGGTCTCGCCGGCATCAAGCGCAAGGTCGACGGCGGCACCGACACCGTGATGTATCTGGAAGGCTCGGACCAGCATCGCGGCTGGTTCCATTCCTCGCTGCTGGAGAGCTGCGGCACGCGCGGCCGCGCGCCCTACGATGTCGTGCTGACGCATGGCTTCACCCAGGCCGAGGACGGCCGCAAGATGTCGAAGTCGCTCGGCAACACCATCGAGCCGCAGGCCGTGATCAAGGAATCCGGCGCCGACATCCTGAGGCTCTGGGTCGCGTCCTGCGACTACACCGACGACCAGCGCATCGGGCCCGAGATCCTGAAGAACACGGTCGAGACCTATCGCAAGCTGCGCAACACCGTGCGCTGGATGCTCGGCACACTGCATCATTACAAGCCGGCTGAGGCGGTCGCGCCGGCCGAGATGCCCGAGCTCGAGCGGCTGATGCTGCACGAGCTCGCGCTCCGCGCCGAGCTGGTCCGCAAGGCCTATGAGACGTTCGACTTCAAGAGCGTGGTGGCAACGCTGTCCGCCTTCATGAACAGCGAACTCTCGGCGTTCTACTTTGACATCCGCAAGGACACGCTCTATTGCGATCCGCCGTCCTCGCCGGCGCGCAAGGCGGCGCTGACCACGATCGACCTGCTGTGCAATGCGATCCTGAAATGGCTGGCACCGGTCCTGAGCTTCACCGCGGAAGAGGCCTGGCGGATGTACCGGCCGGATGCCGAACCGTCGGTGCATCTGACGCTGTTCATGGAAGATCTCGAAAAGCTCCGCGACGACAGGCTCGCCGCGAAATGGGAGACGATCCGTGACGTTCGCCGCGTCGTCACCGGCGCGCTGGAGCTCGAACGCGCGGCCAAGAACATCGGCTCCTCGCTGGAGGCCTCGCCGGTGATCTATGTCGCCGACCGCGACATGCTGGCGACGCTGTTCGACACCGATCTCGCCGAGGTCTGCATCACCTCGAACTACGAGGTGCGCGAGGGCGAGGCGCCGGCCTCCGCATTCCGCCTCGATGCCGTACCCGGTGTCGCGGTCGTGGTGGAGAAGGCTGTCGGCACCAAATGCGCCCGCTCGTGGAAGATCTCGCCGACGGTCGGCGAAGACACCGAATACCCCGACGTCACCCCGCGCGACGCGAAAGCGCTGCGCGAATGGAGGGCGTTGGGCGTGAGCGTCTGATCGGCCTGCCATGACCCCGCTCCGCGCCGGTATCCTTTCGGCCGTCGTCACGCTCGTGGCTGACCAAGCCTCCAAGTTGTGGCTGCTGAACGGGTTCGACCTCGCCCGCAAGGGCGTGGTCAAGGTGACGCCGTTCTTCGACCTGGTGCTGGCCTGGAATATCGGGATCAGCTTCGGCTGGCTCCAGAACGACGGCCAGGCCGCGCAGCTCGCGCTGATGGCGGTGAAGGTCGTCGCGGTGATCGCGCTCGCGATCTGGATGGCGAGGTCGCAGACCCGGCTCGCCACCGTGGCGCTGGGGCTGATCATCGGCGGCGCCATCGGCAACGGCATCGACCGCCTGGTCTATGGCGCGGTGGTCGATTTCGCGCTATTCCACGTCGAAATCGGCGGAAATACCTATAATTGGTACGTCTTTAATCTGGCGGATGCGGGCATCGTTGCTGGGGTGGCGGCCCTATTGTATGATTCCTTCCTGGGGGTACCCGCCGCAAAAGCGCCCTGATCCCGGCCGATACGGACCGGCGGCGGAACCTTGCTTGGCGAGGCGTGGTCGCGCGAGACGCGGCAAGACTGGCACGGTCAGGACTGGCACGATCAAGACTGCCACAATATGGAACAGGTACAGGTATGCGCAGCTTCGAGACCAGCGGTTCGATCGGTCGAGACTCCCGGCGGGGACTTTGGCTGGCGCTGAAATTGTCGGCCGTCGCGCTCGGCGTCGGTCTCGTCCTGTCGTCAGGTCCGGTCCGCGCCGGTGACGACGATGATGACGACGACAGGACCTTCGAAGAGAAGCTCATCGACAACCTGATGTCCGGCATCGGTGCAAAAGGCATGGATAGCAAGGGCATCGAGTACCGCGAGCGGTCGCCGCTGGTGGTGCCGCCCAAGCTCGATTTGCCACCGCCCAGCTCTGACGCCCAGAACGCACCGAACTGGCCGAAGGATCCGGACGAGAAGCGCCGCAAGGAGGCCATCGCCGCGCGAAAGAAGGGGGGCCGCACCGGGGCAGAGGAGTACTGGAAAAATGCCCAGCCGCTGTCGCCCGCCGAGTTGAACGCCCATAAGACGGCTGCCGCCGATAGGACCAATGACCCGGTCCAGCCGGGCACCAACCCCGCTAACCCGACACTAAGTCCGTCCCAACTCGGTTTTACCGGCGGTCTGTGGAACATGATGACGGGCAACAAGAGCGAGTCCAAGCAATTCACCAGCGAGCCGCCGCGCCAATCGCTGGTCGAGCCGCCGCCGGGATACCAGACGCCTTCGCCGAACTACGCCTATGGCGCCGGAGAGGATAAGACGCGCCGAACCTATTTCGACGTTCGGTCCGGCAAGGAGAAGGAGCAATAAGCTCCTTGTCGGTCGCACGCAGGCGCGGCCCGGCCGCAATCATCCGGTGTAGGCCGGATGCGGCATATGACCTATTTTTAAGTACAACGCGACGGCGTTCTCTGCTTCGTGACCCGAAGCTCAACGCCGCGCGGTATAGCATGCCGTGCTTTCACGCCCGGACATCAGGGTCCAGGCCTTCACAAGGATCGTGATGTCCTCACACCGATCGATTGCCTTTCTCTTCGCCGCGCTGCTCTCGACATCCGCCCTCGACGTCGGCAGCGCATTCGCCCAGACGACGGTCACTTCCGCACCGCCCGCCAGCTTCACGCTCAGCAACGGCCTTCAGGTCGTGGTGATCCCGGACCACCGAACGC
This sequence comes from Bradyrhizobium sp. CCBAU 53338, assembly GCF_015291665.1. Classification (NCBI taxonomy): domain Bacteria; kingdom Pseudomonadati; phylum Pseudomonadota; class Alphaproteobacteria; order Hyphomicrobiales; family Nitrobacteraceae; genus Bradyrhizobium; species Bradyrhizobium sp. CCBAU 53338. The sequence goes on from NZ_CP030048.1 coordinate 6,363,187, forward strand.
CCGTGGTCACGGAGATGATCTGGTACAAGGTCGGGTCGGCCGACGAGACGCCGGGCAAATCGGGACTTGCGCACTTCCTCGAACATCTGATGTTCAAGGGTACCTCGAAGCATCCTGTCGGCGAATTCTCCCAGACCGTGCTCCGCGTCGGCGGCAACGAGAACGCCTCGACCTCGGTCGACTACACCAACTACTACCAGCGGGTGCCGAAAGAGCAGCTCCCGACCATGATGGAGTTCGAGGCCGATCGCATGACCGGCCTGGTCCTCAAGGACGAGAACGTGCTGCCAGAGCGTGACGTCGTGCTCGAAGAGTACAACATGCGCGTCGCCAACAATCCGGACGCTCGGCTCAACGAGCAGATCATGGCCGCGCTCTACCTCAACCATCCCTATGGCCGGCCTGTGATCGGTTGGCACCAGGAGATCGAGAAGCTCGATCGCGAGGATGCGCTCGCCTTCTACCGCCGCTTCTACGCCCCGAACAACGCGATCCTGGTGATCGCCGGCGACGTCGAGGCCGCCGACGTGCGCCCTCTGGTCGAACGCAATTTCGGCCCGATCCCGGCCCAGCCGGCGATCCCCGCGCGCCGCGTTCGTCCGCAGGAGCCGGCCCCGGCGGCGCCGCGCACGGTGACGTTGGCTGACCCGCGCGTCGAGCAGCCGAGCGTTCGCCGCTATTACCTCGTGCCATCGGCGACGACGGCCGCGGCTGGCGAGAGCGCCGCGCTCGACGTGCTTGCGCAATTGATGGGCAGCGGCAGCAACTCCTATCTCTACCGCGCACTCGTGGTCGACAAGCCGCTCGCGGTCTCCGCCAGCGCCAGCTATTCCAGCATCTCGCTCGACCCGACCCAATTCGCGATCTCGGCCTCGCCGAAGTCGGGCGTCGGCTTCGCAGAGGTCGAGCAGGTCATCGACGGCGTCATTGCCGACATCGCGCAGAACCCGATCCGCGCCGAGGATCTCGAGCGGGTCAAGACCCAGCTGATTGCGGAAGCGATCTACGCCCAGGACAATCAGGCCGTGCTGGCACGCTGGTATGGCGGTGCACTGAGCACGGGTCTGTCGATCGAGGATATACGAAGCTGGCCCGACCGCATCCGCGCCGTCACAGCCGAGCAGGTTCGCGCCGCCGCGCAGAGATGGCTCGAGAAGAAGCGCTCGGTGACCGGCTATCTGATCAAGGACACCACCACCGCCGCCAAGCGCGAGGAGAAGCGTTCGTGACCCATCCTTTCCTTCGCGCACGCCATTTCGCACTGTCCCTCGCCACCGGTGCGGCCATCGCATTTGCCTCGGTCTCGCCGTCGCAGGCGGCGGCAAAAATCCAGCGACTGGTCTCGCCCGGCGGCATCGAGGCCTGGTTCGTCCAAGACGCGACCGTGCCGCTGATCGCCATGGAATATTCCTTTGCCGGCGGCTCGGCGCAGGACCCCAAGGGCAAACCGGGCGTCGCCAATCTGGTCAGCGACCTCCTCGACGAGGGCTCGGGCGACCTCGATTCGAAGACATTCCACGAGCGGCTCGACCGCCGTGCCATCGAGCTCTCCTTCAGCGCCACCCGCGACACCTTTCGCGGCAGCCTGCGCATGCTGCGCGACAACAAGGACGAGGCCTTCGACCTGCTGCGCTCCGCACTGACCTCGCCGCATTTCGACACGGTCGACGTCGAACGCATCCGTTCGCAGGTCATCTCGGGCCTGCGCCGCGAAAGCACGAATCCGACGTCGCTCGCGAGCCGTAAATTCCTGGAGATGACTTTCGGCGATCATCCCTACGGACGGCAGACCAACGGCTCGCTGGAGAGCGTGCCGACCATCACGATCGCCGATATGAAGGACTATGTCGGCCGCATCCTCGCCAAGGACACGCTGAAGGTCGCAGTCGTCGGCGACGTCGACCCGGCGACCCTGGGCAAGCTGCTCGATCACACCTTTGGCAGCTTGCCTGCCAAAGCCACCCTGGTGCCGGTCCCCGACGTCGAGGCAGCCAAGCCGCCGCAGCGCGCCTTCGTGCCGCTCGACGTGCCGCAAACCGTGATCACCTTCGGCGGTCCCGGCGTGATGCGCAACGATCCCAACTTCATGGCGGCTTATGTCGTCAACCACATCCTCGGCGGCGGCGGCCTGTCCTCGCGGCTTTATCACGAAGTCCGCGAGAAGCGCGGGCTGGCTTATTCGGTGTTCGAATCGTTGCTCTGGATGGAGCATTCGGGGATCTTCATCGGCAACACCGGCACCCGTGCCGACCGTGCCGGCGACACCATGGATGCCATCGAGAAGGAAGTGCGCCGCATGGCCGACGAGGGCCCGACCCAGAAGGAGCTCGACGAAGCCAAGTCCTATCTCAAAGGCTCGCAGATGCTGGCGCTCGACACCTCCTCGAAGCTCGCACAGGCGCTGCTGCAATACCAACAGGACAAGCTGCCGATCGACTATATCGAGAAGCGCAACGCCATCGTCGACGCGGTGACGCTGGACGACGCGAAAGCCGCGGCCAAGCGGCTGTGGGGCCAGGGCCTCCTGACCGTCATCGTCGGCCGCGCCCCGCAGGCTGCCGCGCAGCCAGTTGCGGCACCGCCGACCAAGTCGAACTGACGCGGGCTAAATTTCCTGGGATGGCCGGGCTTGTCCCGGCCATCTGCGTTTCCACCATCCACCATTGCCGAATATGGATGTTCCGCGATATGTCGTGACATCACGAATGGTGCCATCATGCTGCGGATATCCCGCGATCTCGTCATCGACGAGGACGACATCGAGATCGGCTTCGTCCGCGCCTCCGGCCCGGGCGGGCAGAACGTCAACAAGGTCTCGACCTCGGCGCAATTGCGCTTCGACACGCGCAAGCTGATCATCCCGGAAGATGCGGCGATACGTCTCGCCCGCATCGCCGGCCAGCGCATGACCAAGGACGGCGTCATCGTGATCCATGCCCAGCGCTTCCGCACCCAGGAGCGCAACCGGCAGGACGCCATCGACCGGCTCGTCGAGATCCTGACTGAGGCGATGATCCGGCCGACACCGCGCCGCGCGACACGTCCGACCTTCGCTTCCAAGCAACGCCGGCTCGACGGCAAGAAGCGCCGCAGCGACGTCAAGGCCGGCCGCGGCGGTCGCTTCGACGACTGAGAAGCCGTTCCGGAGCAACCGGCATGTGGGCATCCAGGACTTGCCTCATGCAATTGTGCGCGGGCGGGACTAAATTGAGCGCCCGAACGCCCTTCGAGTCGCACCATGCCCGTCCGCCAATTGCCAGAGCAAGTCGTCAACCGCATCGCCGCCGGCGAGGTGGTCGAGCGGCCGGCGAGCGTGGTCAAGGAACTCGTCGAGAACGCAATCGATGCCGGCGCGAGCCGGATCGACGTCTTCACCGATGGCGGCGGGCGGCGGCGGATCGGCATCACCGATGACGGCAGTGGGATGACCGCAAAGGACCTTGCGCTCGCGGTCGAGCGCCACGCCACCTCCAAGCTCGACGACGAAGATTTGCTCCAGATCCGCACGCTCGGGTTCCGCGGTGAGGCGCTGCCCTCGATCGGCTCGGTGGCACGTCTGTCCATCACCACGCGGCATTCGAGCGAGCCGCATGCCTGGGCGCTCGGCGTCGAGGGCGGCGAGAAATCAGAGATCATGCCGGCGGCGCTCGCGCATGGCACCCGTGTCGAGGTCAACGATCTCTTCTACGCGACGCCGGCGCGGCTGAAGTTCTTGAAAACCGATCGCACTGAGGCGGAGGCGATCCGCGAGGTGGTGCGGCGGCTCGCGATGGCAATGCCTGATATCGCCTTCACGCTCGCAGGCGAGGAGCGCGCGCCGGTGACCTGGGCCGCGGCGTTGCCCGGCGCAGCGGGGCGGCTGACACGGCTCGGCGACATCCTGGGCGCGGAGTTCCGCAGCCATGCTTTCGAGGTCCATGCCGAGCGCGAGGGTGTCGTCGTCTCCGGCTATGCCGCAGCACCGGCGCTGACCAAGGCCAACGCGCTCGGGCAATATCTCTTCGTCAACGGCCGCCCGGTGCGCGACAAGCTGATCCTCGGCGCGGTGCGCGGGGCCTATGCCGACTACCTGCCGCGCGACCGCCATCCGGTGCTGGCGCTGTTCGTCACGCTCGACCCGCGCGAGGTCGACGCCAACGTGCATCCAGCCAAGACCGAGGTGCGCTTCCGCGACGCCGGCCTCGTGCGCGCGCTGATCGTGCACGGGCTGAAGGAGGGTCTCGCACGCGAGGGCCGCCGCACCGCCGCCAATGGTGGCGAGAGCGCCTTGTCATCATTCCGGCCCGCCTTCACGGCGCCGCGTCCGGCAGGCTGGGACTGGCGCATCTCGCCGTCCGCTCCGGCCGCGCCGATGCCGTCATTCGAGGGCTTGGCCACGCCCGCCTTCGCCGAGCGCGCGCAGGCTGCGTTCGATGTCGGCGCGCCGAGCGCGGACATCAGGTTCGAGGCGCAGCCGGTGACCGATCTCGTCGATCGCCCGCTCGGCGCGGCACGCACGCAGCTCCACGAGACCTATATCGTGTCGCAGACCCGCGACGGATTGATCATCGTCGACCAGCATGCCGCGCATGAGCGCATCGTCTATGAACGGCTGAAGGCCTCGCTCGCCGCGAACGGCGTGCAGCGGCAGATTCTCTTGATCCCCGAGATCGTCGAGATGGACGAGGCGACTGTGGAACGGCTGCTCGAGCGCAGCGAAGAGCTGGCCTCGTTCGGCCTTGCGATCGAATCCTTCGGCCCTGGCGCGGTCGCGGTGCGCGAGACGCCGTCGCTGCTGGGCAAGACCAACGCCGGCGGCCTGCTGCGCGATCTCTCAGAGCACATGGCCGAATGGGACGAGGCGCTGCCGCTGGAACGCCGGCTGATGCATGTCGCCGCCACCATGGCCTGCCACGGCTCGGTGCGCGCCGGCCGACGGCTGCGGCCCGAGGAGATGAATGCCCTGCTGCGCGAGATGGAGGAGACGCCGAACTCGGGCCAGTGCAATCATGGCCGGCCGACTTATGTCGAGCTGAAGCTCGCCGATGTGGAGAAGCTGTTCGGGCGGCGATGAACTACGCGTTGCGCTTCAAGAACACGAACTCCGTGTCGTCATACGCGCGCCGCTCCAATTCCTCAAATCCTTCCGGCGCCGCGAACTGCGCGGCTTTCGCCTCTTCCACCACCAGCAACGCACCCGGCGTCAGCCAGCCGCCGTCACGCAAGGACGCCAGCGCCTTCTCCGCAAAGCCCTTGCCATAGGGCGGATCGAGAAACACCAGCGAGAACGGTTCGACCGGATGCGCGGGGCCGAGATCGGTCGCGTCGCGGCGATAGACTTTTGTGACGCCGCCGAGGCCGAGCGCCTCCACGTTGTTGCGGAGCAGCGCGCGCGCCTCGGCGCCGTTGTCCACGAACAGCGTGAACTTTGCGCCGCGCGAGGACGCCTCGATGCCCAGCGCGCCGGTGCCGGCGAAGAGATCGAGCACGCGCGCGTCCTCGATCGGATTGTCATAGGCATGCACGAGGATGTTGAACACGGACTCGCGCAGGCGATCCGCCGTGGGACGGATGTCGCGCGAGGACGGTGAGGCGAGATTGCGCCCCTTCAAGCGACCGCCGACCACGCGCATGCTACTCGTCCCGCGGCGTCAAATCGCGCTTGCCGTGATAGCCGCGCTTGGGACGGCGCGGCGGGCCGTAGCCGTTGGCCTCTTCCTCGTTGCGCTCGCGCGCCTCGTCGCTGCCGGTGCGCTGCACCAGCACGCGGCGGCCCTTGCGGTCGGCGATCACAGCGCGCTTGGACGTCTTCTCGCCCTCGCCTGACGACTTCTTCGGCACGTCGAACTGCGCGCCCGACTTCTCGATCACCTTGTCGCCGAGCTGCTCGCGCAGCACGCGGGCGCGGATTTCCTCGACCTGCCCCTCGGGGACTTCGCCGAGCTGGAACGGACCGTAGGAGACGCGGATCAGGCGGTTCACCTCGAGCCCGAGATGGGCGCAGACGTTGCGCACCTCGCGGTTTTTGCCTTCGCGGATCGCGAACACCAGCCAGACATTGGCGCCCTGATCGCGCTCCAGCGTCGCTTCGATCGGACCGTACTTGACCCCCTCGACCTCGATGCCGTCCTTGAGCTGGTCGAGCTGAGCCTGGGTGATGTCGCCGTGGGCGCGGACGCGGTAGCGGCGCAGCCAGCCGGTGTCAGGCAGCTCGAGCGTGCGCGCGAGGCCGCCGTCATTGGTGAGCAGCAAGAGGCCCTCGGTGTTGAAGTCGAGCCGGCCGATCGAGATCAGGCGCGGCAGGCCTTCGGGCAGATTGTCGAACACGGTCGGACGCCCCTCCGGGTCGTCATGCGTCGTCATCAGCCCGCGCGGCTTGTGATAGAGGAACAGCCGCGTGCGCTCGCGCTCTGGCAACGGCTTGCCGTCGACCAGGACGACGTCGTTCCTGGTGATGTCGAGCGCCGGCGAGTTGATCACGCGGCCATTGACGGTGACGCGGCCTTGCGTGACCATCTCCTCGGCATCCCTGCGCGAAGCGAGGCCCGCACGCGCCAGTGCCTTGGCGATGCGCTCGCCTTCCTTCTTCGGCTTCGGCGCTTCCTCGCGGCGCGGCCGTCCTTCGAAATCACGCTCGCGCGCACGATAGGCGCCGCGGCCGCCGAAGGCCGGGCGCTTCTCGAAGATCCTGCTCTCGTCTTCGTTGTCACGGCGCGGACGATCGCCGAAGCGACCTTCGCTGCGCGGATGCTCGTGCCAGTCGGAGCGCCCCTCGGGGCGCTCACGCGGGCGGTCGAATTTGGGGCGGTCACGGAACGGGCGATCGCCCGATGCACGATCATCGCGCGAGCGCGAGAAGCGCGGACGGTCGTCACCGCGGCCGCCGTCGCGACGGTCGTCACGCTTCTGCCAGGGCTTGTCCTCGCCGCGATCGCGGCCGCCAAAATCCTTGCGCGGGCCGCGATCCGGTGCGCCTCGCGAAAACTTTCGTTCGCCGTCGAACTTGCGCTCCGGACGCTCGCCACGCGGCGCGCGATCGCCGCGATCGAAATTCGGGCGGTCGCCACGGGGCTTGAAGCTGCGCTCGCCACGATCCTCGCGCGGGCCGCGATCCGGCCCGCCGCGCGAAAACTTGCGTTCGCCGTCGAACTTGCGCTCCGGACGGTCGCCGCGCGGCGCATAGGGCCGCTTGTCGCCGAACTTCTTGTCGCCGAAGCGACCTGCCGGACGAGCGTCATCGCGATCCCTGCGCGGCGGACGGTCGTCGCGGCCATGGGACGGACGATCACCGCGCGGCTTGAAGGAGCGCTTCTCGCCATCGCGCGGTCCGCGATCGGAGAAGGGGCGGTCGCCACGCGGCTTGAAGCTGCGCTCGCCGCGACCCTCGCCACCGCGATCGTCGCGCTTGAAGCGTGGACGGTCGGAAAAATCGCGGCGCGGCGCATCGCCCTCCTCGCGGCGGCGGAAGGGACGGCTGTCGCGGTCGCCCCGCCCCTCGCTCTTGCCCTCGAAGCCGCGCTTGGCGAATTTCTTCTCGGGGCCGCGCGGCTTGCCGCTGCGGCCGCCTTTGGCCGGGCCTCGCCGGCCGCGGGAATCGTTGTCTTTGTCGCTGTCGCGAGGCATGAATGATCTCACTCAGGGGATGGCCGTTGGCATTGTGCGCGCTCGTTCCGAGCCGCATGCTCAGGCAAAATCGGTTAAGCACTTCTGCTGAAGGCGCAGCTACTAGCAGGTTTCTTCGGATGATACGAGGCTTGAAAGCCCCCTCTTTCATGGATTTGGCGCTCAAAACGGCCGAAAATGCCGGAAAGGCGGGCGAAGTTCCGATCGGGTGCGTCATCGTCCGCGATTGCGAGATCATCGCCGCCGCCGGTAACCGGACGCTGACCGATTACGACCCCACCGGACACGCCGAAATCATTGCGCTGCGCGAGGCAGCGAGGAAGATCGGCAGCGAGCGCCTGGTCGACTGCGACCTCTACGTGACGCTGGAGCCATGCACCATGTGTGCGGGCGCGATCTCGTTTGCAAGGGTCCGGCGGCTCTATTACGGCGCGGCCGACCCCAAGGGCGGCGCAGTCGAGTCAGGCGTGCGGTTCTTTGCCTCGCCCACCTGCCACCACGCCCCGGACGTCTATTCCGGGGTCGGCGAGAGCGAGGCGTCGCGGCTGCTCAAGGAGTTCTTTCGCGAGCGGCGCTAGGTGCCCGCGAAAAACGCGCGCAGCGCCTTCGCTGTGACGTCGGGGTTCTCCTCGGTGAGGAAGTGGCCGGAATCGACCGGCTGTCCGTCGACGTTGGTGGCCCATTGCTTCCAGACGTCGAGCGGCGTCGCCGCGGCCTGGGCGATGCCGACGCCGCCCCACAGCGCCAGCATGGGCACGGTGATCTTCTTGCCCGCCTCGAAATCGGCCTTGTCGAGGTCGTAGTCGATGTAAGCGCCGGCGCGGTAGTCCTCGCACATCGCGTGCACGCGGGCGGGATCGCGGAACGGGGCGATGTAGTGTTCGAGCGCGCGCTTGTCGATCGCGTCCAGCGTCTTCGACTTGGTCTGGCTCGCCATCTTGAAGCGCAGGAAGAATTCGCCGTTGCCGGATATCAGCGTCTCCGGCAGCGGCGCGGGCTGGGCGAGAAACGTCCAGTGATAGATCTTCAGCGCATAGGCGCGGTTCATCCGCTCCCAGTAATTATAGGTCGGCAGGATATCGAGCACGGCGAGCTTCGACAGCCGGCCGGGATGATCGAGCGCGAGGCGGTACGAGACGCGGCCGCCGCGGTCGTGGCCGGCGAGCGCGAAGTGGACGTGGCCGAGCTGCTCCATCGCCTCGACCATCGCTTTCGCCATCGCGCGCTTGCTGTAGGGCATGTGCAGCGCATCGCTCTCGGGCATGTCGGACCAGCCATAGCCCGGCAGGTCCGCGATGATCAGCGTGAACTGGGAGGCGAGCTCGGGCGCCACGCGATGCCACATCACATGCGTCTCGGAGAAGCCGTGCAGCAGGAGCAGCGGCGGCCCCTTGCCACCGACGCGGGCGAAGATGCGGCCGAACGAGGTGTCGATCCATTCGGAGGCGAAGCCGGGATAGAGGTCGGCGAGATCGGACATCTTCTTGCATCCTTATCTGGTCAATCGCGGGGGCACCTCGACCAAGAATCGAAAACAACCCCATGCACAGTAGCGGTATTATCATCGGGGCTACTAACCCCAAAATCCCATTGTGCATTTCTGGGATGTCGAGAAGCGCGCTCAGAACTCGGATCACCTCTCCCGAGGGGAGAGGTCGGATCGCATCGATAGATGCGATCCGGGTGAGGGGTTACTCTGCACCGAGTTTGCCGCGCCCCCTCACCCGCGCCTTCGACGCGACCTCTCCCCGATGGGGAGAGGTGATTAGCCCTTGGCCTTCTCGGCTTCCACCGCCTGCCAGCCGATGTCGCGGCGGCAGAAGCCCTCCGGCCAGTTGATGCGGTCGACGGCCTGATAGGCGCGCGCCTGCGCCTCGGTCACGGTCGCCCCCAGCGCGCAGACATTGAGGACGCGGCCGCCATTGGCGAGGATGGCGCCGTCCTTCGCCACCGTGCCGGCGTGGAAGATCTCGACAGTGTCGACCTTGGCCGCGTCATCGAGCCCCTCGATGCGCGTGCCCTTCTGATAGTCGCCGGGATAGCCCTTCGCCGCCATCACCACCGTGAGCGCGGATTCCGGATACCAGCGAAGGTCGAAGTTCTTCAGCTGGCCGTCGCACGACGCCAGGAACGCCGGCACGATGTCGCTCATCATGCGCAGCATCAGCACCTGGCATTCAGGATCGCCGAAGCGGACGTTGAACTCGAACAGCTTCGGGCCCTGCGTCGTCAGCATGATGCCGGCGTAGAGAATGCCGCGGAACGGCGTGCCGCGCTGCTTCATGCCCGCCACTGTCGGCAGGATGATCTTGGCCATGATCGCATCGTGGATCGCCGGCGTCACCAAAGGCGTCGGCGAATAGGCGCCCATGCCGCCGGTGTTCGGGCCGACGTCATGGTCGAACACGCGCTTGTGGTCCTGCGCCGAGGCCAGCGGAATGGCCGTCTCGCCGTCGCAGAGCGCAAAGAAGCTGATCTCGCGGCCGGGCAGGAACTCCTCGATCACGACCTCGGTGCCGGCATCGCCAAAGGCGCCCTCGAACATCATGGCGATGGCGTCCTCGGCCTCGCGCACGGTTTTCGCGACGACGACGCCCTTGCCGGCGGCAAGGCCGTCGGCCTTCACCACGATCGGCGCGCCCTGGCTCTGCACATAGGCGCGCGCCTCATCGGCATTGGTGAAGCGCTTGTACGCGCCGGTCGGAATGCCGAACTCGGTGCAGAGCGCCTTGGTAAAGCCCTTGGAGCTTTCGAGCTGGGCCGGGATCCTGTTCGGCCCGAACGCCTTGATGCCGGCTGCGGTGAGATCATCGACGATGCCGGCCGCCAGCGGCGTCTCCGGCCCGACCACGACCAGCTCGACCGCGTTCGTCTTGCAGAAGGCGATCACGGCGGCATGGTCAGCCACATCGAGCGCCACGCATTCCGCCTCCCGCGCGATGCCGGCATTGCCGGGCGCGCACCAGAATTTGGTCACCAGGGGAGAGGCTGCGATCTTCCACGCCAGGGCATGTTCGCGGCCGCCGGAACCAAGCAGGAGAATGTGCATCGAAGGCTCGAAATGAGGGGTTTTGCTGGGGGCGGAGGTCGCACGAATCGGGGTGGGGCTCAAGGGGGATGGCCCGAACTCCCCCGGCATTCCAGGGGCGCCCTTTTGGATGCGGGCGCGCAGGAGCCCAGCGGTGCGCCCCTCCGCTCGCTTGCTTCGACCAGAACGCTAAACGGCACTTGAGGCGGGCCACCATCCGCGACACTCTCGGGCCTCGGTGCTGTCCAGAGTAGCAACTTGGCCTGAGGATTGCCGGATGCCTAATTACGAGAAACCGACCAAAACGCTAATGACAGAATGGGCGAGCCAACACCTCGTTCCCAATCAGATTTTCACGAAAGCTGAGCCGGTTCGCTGGTTCGCGGAGCATTTTCCGAAAACCAGATCGACAACGGTGACTATGCACGTGGATGGGATGTCTACGAACAATCTCAATCGCCGGCACCATCCATCAATCAAACCGGGAAGCGGCCATGACCTGTTCTACAAATTGAACTCATCCCAATATCGGCTCTACGCACCTGAGACCGATCCGAAACCACTTTATAAAGAAACCATCGAAAAGGGCGAACAACCCATCGACCCGGGTGCGATTACAACAGCCGGTGAAACGGAAGATGAAGAGGAATACGGGGCGAAGGGCGCTTCGGAGTTCGCGTTCGAACGTGACCTGCAAAATTATCTCGTGAAAAACCTCCATATGGTCGAGCCGGGATTGAGGCTGTACGAGGATGAAGGAATATCAGGCGTTCAATACCCAGTCGGTGGCCGGTTCATCGACATTCTTGCGGTCGATCACGAGGGTAAGCTTGTTGTCATCGAGTTGAAGGTGTCGCGAAGCTATGATCGGGTTATAGGTCAGTTGTTGCGGTACATGGGGTGGGTAGAACGGAACATAGACGGTGCGAAGCAGGTCAGAGGAGTTATTGTCGCAAACGAAATATCGGAGGACCTCAAACTTGCTTGTTCGCGCATTCCGGATGTAAGGCTCATCGAATATAAAATAGCGTTTTCTCTCAGGCGGGTGTGACTTGCGGCCCTGCACGTTCGGTCAAACATGCCCAATCGGGATATGAGGGAGCCTTTCGAAGTGATTGAATTACGGTGACATTGCACTAAATAAAGCCTTTAGCGACTGGTCCGCGCGTGCTTCTCAGCGTTGACCGCCTCCAAGGCGTACATCAGTAGTCCTCGCAGAGATGACGCTTGCCGGGCAAACTCTAGCGCCTCCGCTGCATTCGGGATTTGTGCCTCACCATGCGCGATTGCGTTGCGCGCTTTGCGCAAGGTCTCATAGAGATCGACAGCCTCCATGGGAATGTGCCCGGCTTTCACTAACTTGACGATCAACGCCCCGCCCCTCGACCGTATTTGAAGCGCCTCGCTAAGTTGTTGCAGAGCATCGTTCACACCTTCGAAGGCGTTGAAGACGCTCTCGGATGAACCGTCACCCGTAGAGAGGGGAGCCGCGCGCTGCACGGGCGCAACAGGAATGGCAGGTGGTGGCACGATCTCCGGGGCAGGTGCTGTCACCGGAGGCATTTCGTATTTTTCTTCAAGAGCGGATGGCAGATCGGGCGCAGGCAACGGCTTCGCTTCGTCGAGAATCTCTGTGCCTTTCTCAAGAAGCTGCCCGAACTTAACGGTAGCTCCGCCAAAGCTCAACTCGAGAATGCGCTCGGCCAGCGCTCCGATCTGCTTGCGGAGAGACCAGAGAGCACGAGCACGACTACGGGCCACGCTAGGTGTCCAGTCATCGCCACAGTGAATTGTAACCAGCTCATGGGCGGCTCAAGCTCTGCGCTAAATGGATACGTCGCAAGAATCAACATGCAACTACGGTGACAGTGCACAGAATTCCAAGGGCCAAGCACTAGTTGCCCCGTTTAGTGCACTGTCACCGTAATTTCCATGCAGGCGATGAAAAGCTGAATATCAGTGAGCGCCATTTCCGCTATTCCGGCAGATCTATTACCTGATGCAGATTGGTGACGCGGTAACCGGCGGGCCGACCGCCGGACAACTGGACGTTCACGTCAACGATGAAGCCCTTCTTATAAACGTTGTCGTCGGCTTCGCGCACCTCGTGCTTGATCCTCTGTTCGGCCAGCTCCGACGCATAGATCAGCGGCAGATCGCGCGGGGAAATATCCTCGATTGCCACGCGCTCGCCGGTTCGCTTGCCCATCACTGAGTCTTTGACGTTGGATTGTTTAAACGTCATCAGCACGCGCCGATGATCTGCTGTCGTCGAAGACGATTCCAGTTGCAGCTTCTGGTCCTCAATCTGTCGCTGCGCCTCACGCGCTTGCAAGGTGTCGAATGACAATGCAGCTCGAACCTTCTTCTTGCCGTCCTCGAAGACGACGGCCTTCAATCTCGCATGCCCGTTGGGATCGTTGGCGATGGCGACGACCGATCCCATCAAGTCCTTGAGGTCCGAGCGCGTTGCCTCGGGTTCTTTCGTACCGCCCAGATACTTGCCGAGTACCGCGCTATAGTTGCGCACGAATTTTTCGACGATCTGAATTTGCTCGACCACGTTGACGACTGCGCTCAATCCCTGCATCGCCCATGGGATCAGATCGGCCTCGATCGAGCCAGCGCGCACCTCGCGCACGTAGATTTTGGCGTCGCCAGCCAGCTCCGGATAGTCGGAGCGCACAAACTTTTCGTACTGGCTCGCGATGGAAGAAAATGCTGAGACAAAATCGCCTAATTCAATCGGTCGTTTGGTTTCAATGTTCAAAACGATGTGGGGTAACACATCCGGTTTGCGTCGCGCCATAAAGCCGATTCCCCCTGAAGGAATGCCGATTGCATTATACTCGCAACACGCGCGAAAAGCTATGATCGACGATGGTCGTAGGCTTTAGCTTGGCTGCGGAAATAGACCCCTCACCCAAGCGAACACTGGGCTATCAGCGTTCATGCCCTCTCCCACAAGGTGCGAAGGCACAATCATCGGCATGGCAGCCCTATACCTGCTTCCCCGCAATAATCTCCTGCAACGTCGCCACATGCCGCGCGAAAGCTCCTCGGCCCGCCGCCGTAACAGTCACCGTCGTCTGCGGCTTCTTGCCCACAAAAGCCTTGTCGACCGAAACGTACCCCGCCTTCGCCAGCGTCTCGATATGGGCGCCGAGATTGCCGTCGGTGGCGCCGGTGAGCTTCTTCAGCCGTGCGAATTCCAGGCCTGACGCGACCGGGAGTGCGTTCAGGGCCGCCATGATCTTCAGCCGCAAGGGCTGATGGATGATGTCGTCGAGCTCGGCCATCAGATTCGCCGCATCCAGAGACCGCCGAGGATGAGGCCGCCGCCGTTGACGAAGGCCATCCAGAGCGGGAAGGCCTCGCCGATGAAGAAGAAGCCGATCAGCGTCAGCGCGATGATACCGAGGCCGATCGCGACGAAGGCGGTGCCGAACCAGAGGCCGGCGAGCGTGTAGAACAGCATGAAATAAACAGGCCAGAAGGCGCCGAGCTCGCGCGGGCCGAAATGGCCGAGCACGCTGGTGCAGATGTTGCCGAAGGCGAAGAACAGCGCGAAGACCAGCACGATCCTGACGTCGAAGGCCTGGGTCTGGCCCTGGATTTGCGACGGCGTCAGCAGCCGGATCGCAATGAGGCCGCCGACACCGAGGATGTCGACGGCGGGCCAGGCGTACTTCGCGTAGAACGGCCAGAGCCAGGTGATGAGGTTGCCCGCGAAGACCAGAACGCCCCACCACAGCGCTGCCAGGCTCGCCAGTTCGTAGAGCTGCGATTGCTTCACGCGCTGGACGATGTCGTCAATGTCCGCCAGCGCGGCGGACGCCTCCTTGCTGTCGATCATGACTGGTTCGCTCCGCGCGTCGCCACGTCCTCGGCGATCGCATTGACGGCCTTCGGATTGGTGACCATGCCCATGTGGTTGACGCCGTCGATGATCCTGACGTCGATATCAGGCCTGATGGCCTGCACGGTCTCGGCGTATTTGCCTGATATCATCATCTCGTCCTCGGCGCCGCCGAAGATCGTCATCGGATGCGTCACGGCGGGCAGATCGAGGCGATAGCCGCGCGTCGCAAAGTTGCGCATCAGGCGATCGGAATAGGTCGCCGTCAGAATCCGCTCGGAATTCGCAGGGACGGCGAAGGCGAGCACCGGAAGCTGCGAGCAGCAGTCGATGCCGAGCTTGCGAAGCGCGGTGAGCCCGATGAAGCGCGGGATGTCGGCATTGGCCCAGCCGCCGGAATGCGGCCTGTTGGTCGGCGCGTCATAGCCGAGATAGGGCGCGACCAGCACGGTGCGGACGAACAGGTCCTGGACGATCGGCGTCGCGGCGATGCGCAGCGAGAAGCCGCCGCCGGCGGAATGGCCGACCAGTGTCAGCGGCAGATCCGGCGCGGTCTTGCGGATTTGGGCGACGAAGTCGACGAGGTCGTCTTCGAGCTGGCCGACATAGAAGATGTCGCCGCGCGTGCCCGAAGCGCCGTGGCCGCGCGTGTCCAGCGCCCAGGTCTCGACGCCGTGTGCGGCCATCGCCGCCGTCAGGGCGTGATTGACGGTGGCGGATGAGCCCGAGGAGCCGTGGATGAAGATGGCGCCGCGGTCGGTGGCTGCTCCCTTCGGCTGGTAGTGCCGGTAGCCGAGCCAGGTGCCGTCGCGCGCCTGGAAACGCTCGAGCGGCGGCAAGGTGGACCAGTCGATGCCTTTGACCGACTCCGAGACGGAGCGCATCTCCGCCGGCCGCTCCAGCGGCGTGGCGATCAGGGCGGTGAGGATCAACGCCGCGGCACCGACCGCGCACAGGCCCCATTTGAGCAAGCCCAGCACCCCTCGCAGCAACCGCATCGCCATGACCCGAACTCCCTGACCAGATCATCAATAGAGAACTCTATATTACAGAGTAGTCTTCTATAAAACCCCCTAAATCGGGATTTCGAAGCGCACCCAGAGCTCGGATCACCTCTCCCGCAGGGAGAGGTCGGATCGCATCGATAGATGCGATCCGGGTGAGGGGTTCTGGTCTCACAGGGTGCCGCGCCCCCTCACCCGGATTGTCCCGGACGATGCTTCGCATCGCCACGACAATCCGACCTCTCCCCGCTGGGGAGAGGTGAACCACGGCAGCCGACCGAATCTCATTTCGTCGCGCCTTGGATGGCGCTGGCTCGCGAAAATCCTTAACGTCGGGTCTGACCCCAAAATGCCGAATCGTTTGCCGATGCCCTCTGCGGAACCGCTGCTCAATACGCCCGAATTCACCGTCTCCGAGCTCTCCCAGTCCCTGAAACGGACGGTGGAGGACACCTATGGCCACGTCCGGGTCCGCGGCGAGATCTCCGGATTCCGCGGCGCCCATTCCTCCGGCCATTGCTATTTCGCGCTCAAGGACGAGAGCGCCAAGATCGAGGCGGTGATCTGGAAGGGCGTGCACGGCCGGATGCGCTTCAAGCCCCAGGAGGGGCTCGAGGTGATCGCGACAGGCAAGTTGACGACCTATCCGGGCTCGTCGAAATACCAGATCGTCATCGAGGCGCTGGAGCCGGCCGGCATCGGCGCGCTGATGGCGCTGATGGAGGAGCGCAAGAAGAAGCTCGCCGCCGAAGGCCTGTTCGACGAGGCGCGCAAGCAGCTCCTGCCCTGGCTGCCCGAAGTCATCGGCGTGGTGACCTCGCCGACCGGCGCCGTCATCCGCGACATCCTGCATCGGCTGGAGGACCGCTTTCCGCGCCACGTGCTGGTGTGGCCGGTGAAGGTGCAGGGCGAAGGCTCGGCCGAGCAGGTCGCGGCCGCGATCCGCGGCTTCAACGCGCTGCCTGAGGGCGGAAAGATTCCGCGGCCCGACGTGCTGATCGTCGCGCGCGGCGGCGGCTCGCTGGAAGATCTCTGGTCGTTCAACGAGGAGATCGTGGTCCGCGCGGCAGCAGAGAGCATGATCCCGCTGATCTCCGCGGTCGGCCACGAGACCGACATCACGCTGATCGACTTCGTCGCCGACAAGCGCGCGCCGACGCCGACGGCGGCGGCCGAGATGGCCGTGCCGGTGCGCAGTGAATTGTTCGTCGAGGTCGCCGATCTGGCGCGGCGCACGCGGGCCTATTGGCAGCGCGCGCATGAGAGCCGCCGCAGCGAGTTGCGCGCGGCGGCGCGGGCTTTGCCTGCCGCACTAGACCTGCTCGCGATCCCGCGGCAGCGGCTGGATTCGGCGGGCAGCGCCCTGCCCCGCGGGCTCAAGGCCAACACGCATGCGCATTTCCGCAGGTTCACCGCGGCAAGCTCGAAGCTGACGCTGCGGGTGCTGCACGGCCAGATCGCGCAGGCCGGTCACCGGCTCACCGTGTCAGGCGAACGGCTCGGCCTGTCGGCGCGCGCGCTGCTGCGGCAACGGCGCGACCGCTTCGCCGGGCTTGAAGTGCGCTTGCGCGCGTCGAAGCTCTCCAACGCGCAGGCCCAGCGCAACGCCATTGCCCGCCAGCGCGAGCGCACGCATCGCCTCGCCGAGCGCGCGGGCCGCGCCCTGGTAACGCTGCTGCAGCGGCTGGATGCCCGCGTCGAGAACAGCGGCAAGCTGCTCTCGGCCCTGTCCTATCGCGGCGTGCTCGCCCGCGGCTTCGCGCTGGTGCGCGATGAAGCCGGGCATCCACTGCATTCGGCCGACTCGGTGGGACCGAATGCGCGGATCGCGATCGAGTTTGCCGATGGACGCGTCGGCGCGACGGCTGACGCGGATCGGCCAGCACCGACGGCGAAGCGCGCGCCGGCGCAACCGAAGCCGACCGCGCAGGAGGCAAAGCCCGCGCCGAAGCGCGTGGCCAAGCCGGTGGATCAGGGCAGCTTGTTCTGAGATGAGATAACGGTGCTCCACACTCGCTGTCATTCCCCGCCTTGCGGGGAATCCAGTACTCCGCGGCTTCCCGGTGAACCACTGCCGTCTCGGCGTACTGGATCGCCCGGTCAAGCCGGGCGATGACACCGTCTGTGCGGAATGCGCGCGCCGCTACCGGCAGGACAATCCCGCGTCGATGGTGGTCCAGAAGCCGCAATGATCGGGCGCGCTCGGGGGCGAGCCGGCGTGGGCTTCGAACAGGAACACCGCGACGGTGAAGATGGCCAGTGCGGATGAGAAGATGACGATGCGGCTGCGCATGAAGGATGCGTTTAGCCGACATCATGGTCGAACTAAGGCGCCGACTTCAGGTGAAACCGGCGCGGGGCGCGATCCGTAGATTCACGGTCGGCCATTTCGGTCCGTGCAGGGCGGTGGTCGATGCGGGGCTGTCCGCCTCACGCTGTTCCTCGGGCGGCCCCGCCTTCGCTCCTGCGGAGCTACGGCGCGGCGGGCCCGCTCCTGCGAGCTAGCGCGCCAGCCATTCCGCGACTTCCTTTTGCGATTCCGCGCGCGCCTCGGAATCGGTGCCGGAATGGCCGTGCTCGGCGACGGCGGCATCGGTGCCGGCGGCGGCGGCGTGCAGCGGCGTGTTGGCGCGGTCGAAATCGTGAAAGGCGCCGGGATAGACCACGATGCGCGCGAGCGCGCTGCGGCCATAGGCACCCTCCACCATCTGGCGGCAGGCCGGCGGCGACGAGACGTCGTCATTCGCGCCGATCAGCACCAGCGTCGGCACCCGCGTGCTCCAGCCGAGGCCGGCGGAGATCCGGCAATCCGGATAGAAGGCGATCGCGGCGCGAAAGTCCGGTGCTGCGCCACGCGCCGCGGCCTGCGGACGCACAGCCCAGAGCAGCGCGCTGGCGCCGTTCGCCCAGCCCATCAGGCTGACGCGGTTGCGCGTCACCCATTTCTGCTTCATCAGCCAGGCGCGCGAAGCCGCGATGTCGGCGACGCGCTCGCGCCGCGCCTTGACGTGCATCTCCTTGACGCGGCATTGCGGCCCGAGCTCGCGCGAGCCGTAGCTGTCGGGCAGCAGCACGGCATTGCCCGCCTTGAGCAGGCGCTCGGCCCAGTCGCGATAGCGCGGCAGCACCGGATCGGCATGACTGCCGAGGCCGCCGCAGCCGTGCAACGCGATCACGGCGGGAAACGGCCCCTCGCCCTCGGGCTTGAACAGCTGCGCATGCAGGACGCCCGACGACAGCGGAATCTCGACCGGCTGCGGCGCAGGCGCCGGCGCGGCGTGCGCAGCCGACATCAGCAGTGTCAGGAACAGGACGGAAAGTACGGGGCGCATCGGACTCTGTCGCAGGAGGTGCCGCACGGTCCCAAGCACTATCATGCTGATACGGCGGCAAAACATCACAAACCGGTGGGTTTGACGGGCGGACAAGCCACCCTATCTATGCTACATCCAGTCCAACACATCGTGCCCTTCAAGGCCTCCCACGGAGACTTTCGACCGTGCTGAACAAGTTCGGCCCCTCGGGCCATGGCGAAGCCCAGGTGCAATATCTCGACGGCGATTTCCGCGTGATCTCGCCGGGCACCTTCGTGCGCTGCGCCATCACCGACACGCGGATCCCGCTCGACGAGTTGAAGTACTGGAGCGTGGACCTGCAGGAAGCCTACGCCACGCCCGCCGCGGTGCTGCAGCGGCATTTTCCGAACGCGCCGAAGCCGCAATCGTGAGGCCGCAGGCGCGCAGCCATTGCTACTCCGCGCCATCCGTGCCCACGCAAGCCTTGATCGCGCTCTTGCGCGCCTCGCCGACGACCTTCTGATCGATCGCCTGCTTGAGGCAATCGAGCCGCGCCTGCGCCATGCAGAGCTGCATCTGGTCGCGCTTGTCCTGCCCCTTCAGGCTCTGCGTGGTCGCGAGACAGCCCACGCGCCTGGTCGCGGGAACCGGCACCGTGGCGGCTGAAGTCGCAGGCGCCGGCGTCGTCTGCGCAAGCACCGGCGCAACGATCAGACACGCAAGGCCGGCGGCAACGGCAGCAGAGGGCAGTTTCATCGTAGTCTCCAGGATCGCACGAGATCGATAGAAGCCTTGCGATGAATGTCGGCTGAATGGCGAGAGATCAGCGCGCGCTGAAGCGTCGCTCGCGCGCCTTGTAGAGACGATCGCTGATCAGTTGCCTGAGCCTGGCCGGATCGTCGAACTCGAGCTGCACCGCGAACGGTACGATGCCGTCAGGCACGCCATCAATGCCGCGCAGGCGCGCGAGATCCTTTTCCGTGCTCACCAGCGTGAGCTGCTCGCGCTGCGCATCCGCTGCGAGCGCAGCGAGCTCGTCGCGCGAGAACGCGTGGTGATCGGCGAAGGGACGCGTGCGTGCGACCTCGATGCCGCTGGCGCGCAAGGTGCGGAAGAAGCGCTCGGGATCGCCGATGCCGGCGAATGCAAAGACGCGCTTGCCGAAGAGCTGCCCGACCGACGCGGCGTCCGGCCTCAGCCGCGCGCGCAGCACCGGCTTGCCGCGCGCGGAAATCTCCGATGCGACATCGTCCGCGGCATGGCCGTCGCCGATCAGCACGAGCCCGTCGGTGCGCGCAAGCTGCGCCCTCAAGGGCGCACGCAGGGGACCCGCCGGAAACACCTTGCCGTTGCCGAGGCCACGCTCGCTGTCGATCACGACCAGCGATGCGTCCTTGAGCAGTTGCGGGTTCTGGAAGCCGTCGTCCATCAGGATGACGGTGGCGCCCTGCGACTTCGCCAGCGCGACGCCGTCGAGACGGTCGCGTGCGACCGCGACCGGCACGTCGCGCACCATCATCAGCGGCTCGTCGCCGACGTCGGCCGCGGTGTGCCGCTCGCGATCGACCATGACAGGGCCGTGCAGGCGCCCGCCATAGCCGCGGCTGAGCACGACAGGCGTCTCGCCGAGCTCGCGCAGCAGTTTGGTCAGCGCCAGCACGGTCGGCGTCTTGCCGGCGCCGCCGACATGGTAATTGCCGACGCAGAGCACGGGGATGCCGGCGTCGACCCCCTTGCGCGCCATGCGGCGCGCGGCGATGGCGCCATAGAGCGCGCCCAACGGGCTGAGCAGATGCGACTTCGGGGAACGCGGCCGGTACCAGAAGGCCGGCTCACGCATTGGCCGCTCCCATCTCGATCCGCAACTGCATCAGATACGGCTCGAGCGCCGTCATGGTGCGATCGAGCGCGCCGCCGAGCTCCGCGACCACGCGGCTTCCCGCGTGCTGCATCTTGTCGCGCACGGTGGGCTCGGCCAGCAACAGGCCGAGCTGCTTGACCAGCGCCTCCTGGGTGTCGGCCTGGCGCGCGCCGCCGCTTTGGTCGAGTGCCGCGTAAACGTCGGTGAAGTTGAAGACATGCGGACCATGTACGATGGCCGCACCGAGCTTGATCGCCTCGATCGGATTCTGCCCGCCATGGCGGATCAGCGATCCGCCCATGAACACGACAGGCGAGAGGCGGTAGAACAGGCCGAGCTCGCCCATGGTGTCGGCGACATAGATATCGGTGGTCACCGCCAGCGGCTCGTCGCGCGAGCGCAGCGCCGGCTTCAGGCCTGATGCGGTGACCATGCCTGCGATCGACGAGCCGCGATCCGGATGGCGCGGCACGATCACGGTCAGCAGTTGCGGGAAGATGCCGACCAGGCTGCGATGCGCCGCGACCAGCATCTCGTCCTCGCCCGGATGGGTCGAGGCCGCGACGATGATCGGCCGGCCGCGCGTCATCGCCATCAGCCGGTCGAGCTTGGCGGGATCGGCCGGAGGCGCCGAGACGTCGAGCTTGAGATTCCCTGTCGTGACGACATCGCGGCTGCCGAGTGCGGAGAAACGCTCGGCATCGGTTTTGGATTGCGCGAGGCAAATGTCGAAGCGCGACAGCAGCGCCGAGATGGTGCCGTGCATCCGCCGCCAGCGCGGAAAGGAGCGCGGCGACATCCGCCCGTTGATCAGCACCATCGGCACCCGGCGCGCCGCGCCCGCCAGGATCAGGTTCGGCCACAGGTCGGATTCGATGAACAGCGCCAGCGACGGCTTCCAGTGATCGAGGAAGCGCGCGACGTAGCGCGGGGAATCATACGGCACGTATTGATGGATGACGTCGGGCGGAAAACGTTTTGCGACGACGGCCGCGGATGTGACGGTGCCCGAGGTGAGCAGGATGCGCAGATTGAGATCGCGCAGGCGCTCGATCAGCGCCGCTGCCGCCAGCACCTCGCCGACGCTGGCGCCGTGAATCCAGACCAGCGGGCCATGCGGCCGCACGTCCTGGGACAGACCCCGGCGCTCACCGACGCGGGCGGGATCCTCCTTGCCCTGCTTCAGCCGCCGCTTGATCAGCGCGGGCGCGAGCGGCACCAGGCTGGTCGCCAGGCGCCGGTACATCCGCAGCGTCATCGGCAGGGACTTGGGCAGCGCATGGGGCAAACTAGCCATCTGCGGGTCCCGGGCGGCCGAGCTGTGCATAGGCGCGGCTCGTGGCCTCGTTCAGCGTGTCTTCGAGCTCCTGCCGCAGCGTTTCCATCATGGCGGCATCGGCATCGGCGGGCACGTGGATTTCCTTGATGCCGACCAGGGCACCCCGCCCGAACGGCAGGTTGATGGTGGTGCGGTCCCAGTTCTTGAGCCGGATGAAGCGGCTGGTCGCCATTGCGAAAGGCATGATCGGCCGCCCCGATTCCCGTGCCAGCATGATGATGCCGAGCCCGGCCACGCGCGCGCGCTTGGGGACATCGGCGGTCAGCGCGACATTACAACCGTCCTGGAGCGTTCGCACCATCTCCTTGAAGGCGCCCACACCACCTTTGCGGTGGAAAGCGCTGCCATGGTCGCCGGAGCCTCTGATGAGGCCGATGCCGAGCCGCTCGACGGCGATCGCGTTGAACTCGCCGTCGCGATGCCGGGAGATCAGGACCTTGGCCCGGTAGGACTCCTTGTTCTTGATGAACGGCGTGAGGAAATGCTGGCCGTGCCAGAACGCGAAGATCGCCGGGATCTGCGGCTCGACGATGTCGTAGACACCGGGCGGATCGAACGTGAATTTGTTGGTTCGCCAGACCAGACGCAGATATTCGGCCGCCAGGACCCCGACGGCACGCTGAAACCAGCTGCTTCGCAGCGTATTGCGAAGCAGTTTTTTCAACGCGCCGGCTTCGTTTCTTGGGCAGGATCGAGCAGCCGGTGCAGGTGGACGATGAAATAGCGCATCTGCGCGTTGTCGACCGTGCTCTGCGCCTTGGCGCGCCAGGCGGCATGGGCGGACGCGTAGTTCGGATAGAGGCCGACGACCTCGACGTCGTCGAGGTTCTTGAAGGTGTTGTGCTCGAGGTCGAGCAGCTCGCCGCCGATGACGAGATGCAGCAGTTGTTGCGGGGCACTATCTGGCATGAGTTCTGTTCCTAAGAGGCTGCCCGGCAAAGCAGTTGTCGACAAGCACGCCGACAGGCGCTTCAGGGCAAGGGACGGTTTCGAAAATGCGCGACAATGCTCGCATGACGATCGCGTCCCGCTGCCACCAGCACCCCGTGCGTCACTTCCCGACGATTGTAGAGGATGGGACCTCCGGAGAGGTCGCTCATCCTACCATCCGCTTCCTGCACGATCAAATCGGCCGCAGCAAGGTCCCAATCATGGCTGTTGCCCCCCGCAAAAGCCGCATCCAGCCCACCATTGGCGACACGGCACAGCCGCAACGCCAGCGAACCGATTCGCGGATGCAGCTTGATGTCGCCGCCCGAAACGTCGAGCCGCTCGACCATCGGCTTCGGGCCGGCCATGCGGGCGAAGTCGAGCGCGGTCCCGGCGGTCGCCCTGACCGGCTTGTCGTTCAGCGTCGTGCCCTGGCCGCGGGCGGCGAAAAAGAACTCGTTGCTGACAGGCGCGAACACGGCGGCCAGCACGGGCGAAGCATCCTCGACCAGCGCGACGCTGACGCACCATTCGTCATGGCCGTTGAGATAGTTGCGGGTGCCGTCGATCGGATCGACCACCCAGGTCAGCCGCCGCGACAATCGTGTCGCGTCGTCGGCGCTCTCCTCCGACAGCCAGCCATAATCAGGCGTGGCGCCGCGCAGGCGCGCCTCGAGCAGGTCGTTGACGGCGATGTCGGCTTCCGAGACCGGCGAGGATGCGCCCTTGATCCACTTCTTCAGCTCGGTGCGGAACATCGACTGCGCGAGGCTGCCCGCCTCCCGCACCGTGTCCTGCAGCAGCGCCGCGTCGCGCGTCAGGATCGCTGCGTCGGAAAAGTCAGCGTCCGCCAAGCGTAAGTCCCTCGATGCGCACCGTCGGCGCATTGATGCCGTAGCGGAATTCGAGATTGTTCGCCGGCTGCATCGACTTGAAGATCTCGAACAGATGGCCCGCGATCGTCACCTCGCTGACGGGATAGGTGAGCTCGCCGTTCTCGATCCAGAAGCCGGAGGCGCCGCGGCTGTAATCGCCGGTGACGCCGTTGACGCCGGAGCCGATCAGGTCGGTGACGTAGAAGCCCTGCTTGATGTCGGCGATCAGTTCCGCCGGCGTCGGCGTGCCGGCTTCGAGATGCAGATTGTACGGACCGGGCGAGGGCGAGGACGAGACGCCGCGATGGGCGTGGCCCGTGGTGGTGAGGCCGAGTTCGCGCGCGGTGGCGCAGTCGAGCAGCCAGGTCGTCAGCACGCCTTCGTCGACCAGCGCGGTCCGCTTCACGGCGACGCCCTCGGCGTCGAAGGTCTGCGAGCGCAGGCCGCGCTTGCGCAGGGGATCGTCGATGATGCGGATGTTCTTCGAAAACAGCTGCTGGCCGAGCTTGTCCTTGAGGAAGCTGGTCTTGCGCGCGATCGAGGCGCCGTTGATGGCGCCGACGACGTGGCCGACCAGCGAGCCGGCGACGCGCGGGTCGAACACGACGGGCACCTTGCAGGTCTCGACCTTGCGCGGATTGTAGCGCGCCACGGTGCGCTCGCCGGCGGAGCGGCCGACGACTTCGGGCGACAACAGATCGGCGCCATGCGGCGCCGAAGTGAAGTCGTAGTCGCGCTCCATGCTGGTGCCTTCGCCGACGATCGCGGTCGCCGAGATGCCCTGGCTGGAGCGCAGGTAAGAGCCGTGGAAGCCGGTCGAGGTGACGAGCACCATGCCGCCCATGCCCGATGAGGCCGACGCGCCGCCGGATTTCGACACGCCCTTCACGGCAAGCGCGGCAGCCTCGGCCTCGAGCGCGCGGCGCTCGAGCTCCGATGTTGCGGGCACGTTGGGATCGAGCAGATCGAGATCGGGGAAGTCGCGCGCGAGCAGCGCGGGATCGGCAAGGCCGACATATTTGTCATCAGGCGCGACGCGCGCCATCGCCACCGCGCGTTCCGCGAGCTTGGTCACGGCATCGCCGCTGGTGTCGTTGGTGGAGACCACGGCCTGGCGCTGGCCGACCAGCACGCGCAGGCCGACATCGTCGCCCTCCGAGCGTTCGGATTCCTCGACGCGGCCATCGCGTACCTCGACGCCTTGCGAGACACCGCGCACCGCGACCGCATCGGCCGCATCGGCGCCGGCGCGCTTGGCCGCCTCGACCAGACGCTGCGCGAGATCCGAGAGCGCGGACTGATCGAACAGGTCGCGATTGGCTTTTGAAGAGCCTTGGGACGAAAGCGTCGAGCTTGCGGATGGTGAAGAGTTCACGAACGAAATCCTGTTGGGGGCGCGGGAGGTTCGGGGCGACCTCAGGGCCTGGACACCAGATGTGCCCAAATGGTGCGGACTTCAAGCATTTTCAGGCTGCAAAAGGCTCAGATTCGCAAGACCTGCGCAACGTCTCGTCAATCATGCGCGCCAAGGTCTTGTCAATCATGGCGGGCGGTGACGCTGGATTAACCAGCCTTTTTAAGCGGTTTTCGGAGCGGCCTGCGCTAAGGTCCTCGCATCGACCGGGAACATAATCCCGGCGGGGAGAAGTAAAGCCGTGAGGCGTCAAACAGCAACATGCGGGGCCGCTCCCGCCGGGTCGAGCCGCAGCTTGCGGCTCGACCCTCTTTCCCTTCCGGTCCGCTTCGATGCGCACGATCCGCGCGCCGACGGCTACACCAGGCAAATCGAGCTTCATCGCGAGCGTGTCGTGCTGCGCCGTGCCGTCCGCGGCATGCAGATGGCGATCAACGTCCGCGTCAGCGACTTCACCGGCGTCGCGCTGCGCGGCAGCGACGCGGCGCAGACCCTCGTGCTGGTGCATCGCGATCCCTCACTCTCCGTTCCGCTGCTGGTCAGCGCCGATGGCGACGAACTCACCGAAGCCTGGGCGATCTGGAGCGAGATATTCGCGCTGCCGCAACTCGACGAAGGCGCACGCAAGTCCGCGCCGCGCCGTCGCCGCGCCAACGCGATCCGCGCCCGCCGTCCGAAATTCCTGATGCGCCGCCGCACCGCCATGGCGCGCGAGTTGCCGGTTCACCGCGCTGAGCGTGAGATCATCGCCAGGAATTGAGCAAAGCTAGGCCGCCCGCATCACCGCGTCGGTCAGCAATCCCGCAAACAGCAGCAGGCCCGCGTCGCGGTTCGACTTGAACAGACGCAGGCACAGCGCAGGGTCGCTGGTATTGAGCCGCATGATCTGCGAGCCCAGATGCGCAGCGAAGGCCGCAAGGCCGATCCACGCCGGCCAGCGCGCATCGCCCGACGCCAGCGCCACACCGATCAGCACCACCGAGAGCCCGTAGAACAGGATCAGCGCCTGGTGCGTGTGGGCGCCGAACAGGCGCGCGGTGGACTTGATGCCGATCAGCGCATCGTCCTCGGCATCCTGATGCGCGTAGATGGTGTCATAGCCGATCACCCAGGAGATCGCGCCGGCATAGAGCACCAAGGCCGTCACATCGATGCGTCCGAAGGTGACGGCGAAGCCCATCAAGGCGCCCCAGGAAAAGGCGAGACCGAGCACGGTCTGCGGCCACCAGGTGATGCGCTTCATGAAGGGGTAGATCGCGACGATCAGCAGCGAGGCGATGCCGGTCAGGACCGCGAAGCGGTTGAACTGCAGGAGCACCACGAGCCCGATCAGCGCCTGCGCGACCATGAAGGCGAGCGCCTGCTTCGTGGTCACCTGCCCCGACGGCAGCGGCCGCGAGCGGGTGCGCTCGACCTTGTCGTCGAGGTCGCGGTCGGTGATGTCGTTCCAGGTGCAGCCGGCGCCGCGCATCACGAAGGCGCCGATGAAGAACAGCACGATTGTAAGCGGCAGGCCGCGGACGTCATGCGCCATGCCGCCGGCGAGCGCGGCCGACCACCAGCACGGCATCAAGAGAAGCCAGGAGCCGATCGGACGATCGAAGCGGGACAGGCGCAGATACGGCCGCGCCCATTGCGGCGCGAGCGTATCGACCCAGTTGCCGGTAGAGTCGGCAACGCGGGCGGATGCGTCAGTGCCCAGTTTTCGAAGTTCGTATTCCATCGCTACGCATTCCGGTACGAACTTCGAAAACTTTTAGGGCACTAGCCAGAAAAATTTGCTTCACGTGCCGCTTGTCGATTTGAAGTTCCCAGAAAGAGTTCGCGGCAAGCACCGTAGGAACTTCAAATCGGCGGCACGTGGCCTCATCGGGTGAGGACGTTGCCGTTAAGCGTGTCGAAGGTGCTGCCGCCCTTCTTGCCGGCATTGGCTTCCGGTGCAGAGCCCGATCCCACCACCTCGCTCAGCGACGGACCGGCCGGACCGCGCGGCTGGTTCGCCATCTGCTGCGCGACGTTGCAGACCTTCGTCTGCATCGTCTCGGTGTTCTTGTGACCTTCCTTCATCTGCGCGCTGACGGTCGGCGGGATTCCGCATTTGGCAGCGTGGGTCTCGATATACTTGATCATCTTGAGCTCGGCCTGGCCGAAGCTCCTGATCAACTTGCAGGCTTCGTCGGGCGGAGCGTGGCGGTCGCTCGCGGCCTTGATCAACTTGCCGCGCTTCTCGGCGTCCTCGCGCAGCGGTACGAACGCCTTCATGCAATCCTCACCCGGACCGGCTTGCGTCGGCGGGGCCGCGCTGAAAGCGCCGGCGCCACCGATGGGAGCCGCGCCGTTGACCGGGAACGAAGCCTGTGGCGCGCCGACGGAGGCGACCGGCGCTCGGCCGTTGACGGGCGGAAATGCGGGATCGGAGGCGCCCTGGCCCGGCAACGGCGCCGGGAACCCCTGGGCGTAAGCGCCCGCGGCGCCCATGGCGACCATGGCGGCAGTCATCGGAACCATCAAACGACGGATCATCAAGAGTGTCTCTCCGGCAGGAGCTTGCGGGGTTCGGCGTCTTCCCAATTGAAGCGCAACCAGCGTGCTGGCGATTTTACGATTCCCGCCGGGCCTTAACAACCCGTCGAATAGGGCAAGAGCGCGGCGTGCCGCCGCAGCAATCTGGCAATATTTACCCCCGAAATGGCTGGTTTCGGTTAAGAACGGCGGCAAATTGGACTTTTGACCTATGCCCTCCCTCGATTTTCGCGCCCCGCGCCTGTTCGTCGATGCCCCCTTGGCCCAGGACGCCAGGATTCCGCTCGACCGCGACCAGAGCAACTATCTCGGCAACGTGCTGCGGCTGTCCGCCGGGGCCGAGGTTCTGGCCTTCAACGGCCGCGAGGGCGAATGGCAGGCCGCGATCGAAGGCCGCAAGCGGCCTGACAATCTCGTCATCCTCCAGCAGGTCCGCCCCCAGGACCGACTGCCGGACCTCGCTTATGTCTTCGCCCCGCTCAAGCATGCCCGGCTCGACTACATGGTCCAGAAGGCGGTCGAGATGGGCGCCGCCACGCTCCAACCGGTCCTGACCCGGTTCACCCAGGCCTCGAGGGTCAACACCGAGCGGATGCGCGCCAACGTGGTCGAGGCCGCCGAGCAATGCGGCATTTTGAGCATCGCCGCCGTGACCGAACCGGTGCCGCTCGAGCGCTACCTCGGTCAACGCCCGGCCGACCGCCTGCTGATCTTCTGCGATGAGGCGGCGGAGGTCCAAAGCCCCATTCAAAGCCTGCAAGATGCCTTCGAGCCCGGCCGAGGTATCGACGTGCTGATCGGCCCGGAAGGCGGCTTCGCCGAGGAAGAGCGCGCGCTGCTGTTGCGGCAGCCGAAGATCCTGCGGCTCGCGCTGGGACCCCGGATCATGCGCGCCGACACGGCCGCGGTCGCGGCGCTGGCGCTGGTCCAGGCGGTGTTGGGCGATTGGGGCGGCGCGAGCAGCTAAGGGGAGAGTTTTGGCTGAATCGATACGCCCCCGCGATGATCACCTCTCCCGAAGGGAGGGGTGACTGAGCAGGCCGATCCGATCGAATTCACGATGACCACATCGGGATGACCGGCTAGCTGTGCTCGCGCAGCGATCGATGCAGGGTCTCGGAGGGCAGCTCTCCGAACGCCGCCCGGTAGCTCGCCGCGAACTCGCTCAGATGCCAGAAGCCATGCGCAATGGCGCAGGCCTTCACGCTGCGCCGTCCAGGACCAGCGCGCAGCTGCTTGCGCACTGACCAGAGACGCAAGACCCGGCTATAGCGATGCGGACTCATGCCGCAGATGGCCTTGGTCGCACTCTGGAGCGTGCGAACCGACACGCCGACGCGCTCCGCTAGTTCGGTCGTCTTGTGCCAAACCGTGAGATCGTGCCGGATCAATCTTTCCATGTCGGCGACGATCCGCAGGTAACTCTCCGTCGTGGCGTGCACCGATTTGCTGCTCACGCTGGAACGAACGGCATTGTCCATCGCGCCAAGCAGCGCTTGTTCGACTTCCGCTTGCGAGGTCGGCTCGTTGAGGAATTCGGGATCATTGGCCGCTGTTTCCAGCGTTGCCGCAATCAGGCGACGCAGGGAGGCGAGCATATCCGATGGCGCGCTCAGCAAATGATAGCCGTCATCCAGCTGTAACCAGGGATCCCGCGCGGGCGGCGTGAAGTAGACGACGCCGATCAACCGGCCCACAGGCTCATAGACCAGACAATTGGAAGCCCCCTTCAGCACGAGGATGGAGCTGCCGATCGATTGCCCGTTGATGCAGGTCGAGGTCACCTGGTCCATCGGCACCACCACTGCGACGGCATGGGCCAACTGGTAGCCGCTGATGATCCGCGGGAAGGTTTTCACCAGAGACAGGCTCAGATTCGGCAGGCTGAGCCGCGCGCGCATGATCGCAGTCGAGCCCGGCGACAACGGCATGCTGGACGCACCGGCATATCTCTCGCTGTCCCCGAAATGATCGATGTCGTACGGTTGAAGCTCGAGCGCCGAGGACGGCTTGAGACCCTGGAACGACAACAAGCGCTCCGCCGCGCCATTTTGCGTTCCATCGCGAGCAATGTCGAGAAGGCTCTGATCCATATCCTGCCGCTTACGTCGCCTTTCTGGCCGCTGCCGCACCTTCGGGAGCTCGCAGATCATCCGGACCGTTGATGCCGGCGCGTTTGAGATCGCGAAGCAGCTTCGTGAGCAGCAGCATGTTGGTCTTCTGCAGTTCGTGGTTGTTGCCGAACCTGAACGCGTTCTGCTCGGTCACGATCAGCCCGGCCTTTGTCTCGGCGAGAATCTTCCGCCTCTTCAACCCCGCCACGCGACGGCGAACCGTCTCGAGCGGCAGGCTCAGGAAGCGGGAGAGTGCCGCGCGGGACACGCCCTGCTTGATCGTATCCGGCTCGACCGTGTGGATGCTGGAAAACTTCTCGTCCAACGACGGATCGTTCATCACGTTGATGACGTTCGCATTGAGAATCGCGTGAATGATCAGAAGGTCCATCGGATCGAATTCGTCGTAGTTCCGGAACATCTCGCTGATCGAAAACAGCATGTAAGCGAGCGTATGACGCGAGACCGTCCGGATAATATCTGAAGCATTGCGCATGAATCGGAAACCAACATTCATCTTGTAAACGAAGCCAGCATCGAACGTGTCGCCCGACATACCCAAATTGAGTATGTGACAACTTGCCAAGAGTCCTCAATCTCTCATTGTGACGTTGCGGGTGCATGGGGCTCTGCGTCGGACCAATTCGCGATCGGCCTTGCGGCCGACCGTCGGCGACGACGGCCCACGAAAGCATCCAACGATGTCGATGATGCCGACTCCATTCAGCCGGCGGTCGAGGCGGAAAAAATGGCCATGGACGACGACGTGGAATTCGACATCCGCCGACGCCAGGACTTGCGCCTGATCAAGGCCTTTCTCAGCATCACCGACGCGCGCAAGCGGCGGAGAATTATCGAATTGGCAGAGCGGCTCGCCGAAGACGCCGAATTGAATGCCGCAGGAAGCGCTGCAGATCTTGCCGCGGCCGACGCGACGGCTGTGGAACAGCGCAAAGACGTCCCTGATCGCATTGAATGAGCCGCATGCGCTTCCGCTGCATCGACGGTCGCACACAGCAAGGATTGACCATAGAGGTATTATTTTACTTTTGTGCCGCTGGTCGAGTCGAGATCCGCACGCACCCCATGGGGTATCTCGGCCGCCCTGCGGGGTGACGCCTGCAGGATCGTCCGGACGCCTCGAAACTCGTTAAGCGATTGATCCTTTGGAGGTCGAAACCGTTTTCCGGCCATGCTAAGGGCTGCGCCAATTCCTGTGCCTCCCCGTGGCACCCTTTGCCCTGCCCGGCTCTGCCGGGACGATGGACCCCCTGAGATGACCGCGACTGCCACCTCAAATGCTGCCGGCTCCGCCGCCTGGGCGGATACGCTGCTGTTGTCGTTCGCGCAGGCCGGCTACGTCAGAGCCGAGCCCGCCATCCTGCAACCGGCCGAGCCGTTCCTTGACCTGTCCGGCGAGGACATCCGCAAGAGCCTCTATCTGACGACGGATTTGTCCGGCGAGGAGCTTTGCCTGCGGCCCGACCTGACGATCCCGGTGGCGCGCGACTACCTCGCCTCCGGCCGCGCCGGCCAGCCGGCCGGGTTCAGCTATCTGGGTCCCGTGTTCCGCTACCGCAGCGGCCATGCCAGCGAATTCCTCCAGGCCGGGATCGAATCATTCGGTCGCCAGGACCGCGCCGCCGCGGATGCCGAGACCCTCGCGCTGGCGCTGGAGGCGACGAGCGCCTTCGGCGTGCGCGACGTCGAAATCCGCACCGGCGACGTGGCGCTGTTCAATGCGCTGCTCGACGCCCTCAACCTCTACCCGGTCTGGCGCCGCCGCCTGGTCAAGGACTTCAACCGCAAGATCAGCCTGGAGCAGGATCTGGAGCGGCTGGCTGCTGCAACCACTGCGACCCGGAGCGAATATGAGGGTGTGCTGGCCGCGCTCGCAGGCTCCGACCGCAAGGCGGCCCTGGCTTTCGTGACCGATCTGATGTCGATCGCAGGGACCACCAATGTCGGCGGCCGCACCACGGCCGAGATCGCCGACCGCTTCCTCGAGCAGTCGACGCTCAAGGGCGGCGCGCTGCCGCGCGAGGCGATCACCGTCCTCAAGCGCTTCCTGTCGATATCAGGCAATCCCGATGATGCCGTCGCCGCGCTGCGCGCGCTCACCGCCGACGCAAGGCTCGATCTCGCCGGCGCGATCGACCAGTTCGAAAGCCGGGTCGGCTTCATGGCCGCGCGCGGCATCGACGTGAAGAACACGCGCTTCTCGACCGCGTTCGGGCGCGGGCTCGATTACTACACCGGCTTCGAATTCGAGCTGCATCACAAAGGCAACGGCGCCGAACCGCTGGTAGCCGGCGGCCGCTATGACGGGCTGATGACCCAGCTCGGCTCGGCTGAGCCGATCCCTGCGGTCGGTTTCTCGGTCTGGGTGGACGCGCTGACCAAGATCGGCCGCAAGGTGGGAGCTTAAGTCATGAGCGCGCCATTCGTTCTGGCCGTTCCCTCCAAGGGCCGTCTTCAGGAAAACGCGGAAGGCTTCTTCGCCCGCGCCGGGCTCAAGCTGTCGAAAGCCGGCGGCGCCCGCGACTATCGCGGTACCATCGCGGGCCTCGACAATGTCGAGGTCGCCTATCTCTCGGCGAGCGAGATCGCCTCGCAGCTGTCCCGCGGTCTCGCGCATCTCGGTGTCACCGGCGAAGACCTGGTGCGCGAGAACATCGCGGACGCCGACAAGCACGTGTCCCTGATCGACGGGCTCGGCTTCGGCTATGCCGACGTCGTGGTCGCCGTGCCGCAGGCCTGGATCGACGTCCGCACCATGGCTGATCTCGACGACGTCACCACCGGCTTCCGCGAGCAGCATCACATGCGGATGCGGGTCGCGACCAAGTTCGTCAACCTCACCCGCAGCTTCTTCCAGAGCCACGGCATCACCGATTACCGCATCGTCGAGAGCGCGGGCGCGACGGAAGGCGCCCCGGCGGCCGGCAGCGCCGAGCTGATCGTCGACATCACCACCACGGGCGCGACGCTCGCCGCCAACGGCCTGCGGGTGCTCGACGACGGCGTGATGCTGCGCAGCCAGGCCAATCTGGTGGCCTCGAAGCACGCCGACTGGTCGCCCCAGTTCCTGGAGACCGCGCGCGTCATCCTCGATCACATCGCGGCACGGGCGCGCGCCAACAAATACCGCGAGGTGCGGACCCGCTTCCGGCAATGCGATGCTGCGCTGCTCGGCGAAGCCCACAGCCGGTTCGGCGTCGAAGCCCCGTTCGGCGGGCCGACCTCCTCGGGCATGCTGACGCTGCACTGCCCACCGGGGCAGCTGTACGCGCTCGCGAGCTTCCTGCGCGAGCATGGCGCCGAGACCGTCTCGGTGGTCTCGCTCGACTACGTGTTCGACCGGGAGAACCCGCTGTTCGCCAAGCTCGAGGCTTTCCTGCAGCGGTGAGCCCAAAGTTTGTCGCGCAGCTTCGTTCAGCGTAGCGACAGCAAGCGGCAGCTACCATATGCTGTTGAATGATCTTGAACGGTCTCTGGAACCTTGATCGATGATGCTGGGCTCTGACGTTTCCGGCCTGACCACCACCGCAGCGAACGCCGCTGCGAAGGGGCTGTCGATTGTGGTCCCCGTCTATAACGAGGCGGCGGGCCTCGCCATGCTGCACCAGCGCATCTGCGAACTCGCCAAGACGTTGCTGCAACGCTACCGGCTCGCCTGCGAGGTCGTCTATGTCGACGACGGCAGCGCCGACGCGACCCTGTCGGTTGCGCGCTCGCTGTCGGCGGACCCGATCGACGTGCAGGTGGTGTCGCTGTCGCGCAATTTCGGCAAGGAGGCGGCGCTGATGGCCGGCCTCGACCATGCCCGGCTCGGCGCCGTCATGTTCATGGACGGCGACGGCCAGCATCCGCCCGCGCTGGTCGAACAGCTGGTGCGGCACTGGATCGAGGACGGCTACGACGTCGTCTATACCGCCAAGGCGCACCGCGACAACGAGCCCTTCCTGCGTCGTGTTGCCGTGCGCGGCTTCTACACGCTGATCAACTGGGGCGCGCGCCAGAAGATTCCGGAGGACGCCGGCGACTTCCGCCTGCTGTCGCCCCGCGCGGTCACGGCGCTCAGGCAGTTGCCGGAGCGCAACCGCTTCTTCAAGGGCCTCGCAAGCTGGATCGGCTTCCGGCAGATTCGCGTCGACTACGAACCCGCGCCGCGCGTCCATGGGGTGACGACCTTCAGCGCCGCGCGCCTGCTCGGTCTGTCGATAGAAGGCGTGACCTCGTTCTCGGTGGCACCGCTGCGCTTTGCCAGCCTGCTCGGCGTCATCCTCGCCGGCGTCGCCTTCCTGTTCGGCCTGTCCATCCTCTGGGAGGTCTTCACGACCGGCAAGCAGGTGCCGGGCTATCCCTCGCTCGTGGTCGGCCTGATGACGATCGGCGGCGTGCAGCTCATCATGATCGGCATCGTCGGCGAATATATCGGCAAGATCCTCTCCGAGCTGAAGGCGCGTCCGATCTACTTCGTCGCCGAGCACAGCGAGAAGCATTTTGAGGCCGACAAGGCAAAGGACGCTTCGAGCCAGGACGCATCGAACAGGACCGCGGCCGAATGAGCGCGGCGGCCACGCCGCGACGGATCTGGCTCTGCGCCGACGATTACGGCATCAGCCCCGGCGTCAACCGCGCCATCCGCGACCTGATCGAACGCGGCCGCCTCAACGCGACATCTGTGATGGTGGTGGGCCCCGCGATCGAGCAACGCGAGGTCGAGACACTTCAAGCCGCGGCGAAGGCGAGCCCGCGCTGCGCGATCGGATTGCACGTGACGTTGTCGGCACCGTTCCGGCCCCTCACCATGCATTTCCGTCCGCTCGACGGCGACATGTTCATGGTCTTTCCGAAGCTGCTGCGCGCCGGATTGATGCGGCGGCTCGACAGCGAGTTCTTCCGCAACGAAGTGAGAGCGCAACTCGCCGCTTTCGCGGAAGCCTTCGGCCGCGCACCCGACTTCATCGACGGCCATCAGCATGTGCAGTTGTTTCCGCAGGTGCGCGACGGCTTTGTCGACGCCGTCAGCGAGATCGCACCAAAGGCCTGGGTGCGCCAGGGTGGACGCGACCTACCCCTCGCGCAACGACTGGCTTCGCCCAAGGCAATGGTGCTCGATGTGCTCAGCGCACAATTCCGCCGCCAGGCGGGGCGTGCCGGCCTCGCGTTCAATCCTGCCTTTGCCGGCGCCTATGATTTCACGGGCGCGGCCGATTTCGGCGAGCTGATGCGGCAGTTCCTCGACGGCCTCCCCGATGGCGGCCTGGTGATGTGCCATCCCGGCTTCGTCGACGACATCCTCGTTGGGCTCGATCCGATGACTGACGTCCGCGAGCGCGAGCATGCCTATCTCGCCAGCGACGCATTCGCGCAGCTTCTTGCGACCAGTGACGTGACATTGGGATGAAACCGGCGAAAAGCCGGCCCACAGGGCAGTCTGTCGCATACCGAAATTTAATCCGGCCGCCACTGTTGGGGCCACAATGGAACCCTACATCCCGCTTGCGCTTGTTTCGCGCGAGGGAGACTGACCATGACGCCGCAGGAACGCCAGCTCGTCGACGAGCTTTTCGACCGGCTTTCGAAACTGGAGAATGCACCGCGCGATCCCGACGCGATCGCCGCGATTTCGGATGGCTTGCGCAAGGCGCCCGGCGCCGTCTACGCGCTGGTGCAGACCACGCTGTTGCAGGACGAGGCGCTCAAGCGCGCCCACAACCGCATCCAGGAGCTGGAAGCGGCCCATGCCCCCGAGCAGCCGCAGTCCGGCGGCTTCCTCGACACCATGCGCGATACGCTGTTTGGTGGGGGCCAATCGCGCGGCTCGGTTCCGAACGTGCCGCCGCCGCGCGAGCAGCGGCCGGTCTGGAACAGCGGGCAAGCGATGCAGCAGGCCCAGCCGGGTTACGGCCAGCCGCCTTATGGTCAGGCCTACGGGCAAGGCCAGGGATACGGACAAGGATACGGCGCCCCGCCGGTCGGCGGTGGCGGCGGCTCGTTCCTGGGCACGGCGGCGGCGGCCGCGGCCGGGGTGGTCGGCGGCTCGCTGCTGCTCTCCAGCATCCGCGGCATGATGGGCGGCGGATCGCATCAGGCTTTTGGCGACACCACCATCATCGAGGAACGCGGTGGCGGCTCGCCCTGGAGCGGCGACCAGTCCGGCAGCTCGCTCGCCCGCGATGCAGGCCTCAACGACATCGGCTCGAACCGCGACTCCCGTCAGGGCTTCCTCGACCAAGGGTCGAACGATCGCGATAATGACGATCAGAACTACGACGACAACGACAACGGCAATGTGGACATGGCCGACGACGGCGATTTCGGCGGCGGAGACGACGGCGGCAGCGACTACGCGTGAGGCTGCCCTCAGCGCCAGACAAAAACGGCCGCCCGGCAGGCGGCCGTTTTCATGTCGAACGTCGGAAGATCACATCACCACGACCTTGGTGCCGACATTGACGCGGCCGTAGAGGTCGATGACGTCCTCGTTGCGCATGCGGATGCAACCCGAGGAGACGTTGGTGCCGATGGTCCAGGGCTCGTTGGAGCCGTGGATGCGGTAGAGCGTGGAGCCGAGATACATCGCGCGCGCGCCGAGCGGGTTTTCCGGGCCGCCCTCCATGTGCCTGGGCAGATCGGGGCGGCGCGCGATCATTTCCGCCGGCGGCGTCCAATCCGGCCATTCGCGCTTGGCCGTGATCGACTTCACGCCGGTCCAGGTGAAGCCCTCGCGCCCGACGCCGATGCCGTAACGCATCGCGCGACCGTTGCCCTCGACGAGATAGAGAAACTTGTTGTTGGAATCGACCACGATCGTGCCGGCACTTTCCTTGCCGCTATAGTCGACAAGCTGCTTCTCGAATTTCGGATCGAACGGACGCTGCCGCGGATCGATCGCCTCCTGCTGGTAGCTCGCGCCCTGCTGATAGCCGCCCTGCATCTGCGGATCGCCCATCGGCGGCAGGCGGCGCGGATCGTTGTAGGCGGGCTGCTGCTGATAGATCGACTGCTGCGGTGCATAGGCCGGACCGCGGCCGGGACCATCGCCGAACAGGAACTCGATGAAGCCGCCGCCCATATTGGCGTTGGAGGCCACGCGCACCGGCGCCGGGGCTACCCGCGGCTGGTAGAGCACCGCGGGCGGATCGTTCGGCACGGTATTGTCGAAGGCGCTGGCGCTGGTAGCGCCGACAATGAAGGCGCATGCGCTGCCGAGCAGCGCGACAGACATTTTCTTGAACATCGACGTACTCTGTACTGTTTCGTCTTGTTGCATTCGTCGCCGGACGCGTTGGCTGATGTCCGCGTCCTCGACGTGGTCAATAAAGAGCAAACTCCGTTGCGTTTGGTAAACGGATCGGGCGTTTCGATTCACCACGTCGCGAACGGCGGGGCAATTCGGCGATCAGCGTTTATTTTCGATGAAGGGCGACGCCTCATGGTTAATCGCGCGTTTGCTTCGCCGTGGCGCGCGGCTGCACGACGGTTCCTGCCGTGAACCTCGTGTTAAATCGCTTCTGTCTACAAAGACGCGTGAATGAGGTGGGGGAGTATCCTGATGGCTGTTCACCGCAAGCGTTTTCGTGTCGAGGATATCGCCGGTGGCGAGTTGCCGATTCTTGACGTAGCAGAAGAGGCAGGCCCGATGCATAACGAGATCATGGCGGAGCTGCGTGCGATCCGCGCCCAGATGGCGAAGGGCAGCGTGCCCCTGACCGGCAGCGCGGCGATGGCCGCGATCGACGCCTCCACCGCCCAGGAACTTTCCGACGCACGCACGATGCTCGATACCTATCGGGCCCAGATCGAGCAGTGCGAGAAGCTCAAGGTCGAGCTCGACCTCATCCACGACGCCATCGACCGCACCAAGCGCGAGATCGCGACCCTGCACGGCAAGAGCTTCGACGGCGGCGAGATGGCCAAGGTCAATGGCGAGCTCGGCGCGGTGGTCGGCGGCACCGAACAGGCGACCCAGCAGATCCTCGAAGCCGCCGAGTCGATCGACCAGGCGGCCTCCGCCCTCTCCAAGGTCGACTCGGTCGACCAGCAGAAGCGCCTCGCCGACGACATCCAGGAACGCGTCATCTCGATCTTCGAGGCGTGCAACTTCCAGGACCTGACCGGCCAGCGCATCAGCAAGGTCATGACCACGATGAAGTTCATCGAGCAGCACATCAATTCGATGATGGACATCTGGGGCGGCGTCGACGCGATCAAGTCCCACGCACCCGCCCAGGTCGACACCCGCAGCGAGGACGACAAGCTCCTCAACGGCCCGAAGCTCGCCGGCGACGTCGGCCACGCCTCACAAGACGACATCGACGCGCTGTTCGACTAGGCGAACACGGCAAACCGAACAACAAAAACGCCGGCGCAAGCCGGCGTTTTTTGTTTTTTGATCCTGTCTCACATTGTCATTCCGGGGCACGCCAAGCGTGAACCCGGAAGCTCGAGATTCCGGGTCCGGTCCTGCGGACCGCCCCGGAATGACAGAAATCAGCTACGCCTTCGGTCCGCAGCGGACGTAGACCATGTTGCCGTAGCGGGTGGCGGCGTCCTTGTCGACGAAGCGGGTGATCATGACGCGGCCGTCGAAGGAGACGATCTCGCGGTCCTGCTCGCCCGGCGTCGGGCCGGAGGGGCCGATATAGTTCTTGCCGCTCGGCGAGCCCTTCAGCCGCAGTTCCTGCGGCGTGGCCTGGTCGGCCAGATGCATGATCACGCCGCCGGAGGAACCGGCGCCGATCACGTAGGGATTCTTGCACTGCGCCCGCGCAGCCGCCTCGGTGCGGGCGCGATCGGCCGGGTTCTGGAACGAGGCAAGACCCCAGCGGCCGACGATCTCGTCGGCGCGGATCGAGGCCGGCATTTCCGGAGCGGTGCCGGGCTCGGCCTCGGGTGCCGGCTGGGACGAGGAGAAGGACGGCAGGCTCATACCGCCGCCGCAGGCGCCGAGCAGAAGCGCCAGGCAAGAGGCCGCCGCCAGATTGGCAACCGTGCGCGCGTGAGCTGAACTGATCATGGCATTCCCCCGAACAAGACCACGGCCGCATCCCTTCCGCAGCCAAGCGCAAAACCGCAACCAGGGCAATGACGTCCTAAGATACGTCTCTTCCCCGAACGAGTTTCCAGTGCCACCATCCTATATCCGCCTCACCAATCGCTTAACCACCTTTGCTTGACAGGATCGCAGCCAAGCCATATCCCCTGCGCACTATTAGCACTCGGAAAGACCGATTGCTAAGCGCACCGTTCGACCCTCGGGAAGAGGGGGAACGGGAGCGCCGCCCCCACCCACTTCCGCTGCTTTCGGAAAAGCGAGCCTCCAAAGGGAAACGTCATGGCTAAGTCCAAATTTCGTCCGCTGCATGACCGTGTCGTGGTCAAACGTATCGACGCCGAGGAAAAGACCAAGGGCGGCATCATCATCCCCGACACCGCCAAGGAAAAGCCGTCCCAGGGCGAAGTCGTCGCCGTCGGCCCCGGCGGCCGCGACGAGGCTGGCAAGCTGATCCCGATCGACCTCAAGGTCGGCGACCGCGTGCTGTTCGGCAAGTGGTCGGGCACCGAGGTCAAGATCGACAACGAAGAGCTCCTCATCATGAAGGAGTCGGACATCATGGGCGTGATGGCCTAGGGCCATCAGCCTGAACGGCCGCTGAATGCCATGCCCGGATGACAGGTCCGGGCATCCATCATTCCGCCGCACACCACCAGACACGACACATCACGATACATCAGGGATTGCAGACAATGGCTGCCAAGGACGTCAAGTTTTCCGGAGACGCGCGCGATCGCATGCTGCGCGGCGTCGACATTCTCGCCAACGCCGTCAAGGTGACGCTCGGTCCGAAGGGCCGCAACGTCGTCATCGAGAAGAGCTTCGGCGCGCCCCGCATCACCAAGGACGGCGTCACCGTCGCCAAGGAGATCGAGCTCGAGGACAAGTTCGAGAACATGGGCGCGCAGATGGTGCGTGAGGTCGCCTCCAAGACCAACGACCTCGCCGGCGACGGCACCACCACCGCGACCGTGCTGGCCCAGGCCATCGTGCGCGAGGGCGCCAAGGCGGTTGCCGCCGGCATGAACCCGATGGACCTCAAGCGCGGCATCGACACCGCGGTCCAGGCCGTCATCAAGGACATCGAGAAGCGCGCCAAGCCGGTCGCCGCCTCTTCCGAGGTCGCCCAGGTCGGCACCATCTCGGCCAACGGCGATGCCGCCATCGGCAAGATGATCGCGCAGGCGATGCAGAAGGTCGGCAACGAGGGTGTCATCACCGTCGAGGAGAACAAGTCGCTCGACACCGAGGTCGACATCGTCGAGGGCATGAAGTTCGACCGCGGCTATCTCAGCCCCTACTTCGTCACCAACCCCGAGAAGATGACCGCCGAGCTCGAGGACGCCTACATCCTCCTGCACGAGAAGAAGCTCTCCGGCCTGCAGGCGATGCTGCCGGTGCTGGAAGCCGTGGTGCAGTCGGGCAAGCCGCTCGTCATCATCGCCGAGGACGTCGAGGGCGAGGCTCTCGCCACCCTGGTCGTCAACCGTCTGCGTGGCGGCCTCAAGGTTGCCGCCGTCAAGGCGCCGGGCTTCGGCGATCGCCGCAAGGCCATGTTGGAAGACCTCGCGATCCTGACCGGTGGCCAGCTGATCTCCGAAGACCTCGGCATGAAGCTCGAGAACGTCACGGTGAAGATGCTGGGTCGCGCTGGCAAAGTGGTGATCGACAAGGAGAACACCACGATCGTCAAGGGCGCCGGCAAGAAGCCCGACATCGAGGCCCGCGTCGGCCAGATCAAGGCCCAGATCGAGGAGACCACGTCGGACTACGACCGTGAGAAGCTCCAGGAGCGCCTGGCCAAGCTCGCCGGCGGCGTCGCGGTGATCCGCGTCGGCGGCGCGACCGAGATCGAGGTCAAGGAGAAGAAGGACCGCGTCGAGGACGCGCTCAACGCCACCCGCGCCGCGGTGCAGGAAGGTATCGTCCCCGGCGGCGGCGTCACGTTGCTGCGCGCCAAGAAAGCGGTCGGCCGTCTCACCAACGCCAATGCCGACGTCCAGGCCGGCATCAACATCGTGCTGAAAGCGCTGGAAGCTCCGATCCGCCAGATCTCGGAGAATGCCGGCGTCGAGGGCTCGATCGTGGTCGGCAAGATCCTGGAGAACAAGTCCGAGACCTTCGGCTTCGACGCCCAGACCGAGGACTATGTCGACATGATCGAGAAGGGCATCATCGATCCCGCCAAGGTGGTGCGCACCGCGCTCCAGGACGCCTCCTCCGTGGCCGGCCTGCTGGTGACCACCGAGGCGATGGTCGCCGAGATGCCGAAGAAGGAAGCTGCGGCCGCCATGCCGGCCGGCGGCGGCATGGGCGGCTTCTGAGCCCATCCTCACCCGACAGTGTCATGAAGGCCGCCTCCGGGCGGCCTTCTTTTTTGCCGATCATGCTTATCGCTTTCCGATTCAACCGGCGGCCAAAACCCACTACGGTGGCGCCCGATTCTTTCGTTCGAGGATTTCGTCAATGCGCGCGCTTCTGTTTTGCCCGACGGCTCTCTTGGCGGCCCTGTTCGTGATCTCGCCCGGGCTGGTATCTGCCCAGATGAAGCTGTCGCCGAAGGCCACGGCGCCCGGCGGCACCGAGACGCGCTATTTCACCTCGATCGACGGGCTGATGGACGGCAATGCCGACGTGATCCTGAAGGAGACGCGGCAGGGCAAGACCGTCACCGCGGCCGTGCTCGACGTCTGCTATCCCGTGTCGAAGAATTCCGACCGCAAGGACCGCTTCGTCGTCAATCTCCAGATCTCCGGCCAGACGATGAGCGGCACGACCACGAGCATCGGCGCCAAGGCGCCTGTCACGGTCAAGCTGACGCGCAAGCCGACCGGCGACACTTTCGAGTTCCGCGGCCAGATCGGCATCGGCCAGGCCGTGACCGAGGTGACCTCGCCCGACAATGGCGATCTCAGCGAGAAGGAATTCTTGGACAACCAGACCAGCGACGACGGCATTACGCCCCAGCCGAAGGACTTCACCGAGGTCTCGCCGGAGGCGATCGCGGTCAAGGTGAAGCTGGATAACGCGACCGACTTCCTGAAGAGCCTGAAGGGCCAGGACGTCGAGGTGACGCTGGCAAGTCTCTCGGTCGGCTGCGACGCGCTGCGCGCCGGTGAGCAGACCATCAACATGTCGGTCGACCCGGAGCGCGCGGCCGCGCTGCTGGCGAAATTCAAGGCGATGCCTGGCGTCACGGCCGCCGGCTGGACCGCAGGGATCGCGGAGATGGACCGCACCATCCGCATCGGAGCCGCCGACTGGCGCGACGGCGACAAGATCAACCGCGACAAGCTCGCCAGCGCGATCGCTGGCGTGCTGAGCAGGACACTCGCGGCCAAGCCGGTGTCGCAGGGCTTCAACCCCGCGACCGGCAAGCTCAAGCTCGTCTTCAAGCGACCGAACCAGGATTTCCCGGCGCTCGAACTCACCGACACGATCGAGGTCTATGGCCTCGTCTCCGCCGACAAGCCGGGGACATCGGACAAGCTGATGGTCTGGATCGGCAGCCCTTCGACCACGACCGCCGACGAGAGCAGCGGCGCCAAGCTCACCGTCTCCGATGATGCGACGGCCGATGAGGAAGGCGACCAGCCCGACGACAACGGCTCGATCGAGGCGCTCGCCAAGGAGCTGAAGGGCCAGCGCTGGGACGCCGACAAGTCGGTGTGGAAGTGACGTGACGCGAGTATCAACTCTCAGTCGTCGCCCGGCTTGACCGGGCGACCCAGTACTCCGAGACGAACGTTGTTGAATCGATAGGACGAGGCGCACCCCGGGTGCCCCGGTCAAGCCGGGGCACGACAGGGAGAGTTCCTCAATTCCCGTTCTCGCGGAAGCGCAGCGTCTTCGGGCCGATCAGCGTGAGCGCGTCGCCCTGACGCTTCCAGGTCTCGACCGCAGCGAGGGCCGCGACGAGATCGTCATCGGCCTGGGCCTTGGCCGGCGGACAGGAACGATCCTGGATTTGGCCGGGAACGAAGATCACCGTGCTGCCGGCCACCGAGAACTGGCCCTTGCCGCCCTTGCACCAGAGCTCGAGCACAACCTCGCCATTGTCGCCGATCTCGATGTTCGGGATTCGCTTCGAGCCGGGCTGCGGCGCGGCCTCCAGCGTCATCTCGGTGCCGAAGGGAAAGCCCTCTTGCGCGCGTGCAACGGCCGACATCACGAGCAACGCAGCTGCGGCACACACCATCTGCTTCAACGACACCATGAAACCTCTCGACCGACCCGGGTTTGCCGGGTCTTCTATAAGACGGCAAAGCCTTTGAGAAGGTTCGTCGGTTCGAGGCACAAAAATCCCCGCGGACGATCCCGCGGGGGTCTTTGCGTCGCAGCCGTGCCTCGCTACTTCAGCACGAGCTCCGTGAACGGATAGACATAGGCTTGCAGCGTCACGAACACACCGACGAGGCAGGCCAGCACGATCGAGTGCCGGAACACGAAGCGCAGGATGGTGCCTTCGTGGCCGTACCAATTGGTCGCGGTGGAGGCGACGACGATCGATTGCGCGTCGATCATCTTGCCCATCACGCCGCCGGACGAGTTCGCCGCCGCCATCAGGATCGGCGACAGGCCAAGCTGCTGCGAGGTGATCTTCTGGAGGTTGCCGAACAGGATGTTCGACGACGTGTCCGATCCGGTCAGCGCCACGCCCAACCAGCCGAGCAGCGTGCCGAAGAAGGGATAGAGCACGCCGGTTGCGGCGAAGGCGAGACCCAGCGTCGCATCGACGCCGGAGAGGCGTGTCAGCGTGCCGATCGCGAGCATCGCCGAGATCGTGATCAGCGAGATCGCGCAGAGCCGGATGGTGCGGCCGTATTCAACCATCAGCCGGCCCGGACCGACGCCCATCAGGACGCCGGAGATGATCGCCGCGATCAGCATGCCGGTGCCGGTGAAGGACAGATAGGTGAAGCCGAACACCGCCGCCTCCTTGGTCGGCGCCGGCGCCACCGGCGGCATCTTGTTGATCATCTGATGCAGCTCGGGAACGGCGTAGTTCCAGACGAAGATCCCGTTCGCCCAGGTCTTGAAGGCACCGTTGCCCCAGATCAGCATCACGACGCAGACGATGATCCACGGCAGCAGCGCGCTAAAGAGCTCACCCTGCGTCAGCGGCGTCTTGTCGAGCGGCTTGGCCGTGGCCATGGTCGCCGCCGATTCATCATGTCCGCGCAGCGCCGGCGACAGCCAGAGCTGCCTCGGCTGCCAGACCTTGAGAAACAGGATCAACGCGCCCATCGAGATCAGCGACGCACCGATGTCGACGATCCACGGATTGACGTAGTTCGAGATCACGAATTGCGGGACGGCGAACGACACGCCGGTGACGAGGATCGCCGGCCAGATGTCCTTCATGCCCTTCCAGCCCGCGAACGCCCACACCACCCAGAACGGCACGATCAGCGAGAACAGCGGCAGCTGCCGTCCGACCATCGCGCCGAGGATGTAGGGATCGAGCCCGGTGACCGAGGCGA
This sequence comes from Bradyrhizobium sp. CCBAU 53338, assembly GCF_015291665.1. NCBI lineage: Bacteria > Pseudomonadati > Pseudomonadota > Alphaproteobacteria > Hyphomicrobiales > Nitrobacteraceae > Bradyrhizobium > Bradyrhizobium sp. CCBAU 53338. The sequence goes on from NZ_CP030048.1 coordinate 6,407,582, forward strand.
GGCCCTGGATCGGCGTGCCCAGCGCGCCGTAGGCGACCGGCGCGGTGTTGGCGATCAGCGACAGGCCTGAGGCCGCAAGCGGCGAGAAGCCGAGGCCGATCAGCACGGCGCCGGTGATCGCCACCGGCGTGCCGAAGCCGGAGGCACCCTCGAAGAACGCGCCGAACGAAAACGCGATCAGCAGCAATTGCAGCCGCCGGTCCTCGGTGACGCCGCCGACCGCGCGCTTCAACAATTCGAACCGTCCGGTGGTCACCGTCACCTGGTAGAGAAAGATGACATTGAGGACGATCCAGCCGATCGGAAAGAAGCCGGTCACGATGCCGAGGATCGAGGCGCGGATCGACATGTTCGCCGGCATCGTGAACACGAAAATCGTGATCAGGTTGGTCACGATCACGGCGACGACGGCCGCGATGTGAGCCTGAACGCGCCCGCTCGCGATCAGGACCAGCAGCGTGACGACGGGGATCGCCGCCGCGATTGTCGACAGCACGGGACTGTGCAGCGGATCATAGATTTGGTTCCACATGGTCTTCCTCCCCCACGCGTCTCTATGGCAGGCCGGCCCGCGTGGACGGCGGACCTGCTTGACGTTGGAAGCGATAACCCCCGAGTTGGACGCGAATTCCTCGCGAAAGCCGCGGTTCCGATCTGCTCACAAGCTCGCGAAAATCCGGAGGCCCCCGCCCCACGCCGCTATGCCCATGCTAGGGTTGCAAGCCATGGCTAGCCAACGCAAATTGCAGAACTTGCGACTTTAGTCTAAGCGCGCCCTTTTTCTGCTATCGCCTCAGCCACTTGGCTTCGGGGCTGCTGTGAATATCCGTCAGGAGATCCCCCTCTGTGAACAACATCCGCGCCACGCTCGCGACCGTCTGGCGAATCGCCGGTCCCTATTTCCGATCGGAAGACAAATGGGCGGGCCGCGGCCTGCTCGCTGTCGTCGTGGCCATGGAGCTGACGCTGGTCGCGATCAACGTGCTGCTCAATCAGTGGCAGAACCGGTTCTACAGCGCACTCCAGGCCTACGACCTGAATGAGTTCGTCATGCAGGTCTGGATCTTCCTCGGCCTCGCCTTCACCTACGTCGCGCTGGCCGTTTACAAGCTTTACCTGAACCAGTGGCTCCAGATCCGCTGGCGGCGGTGGATGACGCAACACTATCTCGGCGAATGGCTCGACGGCGCCACGCATTATCGCATGCAGCTGAAGGGCGACGCCGCCGACAACCCGGACCAGCGTCTCACCGAGGACGTCACCAATTTCGTCGAGCAAACGCTCGTTCTCGGTCTCGGCCTGCTGTCGTCCGTCGTGACGCTGGCGTCGTTCATCGTCATCCTCTGGGGTCTGTCCAACAAGGCGCCTCTGCACATCTACGGCACCGACATCGTCATCCCGGGTTTCCTGGTCTGGTGTGCGCTGGCCTACGCGGTCCTGGGTACGGGACTGACCCACTGGATCGGCAGGCCGCTCATCAATCTCTATTTCGAGAAGCAACGCTACGAAGCCGACTTCCGCTTCAACCTGATCCGCGTGCGCGAGAATTCCGAGCAGATTGCGCTCTTGAAGGGAGAGAACGCCGAGCGAGGTCATCTGCTCCATCGCTTCGGCCACGTCATCGGCAACTGGTATGCGATCATGAGGCGGACCAAGCGGCTGACCGCCTTCACGGCCAGCTACGGCCAGGCCGCAACGATCTTTCCCTATGTGGTGGTCGCGCCCGCCTACTTCGCCAAGAGCATCCAGCTCGGTGACATGATGCAGACCGGTTCGGCCTTTGGCCAGGTGCAGGATGCCCTGTCCTTCTTCGTCACGGCCTATCGATCGATCGCGGAATGGCGCGCGATCGTCGCCCGTCTCGACGGCTTCGAGATGTCGGTCGCGACCGCGGCAAACCTGCCGGCGCATGAGGCCACGATCGAGCTCAAGGCAGCGGGCGGCGGCCGCAATATCGACCTCCAGAAGCTCTGCGTGAACCTGCCCAACGGCACGCCGCTGGTCGCGGCCGACGGCTTCGCCATCCAGGCACCGGAGCGCGTGCTCGTCAGCGGACCGTCAGGCGCCGGCAAATCGACGCTGTTCCGCGCCATCGCCGGCATCTGGCCGTTCGGCACCGGCACCATCGCCGTCCCCGCCAAGGCAAAGCTGATGATGCTGCCGCAACGTCCCTATTTCCCGATCGGCGCGCTGGGCGATGCCGTGATCTATCCCGCCGCGCCCGGCACATTCCAGGCAACCCAGATCCGGGACGCGGTGATATCGGTCGGCCTGCCCGACCTCGCCGAACGGCTGAGCGAGGATGGCCACTGGAACCGGATGCTCTCGCTGGGCGAGCAGCAGCGCCTTGGGCTCGCCCGCGCCCTGCTGCATATGCCGGACTACCTGTTCCTGGATGAGGCCACCGCCTCGCTCGACGAACCGTCCGAAGCGCGGCTCTACCGCCTGCTGACGGAGAAGCTGCCGCAGGCCACCATCGTCTCGATCGGTCATCGCTCGACGCTCGATGCTTTCCACACCCGCAAGGTGACGGTGGTGGACGACGGCGCGATCCATGTGCTGGGCCAGAACGACGCGCCGGCCGAGCCGGAGCCCAGCGCGGCGCGCTGAGACACTGAACCATCCGCACCGTGATGCCCGGGCTTGTTCGGGCATGCACGTCTCTTGTGTCTCGGGAGATACGCGTGGATGGCCGGGACAAGCCAGGACAGGCCCGGCCATGATGACACGGCAGCACTGCTACCCACACGACGTGTCGCGTTGAAGCCAAGCCCTCCCCCAAAACGAAAGGGCGGCAGATTGCTCTGCCGCCCTTGTTAGTCGTCTCGGAAAGTAAACTTACTTCAGGTTGGTCATCGCCGTCAGGTCGAAGGACAGCTTGGCGATACCCGCCGCGCCGCACCAGTTGGAGCCAGCGCCGCCCGGGTTGATCGGGGTGACGTTGGTGGTGCCAGTGGCGTTGAAGGCGCTGGTGAACGCGTTGCAATCACCCTTGTTCAGATCGGTGTCGGAGTAGCGCAGATCGAGCGTGAACACCTTGTAGGTGAAGCCGACGCCGATGTTCCAGGTGTTGTAGTCCTTATAGGGAATGCCGTTGGCGAAGACGGTACCAACACCGGTTCCATAGAAAGCGTCCGACGTACCGAACCACTGCCGGCCAAATTCACCCGACACGTACATGCCGACGCCCGAGGCACCGAACACCGTGCTGGGCGCCGTGTACTTCGCGGTCAACGACGCGTAGTTGCCCCATGCACCCGAGTTCAGGAAGTTCGGCGAGTAGAACTCGGTCGCGCCGACCGTAAAGCTGTCGTTGATGGTGTAGTTCACCTTGCCGTACACTTCGAAGAAGCTGACGTCCTTCTTCATGACGTTGCCGTCGCCGAGGAAGATGGTCGTGGTGCTGACGGGGCAAACATTGCCGCCGGGAATGCCGCCGGTCGTGACGTTATCCGCGCAGCTTCCGCCCGGATACAGATAGCCCCACACACCGACATCGAACGCCCAGGCGCCGAAGGTCGGGCGGATACCGCCGTAGATGTCGACTTCGGCGGCGGCGCGATTGGCGAAGGAGATGCTTTCAGCGGACACGCCGGCGTAGAGCTGGAGGTCCTTGGTGACATTGTAGCGCGGCTCGAAATAGGCGGCGACCGACGGCTGGTGGTTTGACTGAGTCACGCCGCGGAAGACGTAGTCGCTCATGACCGCGCCGCCGAAGGCGACATCCCAGGGATCGAACGCGGGCGCCGGAGGAGCCTTCAGAGCCTTCAAGGGCATATCCGCCGCGAAAGCCGAACCCGTCACCATTGCCAGCGCCGTTGCCAACAAAGCCACTTTCTTCATTTCGATCCCCATCACCAAGTTCTAGACCCCGGTCGAGCTCCGGAAGCCCCCCGGGGCACCCGACCTGATTGAAAATTTCGTAACTGCGGCAATCTGGCTGGAGGGACGAAAAGCGAGAAGCAAAAAACACGAGCATTTGCCGCCTTTTTGGGCGTTCTGACGATTCCAAGAAAGGTTGTCCGTCGGTGTTGCTTCTTGATCACATTATTTTCACGCCAAAGTGCACAGCGGGGTCCGGGTTACTACGTGGGCCGGCGGTGCCGTGGCGCGCGTGCTACGAATCAACTGACTCAGAAAAGGGCAGCCTCCGGTAAGCAGTGACGGCGATGCAAAAAGGCCGCAGCGTTCAACGCTGCGGCCTTCCTGCTGTCACAGGGTCGGGGTGGACCCAGCCTCGAGACCCGAGCTTGGGCCTAGCCTTGCGCTCTGGTCTTGCCCTCTAGCCTTGCCCTTTAGCCTTGCCCTTCGGCCGGCGTCGGTTCCGCAGAAGACGAAGGCATCGCCCAGCTCGTCTCGGCGGCAGGCTCGGGAGCCGGCGCGGCTACTGGGGCCGCCGGCTTCGGCGCGGGAGCTGCCTTCGCCTTCTTCGGAGCCGCTTTCTTCGCAGCCTTCTTGGCGGCTTTCTTCGGCGCGGCCTTCTTCGCCGCAGCTTTCTTGGCCTTCTTGGCGGCCTTCTTCGGCGCAGCCTTCTTGGCGGATCTCTTCGCTGACTTCTTTGCTGACTTCTTGGCCGACTTCTTCTTCGTCGCCTTCTTCGCGCTCACGACCTTCTTGGCCTTTTTGGCCTTCTTGCTTTTTTTCTTACTCGCTTTCGCCATCGTGGTCCTCCTGTTGCCGCCGAACAATGGTCGATCGGGCGCCTTTCAGCTGTCACCTCCGGACGAAAGCTCAGCGCGACACATTCAACTCCGGCCGCGATCCGCCCGTAGCCCAATCGAGAAGCTCAATCGTGTGTACGACCGGAACTGACGTGCCACTGGCAATCTGCACCATGCAGCCGATATTGCCCGCGGCAATCATGTCCGGCTTGACGCTCGCGATGTTGGCGACCTTGCGATCGCGCAACCGGCCCGCAAGCTCGGGCTGGAGAATGTTGTAGGTCCCCGCCGAACCGCAACACAAATGACTCTCGGGCACATCTTTCACCACGAATCCATTCTTGGAAAGCAATTCTTTCGGAAGACCCGTGATTTTCTGCCCGTGCTGCAACGAACATGCGGAGTGATAGGCGACGACGATGTTGTCCTGCCGCGCAGACGGTTCGAGTCCGAGACCGGCGACATATTCGGTGATGTCCTTCGCAAGCGCGGACACCTTCGCCGCATCGGCTGCGAACGCAGCGTCCTCGCGCAGCAGATAGCCGTAGTCCTTGATCACCGTGCCGCATCCGGACGCCGTCACCAGGATGGCGTCGAGCCCCTCGCCGGCGGCCTCTTTCTGCCACGCCGTCACGTTGGCGCGGGCCCGCGACAACGCGTCATCGTCGTGACCAAGGTGATGGGTAAGCGCGCCGCAGCATCGCTCGTCCTTGACCAGGACGACCTCGATGCCATGGCGGGTGAGCAGGCTGATCGCGGCCTGGTTGATGCGGGGCGCCAGCACCTGCTGGGCACAGCCCTGGAGCAGCGCCACCCGGCCGCGCTTCTTGCCGAGTGCAGCGAACACGCTGCCAGGAAGTGCGCCCGGCGTCGGCAACCGGTTCGGCGCCAGCGCCAGCATCGCCTTGAGGCGCTGGATCAGTCCTGGCGTGGCCGCGGGCCGAGGGGTCGGCAGGAAGACGGCGAGAGGCCGGGCCAGCTGTGCCAGCCGCATGCTGATGCGAAACCATTGCGGGTCCGGCAGGACGAAGGCGAGCACCCGGCGCAGCAGCCGCTCGGCGATCGGGCGCTGATAGCGCTGCTCGATGCTGACACGGGCCTGGTCGACGAGGTGCATGTAGTTCACCCCGGACGGGCAGGTCGTCATGCAGGCGAGGCACGACAGGCAGCGGTCGACATGCTTGACCACCTCCGATGTCGGCGCCTGGTCCTTCTCCAGCATCTCCTTGATCAGGTAGATCCGGCCGCGCGGACTATCGAGTTCGTCGCCGAGCAGCACATAGGTCGGACAGGTCGCGGTGCAGAAGCCGCAATGGACGCAGGCGCGCAGGATCTTGTCGGCTTGCGCGATGTCGGGGTCGGCGAGCTGCGCGAGTGAGAATTCGGTCTTCATGCCGTAGCGCCCCGCCTCAAGCGTCCCCGATTCAGAATGGACTTCGGATCGAAACTGGCGCGGACCCGTTCGCTCAGGGCGGCGATCCCGGGCGCTTGCGGATGGAACACATCGACGCCGTGCCTGACGTCTTCGGCCGCCCGGATCAGCGTCGCGTGCCCGCCAACCGCATCGGTCCGCTGGCGCACGGCCGGGGCATGTGCGTCGGCCTTCGGCGGCACCGCCGCCCAGATCAGCCCGCCGCCCCAATCGTAAATGACATCGCCCCCGGTCTCGCGCGCCAATTGAGTGCCGAGCGCCGCGCCCGATGCCGGCGGGCAGACGATCCGCCACACCGGCCAGGCGCCGAGCGCGCCGCCGGCCGCGAACGGCAGCACGTCGCGGACGGTGGCCCACAGCGTGGCGGAGGCGGCGTCCTCGATCAGGGTCGCAGTTCCGAACGGCGCAAGCATCTCGCGCAGCGAGCCGGCGCGATGGGCGGCGGAGGCTGTGATGCCCTCGAGCCGCAGCACGGTCAGCGCCTCGCCTTCGCCGGCGACGTCGCCGAGCCCGTCGGCCTTGGCCCGGAATGCCGATTTCGGCAGATGCGCGGCGGCGGAGACGTCGTAGGGCGAGCCGAGCGCCGCGGTCATCGCCTTGTTGGCGACCGCATCATCCAGCCCGCGCAACAGCAGCGTCCGCTCGGCTTCGGGCTTGGGCATCACCTTCAGCGTCACCTCGGTCATGACAGACAGCGTGCCCCAGGAGCCCGCCAGCAGTTTGCAGAGGTCGTAGCCGGTGACGTTCTTCACCACCTTGCCGCCCGTCTTGAAGCTGTCGCCGAAGCCGGAGACGGCATGCGCCCCCAGCAGATGATCGCGCGCCCCGCCCGCCTTGATCCGGCGCGGGCCGGCGAGCCCGGCCGCGATCATGCCTCCGATGGTGCCCAACGCGGGCGTGCCGAGCAGCGGCGCGGTGTTGACAGGCTCGAAGGCGAATTGCTGGTTCTTGGCGTCGATCAGCGACAGCACGTCGGCCAGCGGCGCGCCGGCCTGGAGCGTCACGATCAGTTCATTGGGTTCGTAGGAGGTGACCGAATTCAGCGCCGAGACGTCGAGCACGGCGTTGGTTGCCATGGCGTGCCCGATGCTGCGCTTGCTGCCATGACCGATGATCTCGAGCGGCTGCTCATTGGCAATCGCCGCGCGCACCACCTCTTCGACGTCTCTGGCGTCTCTGACCTTGAGCGTATCCACGACTGAGCCGGTATCCAAGTTTAGAGCGGAAAGCAAATATGCAGCATTGCAACGAGGCCGATGCAATTGCCCCTAGAACCGCGGGATGTCCGGAAACGCCAGCTTGCCGGCGTGGACATGCATGCGGCCCAGCTCGGCGCAGCGGTGCAGGGTCGGAAACACCTTTCCGGGATTGAGCAGGCCTTGCGCATCGAAGGCGCATTTCAGCCGCTGCTGCTGGTTGAGGTCGATCTCGGTGAACATGTCGGGCATCAGGTCGCGCTTCTCGATGCCGACGCCGTGCTCGCCGGTGAGCACGCCGCCGAACTCGACGCAGGCGCGCAGGATGTCGGCGCCGAAGGCTTCGGCGCGCTCGATCTCGCCGGGCTTGTTGGCGTCATAGAGGATCAGCGGATGCAGATTGCCGTCGCCGGCGTGGAACACGTTGGCGCAGCCGAGCCGGTATTTCTCCGAAAGCTCGCGAATGCGCGCCAGTGCCTTCGGCAGCGCGCCGCGCGGAATGGTGCCGTCCATGCAGAGATAGTCGGGCGAGATGCGCCCCACCGCGGGAAAAGCCGCCTTGCGCCCGGCCCAGAACAAATTACGTTCGGCCTCCGAATTGGAGATCTGCAGCGTCACCGAGCCGCAGCCTCTTGCGATGGTCTCGACGCGCGCGATCAGCTCGTCGACCTCGATCTTGGGGCCGTCGAGCTCGATGATCAGCAGCGCTTCGACGTCGAGCGGGTAGCCGGCATGGACGAAGGCTTCGGCGGCGTGGATCGCCGGCTTGTCCATCATCTCCATGCCGCCAGGAATGATGCCGGCGCCGATGATGCGCGCCACGCATTCGCCGGCAGCCTCGACCTCCGCAAAGCCGACCATCAGCGCCCGCGCCGTCTCCGGCTTTTGCAGGATGCGCACCGTGATCTCGGTGATGACGCCGAGCAGCCCTTCCGAGCCGGTTATGACGCCCATCAGATCGTAGCCGGGGTTTTCCGCCGACTTGCCACCGATGCGCAGTATCTCGCCGCTCATCAGGACAATCTCGCAACCGAGCACGTTGTTGGTGGTCATGCCGTATTTGAGACAGTGCACGCCGCCGGAATTCTCCGCGACATTGCCGCCGATCGAGCAGGCGATCTGCGAGGACGGATCGGGCGCATAGTAGAAGCCGGCATGCGCGACTGCCTGGCTGATGGCGAGGTTGGTGACGCCTGGCTCCGTGACGACGACACGGTTGTCGAAATCGATCTCGCGGATGCGCTTGAACTTGCCGAGGCCCAGCAGCACGCCGTCCTCCAGCGGCAGCGCGCCGCCCGACAGCGACGTGCCGGAGCCGCGCGGCACCACCTTGATGCCCTGCGCGGCACAATATTTCAGGACCAGCGAAACTTGTTCGGTGGTGTCGGGCAGCACCACGACCATCGGCGGCTGCCGGTAGGCGGTCAGCCCGTCCGATTCATAGGCCCGCATCTCGGCCGCGCTGTCGATTACGCCCTCGCCGGGCACGATGGCGCGCAAGGCTGCAACGATCTCGGCGCGGCGCGCAAGCACGGCCTGGTCGCTCGCGGGCATCATGATGGCCATGTTACGAAACCTTCGTCCGGCATTGGAATTTGTTCCGGCAAATCAATCATGTCTGCCCGCGTTTGGGTAGGGTCCTCCGAAGGTCGCATTGCTTTGTTGCAGCGCAAGTTCTCTCTGAGGCAAGTCTGCGATCAGGAAACCTGTCAGGGTTTGGCGGCTTGTCCATGTGCACCGGACCTGCCAAAACCACGACCCACCCTCTGACCCCGGGAAGAGACGAACAGCTATGACAAAATTGACTTTCGGCGCGCTGGTTGCCTTCGCCACGATTGCCTCAGCGTCCACCGCGATGGCGCAGGACGCCGCGGCCGGCAAGACGTCGTTCAACAAGTGCCTGGCCTGCCATGCGATCGGCGAAGGCGCCAAGAACAAGGTCGGCCCCGAGCTCAACGGGCTCGACGGCCGTCATTCCGGCACCGCGCCCGACTACAACTATTCCGACGCGAACAAGAATTCCGGCATCACCTGGAACGAGGCGCAGTTCAAGGAATACATCAAGGACCCGAAGGCCAAGATCCCCGGCACCAAGATGGCGTTCGCCGGCATCAAGAACGAGACCGAGATCAACAATCTGTGGACCTACGTCTCCCAGTTCGACAAGGACGGGAAGATCAAGCACTAAGCGATCAAAAGGCGGCCGCTAATCGGCGGTCGCCTGCGCCGGGGCAATCTCTCCGATCATCGTCTCGATCTCCGTCTCGACGAGACCCGGCACCGCGGTCTGCACCATGTGGCCGAGATCGGGCAGCACGATCAGCTTTGCATTCGGCACGGTCGCGGCGAACGGCCTGGCGTGGATATCGGTCTTCACCGTCGTGTCGGGCGCACCGGCAATGATCGTGACGGGCACCCTGATCTCGCCGTAGCGCGGAGCCTGCGCGGCCACCGACGCCTTCAGCGTGACGAGATCATAGGCATTGGCGATGAATTCGCGCGGGCGCAGCAACAGCGGCGTCGCGGACTCCTTCACGAATCCATCAGGCATCGTCTGCGGCAGGAACACATTGCGTGCTCCTGCTTCGGTGACGAAATAGCCCAGCGGCAGTGTGATGGTGTAGGCCAGCAGCGGGCCGATGACCGGCGTTGCGACGATCTCGTTGTAGCGGCCGACGCCGCCGCGCCAGGGATGGGTTACCGGGGCCAGCATTACGAGGCCGGCGACGCGGCTCGCATGATCGAGCGCGAGCCGCGCGCCGAGCGCGCCGCTCCAGGAATGCACGACGAAGACCGCGCGATCGACCCCGAGCTTGTCCAGCGCTTCGTCGATCATCCGCGCTTGGATCTCCGGCGTCGAATCCTGCCGCCGTGCGCGGGTGCTCCAGCCGTGACCGGGACGGTCGATCAGAATGACGCGATGACTGCTGGCGAGCCCATCGCCGAGCGGACGCCGCATCACCTCGAGGTTCGAGCTCGCGCCGTGCAGCATCACGATCGGCAGGCCCGCCTCGCGCGGGCCGATATCGACGACGTGGAGCGTCGCGCCGTCGACCTCGATCATCCGGCCCTGCGGCGGAAAGGCACGCTGCACGGCGACAATTCCGGCCTGCGTGACCAGCGCCAGCAGCACCAGCGCCGTCACGGCTGACATCACGATCATGAGGAGCGTCCGGGCAATCCAGGGCACATTTGGAGTTACGATTTAGGCTCGCGGCAGTTTCGCGCAAGCAGGCTCGGCGCTTCACAGGAATCGCCGCCCTGTGGATATGTGCATAATTCGAAGGCTGGAAAATTCAATGGAATCAACGGCCATGTCCAGCCATTCACAAGCCTCGGACCAGCTTCATGCGGCCGTCATCGCGGCTTCCTTATAATCGCCACGGTCGGTTCCGCCATCTAGACGCGGATGGGCGCCGATCGCTCCTCGCAACTTCAGGGGATTGCGGGAAAGACCGGCAGGATTGTCCTGGTTTGAACCGGAGGATTTTCGATGAGCTTCAGATCGAATGACACCGCAATCGACGAGATCATCGCGAGCTGCAACGGCGATTTGCGCGGCGCCGTGCGGGCGCTGCTCCTGATCAACGAGCATCTCGAGACGGAACTCGCAAAGGCCTATGCCGCCGCCGCCGATCGCGGCCTCGCCGAGCGCGGCACCAGCGTCCTGCACTAGGCTGCAAGGCTAGCCCGCGCTGTCCTCGGCCTTTTCCTCGTCCGGCGTGAGCGCGGGACAGGCTCCGATGGTCGAGCGCGCCAGCTTGGCATCGGCCTTGGATTTATAGGGGCCGTCGCCGAACCAGATGTCGCCGTTGATGACCGGATTGCTGGTCACGATGTTGCATTTGCCGGTGGCGCGATTGCCGACCACCCAGAACATCCCGTCGGCGAGGCTCATCGTCCCCGACGCCAACAGCAAGCTGCAAGCAAAGATCAGACGCTTCATGGCTTTTGCTCCTGCCATGCAGGTAGACCTGCGGCGGCGCCGACAACAGTCCTCGCGACATCGCGCCTCGGATCGTGGTTAATCGGCGCGCGCCGCAACCGCTCCAGAAATGATCAACTTATCGGCTAGATGTCTCGGCCTTCGACCTTCTCGGTCAAGGCCTTCACCTGCTCGGGGATCTTTTCGAGGTGCGGATTGACGGCGAGCGCCTTGCGGTAGGCCTCGAGCGCGCGCTTCTCGTCGCCAACGTCCTGCATGATCATGCCGAGACCTGCGAGCGCGCCGAAATGACGGGGCTCTCGGATCAAGACCTCGCGGATGTCGGCGAGCGAACGGGCATAGTCGTTCTGCATGTAATAAAGCGTGGCGCGCCGGTTCCAGGCTTCGACGTAGTCGGGCCGGAGCTTGATGACGGAATCGAGCAGCTTGATCGCGACGTCGATCTTCTGCGCATCGACGGCCGCCTTGGCGCGCGCCATCAGCAGCGCGGCAGTGTCGCTCGGGGTCTGCAGCCAGATCGCCCAGATCCGCGCCTCGACGTGTCTGGCGCTGGCATCGTCGGGGGCGGCTTTCAGCGCACCGAACAGGAAATCGAGATTCTTGGTGCGATCGGCCTTGGGCAGCTTGGCCGGCGCCTCCGGCAGCTTCTTCTGCTGCTTCGCCGGCGGGGCCGGATCATTCTGCGCCAGCGCCGGCGCAAGGCCGGCGGTGCAGAGGACCAAGGCCAAGCACAGCATGCGCGGATGAAAGAATCTCACGGTCATGGTGAAAGTCTAAACGCGCAAAGCCGCCCTTGCAAAGCAAAGGCGGCGTCGAACTCGTGTGAAACCGTGGTCTTGCGGGGCGCGCGAAGGCGACCGCGAGGGCAATCAGCCTTTTGGCAGATCAGCCCTGGCGAGCCTTGAAGCGGCGCTGCACCTTGTTGATCACATAGACCCGGCCCTTGCGACGGACCAGGCGGTTGGCGCGATGGCGACCGCGCAGCGACTTCAGCGAGTTACGGACCTTCATGGCAGAATCCTGAACGTTCGAAAGGCCGTGTTCGGCACTACCGTTTCGGCACGCGCGAATGTGGCAAAATGAGATCTTTCCCGCTGGCGGACCGGCCGCCCGGGACGGGGCGGTTCTTAAGGCATGGCGGGAGGGCATGTCAATGTTAACTGGCCGGTTCCCCTCGGCCAAATCGCGAAAACAACCCCATGCACAGTAGAAACGGCCGGATCGGTCTAATTCCGACCGGTCTCACGGTTTAGGCCCAGCAACGCCTTGCCAAATTCGTTATATCATATAATCAATTTGGCAACCCGTCGGGAGGAAACCAATGCCCAAGCTGAAGCTGCCTGATATCGACAAGGTCGTCGCGATCGACATCCACACCCATGCCGAGGAGCCCTGCGGCTGCCATCCCGACGACGGCTATGACGACTTCCAGGCGCAGATGGCGGAATACTTCAAGTCGCCGAACAAGCATCCGCCGACCGTGCCGGAGACCGCGGCCTACTACCGCTCCAAGAACATCGCCGCCGTGATCTTCCCGGTCGACGCCGAACGCGAGACCGGCTTCCGCCGCTACAACAATTACGAGATGATCGAGGCCGCCTCCGACCATCTCGACGTCCTCATCCCCTTCGTCTCGATCGATCCGCACAAGGGCAAGCTGGGCGCCCGCGAGGCGCGCAAGCTGATCGAGGAATACGGCGTGCGCGGCTTCAAATTCCATCCGACCATGCAGGGCTTCTACGCCAACGACCGCATGGCCTATCCGCTCTACGAAGAGATCAACAATGGCGGCGCGATCGCGCTGTTCCACACCGGCCAGACCGGCGTCGGCTCCGGCATGCCCGGCGGCATGGGCATGCGGTTGAAATATTCCAACCCGATGTACATGGACGACGTCGCGGCCGACTTCCCCGACCTCAAGATCATCCTCGCGCACCCCTCCTTCCCCTGGCAGGAGGAAGCGCTGTCGGTCGCGACCCACAAGCCGAACGTCTATATCGACCTCTCCGGCTGGTCGCCGAAATATTTCCCGCCGATCCTGGTGCGCTACATCAACTCGATCCTGCAGGACAAGATGCTGTTCGGCTCGGACTGGCCCGTCATCACGCCGGACCGCTGGCTGTCGGACTTCGCCAAGATCGACATCCGCGACGAGATCCGGCCGAAGGTGCTGAAGGCCAACGCGCGCAAGATTCTGGGAATCTAGCTGCGGTCTCTCAACGCATCGCGGGCTTCGATCGCATGGATCGAAGCCCTCACGTCAAGCGCTCGAGACTTCAGACCTGCGTCAAAGGGTCGACTGCCAGCCGTTGCCGCCGTCATTGCGAGGATCAGCGCCTTGGAGCCCAAGCGGCAAAGCATGCCAGCCTCCGTTCAGCGACCGAACGGGCCGACACGGGCGCAATCGTTCAATTGACGGGGACGCTGCGCGATTCGGCCGCTTGGGTCGGAGCATTCTGCACCATTGATCGCCGGTCCTTCACATAGGCGAGAGGCACTCCGAACCTCTCCACCGTAGCGACAATCTTGCCATCAAGATCCTGATCGCAGTTCATGTGGGTCGGTGCGATGAAAAATTCGGACTGATTCCACTCAGGCTTGAAGTCCCAGTGCAGTTGCGGGAGCGTGACGGTGCGTTCGAAAGACTTGCGATCGCCGCACGTGGCCACCGAATAGACCTTCGCCGACTCGAGCCCCTTGGGTGTCGTTGTCCTGACATAGGCCTCGAGCCGGTGGATGGCCTCGGGCATGCTGTTGAACCAGTAGTCGAGGTCATAGCGGCGGAAGGCGCCGGCCAGACCGCCAACCAGCGAATTGTAGTAGAGGTTCTCGTAAGGATGCAGGCGATACAGGACGCTGGCGTCCCATGTGAGGCCTGTGCCGATCACCGCGGCGCAACATGCGGCCATGACGCGGCTCCGAGAACCGGTCATCGCAAGCACCTTGTTGAGCCCGACGCCGGCCAACACCGCCAGCGGCGGAATGACAAACAAGAAGTGGCGCATTCCGGTAAAGGCCGGTCCTCGGAATACGACCTGACAAGCGACCGGGAAGGCGATCGCCAACGACAGAACCGCGACATCCTTCTGTTGCTCGAGCAATTTGCCGCGCAGATTCGCCATTGCCGCAGCAACGGCCAGCGTCGCTCCGGCGAGTGTCAGGGGAGACGTTCGGATCAGGATATAGACCGGGACATATGCGCGTGGCACGTCGCCCATCTCGTAGACCTGGCCGGCAAAGAGGGTGCGAATTGGGTAGTCGAAGTCCGAAAACGCGAGCAGGCCGCGGATGGGATTCATCGGCGACAGCGCGGACCAGGGCCAGGCCACGATCATGACGAGATAGGCGAGCCCAAGCGCCGGCAGCAGGCGTGCCGCTGCCGCCGCCGAATGGCGCCTTGCGCCCTCGGACCACGGCAAGTACAGGGCCATGGCGAAGCCGACCTGAACGAGGATCAGCAGTCCGAGAACTCGCAGGCCAAGAGCCGCTCCTGTCAGCAGGCCCAGTGCCAGGATGTCGGAACGAGAGGGCGACGACATCCGCCGGCCCATGCGGATCAAGACCAGCGTCGCGCCGATCATGGCCACGGCAAAGGGAATGTCCTTCGTGTGGTTGAACATGGCCCCATACCACGGACCGCACAGCGCAAGGCTCAGCGCCGCCAACAAGCCCGCACGCGGGCCGGCCACGAGGCGCGCCGTCGCCGCCGTTGCGGCGATCCCGCCGACCCCGATCAGCGCACACAGGATGTGCCGCAGGTCAAAAACATCGATCGGAAGCAGCCGCCCCAGCGCCACCGCAACGACGTCGAACAACCCACCATAGAGGTAGAGGTTGTCCAGGTTGAACACGTCGCGATCTCTCAGACCGCTCAGATAGTAATCCAGGATCAGTTGACCGTACCGATGTTGGACGACTTCGTCGTTGGAGACCGCGTAATCCCTGAACGTATAGAGGACCGCGACGGCCAGCGCCGCGACGAGCGCGAGCGTGGCCCGGTCGAAGGCATCCGTCGGCAGCCATCTGCCGGATGCGTGGAGTCGACCACCGGATGGCACCGCCGCGTTCGGTGGACGATCGTCCACTCCACGCGGTCCAAACGACATCGAGCGGCGCGCAGTCGTCATGCGGAGCGCACCGGAAGCGGCTTGTGCCGGCGCGCCGCTGCGCTCAGGGCGCGCCTGTACCAGGTGAAGAGCAGCGCCACGCCGCACATGATCAGGATGCCGATCACGCCGACCGCGATATGGGCGACGAAACCCGCGGATGTTTCGGTCAGCGCGGCGTAGCCGATGAAGGACAAGGCGACACCGAGCGAAAAGATCTGCAGCGAATATTGACCGCACAGGATCAGTGGCTGCGCCCAGGGCGATTCCAGTCCACGCCATCCGTTCGGCACGAATCGCAACGCCACCACGGCCAGCGCGAGAAAGTGGCCGAAGCGCAGGATGTCGAGATCGGTCTTGTCGATCGGGTAGATGAGCCAGACGAGCCATGCCGGCATGATTCCGGCAACGGACGGGAAATACCAGGTCAGCGTCACGAGGAAGCAGGCCACGATGTAGCCCACGGCGATCCAGAACACCACGGGCGAATCGATCAGCGGCGAGATCCTCCTGCCTCCGCCGAGCGCACACCAGGCGCCGAACACGAACAGGAGCTGCCAGGCGAAAGGATTGAACGACCAGAAGCCGGCGGGATAGCTCGACAAATGCAGGTCGTAGCGAATGGTGATCGTGTAGAGCGCGATCGAGACGGCGAGCGGAAAATCGGCCCGCCATTTCGCCAGCAAGAGCACCAGGGGTAACGCGCTCATCAGCACCACATAGAGCGGCAGGACGTCCATATTCAGCGGACGATATCGCAGCAGCAGCGCCTGAATCATCGCCGGGCCCGGGTCCCTGAAGAACTCCGTGACTTCCGTCTCCTGCATGTAGAACCCGTTCCCGGTGAGGCCGGTGACCACGGCAACTGCGGCAATCAGCACCGAGAACAGCAGGATATGGGCGCAATAGATCTGCCAGACACGTCGCAGGATGCGTGCGCTTCCGATCACGAAGCCGGCTTCGAACAGCGTCCGTCCATAGACGAAGGCGGCCGTGAACCCCGAGAGGAAGATGAAGATTTCGGCGGCATCGCTGAAGCCGTAGCTGCGGATCGTGAACCACGCGAGGACGTCGGGAGAAACGTGATCGATGAAGATCAGCCACAAAGAGAGCCCGCGGAACAGGTCTATTCGCAGCTCCCTCTCCCCGCTGATCGTCGGCAGGGTCGCGGCCGGCGCCGCTGCCAGCAACGGCCAGATGCCGCGTGTCACGGCGGTTGGAGCGTCAAGGGAAGGCGTTGGGGTACCCTCGTCAGTACCCGACAGCTGCATTGGAAATCCTCGCCACCTAACGCTGCCGCACCGAGCTGAATGAATGGGAACCCTAGAGATTCCATTCCCGGCCGCTATTGATCTGCGTCAAGACTGCGGTTGTCGCGAGCGATCACCGCTTCCGGTTCGGGGCAGGTGCGTCAAGACCGTAGACGCGGCCAACTGCCGCGACAAAGCGAGCTCATTCTTCCAGATAGGCTTTGACCTTGCCTTTCCTCACCGCGGCCTTCAGGACGGCATGGTCCCGCTCGGCCTGATCAGCATAGTCGACCGCAAAGCGGCTCACCGCCCGATCGAACTCGTCACTGGATGATCCGAGATAGCCGCTGATCGTTGCCGATATCTCGCTGACCTTGGCATGCGCGCGTGCCAGAACCCAGCCGCAGGCCGTCGAATAGACCTCCAGAAGGTTCGCGTCGAACGTTTCGATCAAGGGCTTTATCTTGGCGTCGCGGAGCTGTCGCACATAGAACTGGCGGTCGTGCGAACCGGTGAGCCACCCGAGGAATATGTCCGACGCAGGCTGCATGAGGCGCTGCCCCATGACCACACGCTGTCCGTGGTGACGATAGGCACTCCGTCCCGCATACGGTTCCAGCACGGACTGCGCCGCTTCCTTGACCTGTAGAAACAGCGGGCTGTCGGCTTCCGACATCATGAGGACGATCCAGCATCGCCGGCCCACACTTCCGACGCCGACGACCTTGATGGCCGCGTCGACCAGCCGGTAGCGATCGAACAGCTGACGCCGGTCATCGGACAGGGACTCCCGATAGGTGCCCAGGATCGATTCGAGAGACGAAAGGACATCGGGGGCGCGCGCCGTTTCCGGATGAAAGATGAGAGGAGGCTGTTCCGTGATGCGGATTTGCCCGCCGACGCTGCCGGCGAGCTTCGGAAAATCGAGCTCCGATCCCCTGTCTTTGGCGGCGTGATCGATCCGCCGCTGCAGCTGCTTCCTCGCGTTTTTCGGCGCGATCTTCATCACGTCCGCGGTGCCGACGTTCGTGTACCAGACCGCGAGCGGATCCATTCTGGAAAATTCGCGCATGCGCTCGCGATAGCTGCGCGCAGCAGCCGCAGCGCAATCGCGACCCTTGGCGTCGGACAGTCCGATCGATCGCGCGGCGAGCACGACCGAGGCGGCGAGACGCTTGACATCCCATTCCCATGGCGCCGGCGACGTCTCGTCGAAATCGTTGATGTCGAAGATGATGTGGCGTTCGGGAGTGGCAAAGCCCCCGAAATTCAAGAGGTGGCAGTCGCCGCAGGCCTGCACGTTCAGTCCGGTACTGGGCGTCCGCGCCAGGTCGGCGGCCATGATGCCCGCGGAGCCACGATAGAATGCGAAAGGCGATTGCAGCATCCGACCATAGCGGATCGGCACCAGTTCCTGCACCCGACCGGCATCCGACTTGTGCAGAATTTCGAGGGGGTTCGGCCGGCCCTTGAACGATTTCCAGCGGCCATGTTGCTCGCGCGGGACCTTGTCGCGAAGAGCCTTGCCGGCGGCGGAGCGATCGTCCGGGGAAATGATGTGCGCCGCCGTGCCTCCGGTCGGCTTCGTCTTCGCTTCAAATCTGTTGCTGGCACGATCCATCATGAGGCGGGGATTTATGAACGGGCTCATCGTTAATGTTTCCTCACGGAATCCCGGGAGCATTGACCTGGATCAAGCGATCGGCAGTCCGGCTGCATCAGCCTTGCCACTCATCAGCCGAGCGGGCGGACAGCATGACCGATGCGACAAACGCAATGGACAAGGTCGAGGGACGGGCGACACGGCTGTCGTGGTTGCCGCCCGTTCGTTGGCTCGCGAATTATTCTGCGGCCTGGCTGCCTTCCGACGTCATTGCCGGGATCACGCTCGCAGCCTATGCAATCCCGGTGTCGCTTGCCTATGCCGCGCTGGCCGGTCTGCCTCCGCAGGTCGGGATCTACGGCTACCTGTTGGGCGGGATCGGCTACGCGCTATTCGGATCTTCACGTCAGCTCGCGATCGGCCCCACTTCAGCCATATCGCTGATGATCGCCGGCACGGTGGGCGCGATGGCTGCCGGCGATGCCCTCCGCTACGCGCAGATCGCAAGCCTTGCAGCGTTTACCGTGGCCGCGCTCAGTTTGCTTGCATGGCTGCTGCGATTGAGTGCCCTGGTCAAGTTGATCAGTGACAGCATCCTCGTTGGATTCAAGGCCGGCGCCGGGCTGACCATCGCAATGACGCAGTTGCCGAGCTTGTTCGGCGTCAGCGGAGGCGGTCACAACTTCTTCGAACGAGTTTATCTGTTTGTCTCGCAACTTGGTCAGACCCAGCTGCCGGTTCTTCTCGTCGGGCTCGTGGCCCTCGTCCTGCTGGTCGCCGGTGAACGTCTGCTGCCGGGACGCCCTGTCGCACTCGGCGTCGTCGTGCTGGCCATCGTCGCGGCGACCCTGCTTGGCCTGCCGGCACTCGGCGTTCCCGTGACAGGTAAGATTCCATCTGGTCTGCCGAGCCTTGCTGCGCCGGCCCTGCGGATACGAGACGTCGAAGGCATCGTGCCGCTCGCGGGAGGATGTCTGTTGCTGGCCTACATCGAGGGCGTTTCCGCCGCACGAACCCTCGCGGCCAAGCATGGCTACGCCATCGATGCACGCCAGGAGCTTCTTGGCATCGGGGCCGCCAACCTTGCCGCAGCCATTGGACAAGGCTACCCCGTCGCGGGTGGACTCTCGCAGTCGGCCGTCAATGACAAGGCCGGCGCCCGCTCCGCGCTGGCGCTCGTCTTCGCCTCGATCACGCTGGCCTTATGCCTGCTTTTTCTGACGGGATCGCTCGAGAACCTCCCGAAGGCGGTTCTCGCCGCGATCGTCCTCACGGCAGTCTATGGCCTGTTGGACTTCCCGGCGATGCTCCGCATGTGGCACGTCAGCCGGCTGGACTTCCTGGCGGCGACGATCGCGCTCCTGGCCGTGCTCTGGCTTGGAATTCTGCACGGCATCCTGCTGGCGGCCCTGGCTTCGATTCTGTTGCTGCTCGCACGTGCGTCGCAGCCCCACGTCGCCTTCCTCGGAAGAATTCCGGGAACTGAGCAATTTTCCGACATGGAGCGTCATCCTGACAACGAGCCCGTGCCCGGCGTGATCGTGTTTCGGCCGGAGGCCTCGCTGATCTATCCCAACGCCGACGCCGTGCTGGAAGCGGTCCTGACCCGTGTTCAATCCACCCCCGGCCCGATCCGACTGGTGGTCTGCGACCTGTCGGCCTCGCCCTTCATCGATCTCGCCGGCTCGCGGATGTTGCGCGACCTGGAAGCTGAACTTTCCGGCCGCAGCATCACACTGCGGATCGTAGGCGCCCACGGAAGAGTGCGCGATCTCCTGCGCGCCGATGGCCTCGAGGACAAGGTCGGAGGCATCGACCGAACCGCCACGGTCGAGAAGGTGCTCCTGGTATCGTTGAGACAGACAGGCTGATCTTCTCCGCCAAAGGAGGCCGATGTGAAGACTGTCGACGTCATCTATCGATATCAGGCAGATGCGCCCGCGCGATCCCGGCCGTCCGGCAGCAGCGAAGCGCGGCTTCGTCTCGATGAAGGCAATCGGGCATTCGCGGCGCTGCTCGATCAGGTCAAGGATGAATTCGGGCGGACGGAGAGGATCGTGCCGGTCGACGCACGTGACCTCGGCTTGATCTCCCGCGAGGCCGGGCTGCCGACCCAGCATCCCTTCGCCGCCGTGCTCGGCTGCTCGGACGCCAGAGTGCCGATCGAGCTCATTTTCAACGAAGGTCCGAACGACCTCTTCGTCGTCAGGGTGGCAGGCAATGTGCTGGGCCCGGATGTGCTGGGCAGTTTGAAGTTTGCTGTCGAGCATCTGGGTGGCAGTCTGAGGCTCATCGTGGTCCTGGGACATAGCGGATGCGGCGCCGTGACCAGCGCCGTCGATCTGTTCCTGAATCCGCGAGACTACGTGTCGCTCGCAACGAAGCATTCGCTGCGCAACATTCTGGATCGTCTGCTGGTCGTCATTCAGACCTGCGCAAGGAAGTTGGCCACGACCTTCGGACCGGACGTCGTTCAGCGACCGCAATACCGGGAGGCCCTGATCGAGGCATCGGTCGTCACGAATGCTGCGCTCGCGGCCTACTCGATCCAGGAAGCGGTGGGGGCGACGAACGACGCAGAAGGCCTGCGAGCGGTCTATGGTGTCTATCTGCTCGAGAACCGGGAGGTCTGGGCGCCACGCCCGGGAGGAGCGGAGACCGTTGGTCTTGCGGCAGCCCCGCATGACCTTGCCGGATTTGTCGATCTGGGAGACGCCATTGTCAGGTCCGAGCGGATTGCCCACCTCCTCAGATGAGCAATTGCGTCGCTCGGACGGCCGCATCTTGATCATATCGACCGGGAGCTCGATGGCGTTCGGACAATCACTTACCGGACGCAGCATCGATCTGCCCGGCCGCACTCCGCGCAGGCGGGCGCAATTCGCCGTTCAGCCATCCCTTTACGATTGCCGATTTGAGCGGATCGAGCGCCCATCCGCCTGACGCGCAATCGGTCGTCCCAAGGGGAACGCGCAATTCGATGCGAACGCGCTTGCGACTACCTTGGTAGCGCTTCAATCGTTGCGACCATGTTTGGATGCGCATTGGCTGGCCCGTGCGACAGTGCAGCGCCCGTTTTCGATCGTGGGAGGTTGCCCCTGACAATGAGCTAGTTTCGATCCGGAGACGTGGCTCGCGCCATTGTCCCAAAGGGAAGCCGCACCGCTCACGAAATTTGCGCTGGATCAAGGACGCCTTAGCGGCGTACTTCGCGTCATTCGCGACGGTCACAGTTGCAATGGCGGACTTCCTCTGTGTCCCGGTAAGATGATAGTCATGCTCACGCCCTCAAGCGGGGTTGTTGTGACCGCAAACGGCCAGGAAGGACAGCCGATGCCCATCAAAGCCGTCGTCTTCGACGCTTACGGGACGCTCTACGACATCCAATCCGTCGCAGAGATCACCGAGGACGCGTTTCCGGGCTATGGCGAGATCATCACGCAGGTCTGGCGGATCAAGCAGCTCGAATACACCTGGTTGCGCTCGCTGATGCGGCGCTACCAGGATTTTGCCGCCGTCACGCGCGACTCGCTGGCCTATACGCTGCGCATTCTCGGGCTCGCCTATGAGAGCGAGACCTTCGATCGCGTCATCGAGAAATATCTGCATCTCGATCTCTATCCGGACGCGACGAACGCGCTCGCCGCGCTGAAACCGCGCAAGCTGGCGATCCTCTCCAATGGCAGCCCTGACATGCTGGACGCGCTGGTGCGCAACTCCGGCCTCGACCGCCTGCTCGACGCCACCATCAGCGTCGACGCCAGGAAGATCTTCAAACCGAGTCCGCAAGCCTATGAGCTGATCGGCGAGGTGCTCGGCACCGCGCCTGAAGAGGTGCTGTTCGTCTCCTCCAATCCCTGGGATGTCGCCGGCGCGAAATCATTCGGGCTGAACGTCGCCTGGATCGAACGGGTGACGCCGGAGGCGATGGCGCTGGCTTGCGTCGAGAACGAACTCGTGGCACCGCTGACCATGTTCAAGGCGATCCGCACCCAAATGGACGAACTCGGCTTTGCGCCGGATCATCGTGTTCGTTCACTCTCGGAACTGGCCGGGATCATCAAGGGATGACCCGGACATCGCCGCCCGCCCGTAAGTCTGGAATGAGCTGACTGGAATGAGCCTGGAATCCGTTCGCGCCTTCTTCGCCGAGAAAGCCCCCGACATCTCCGTCATCGAATCCCCGATCAGTTCGGCGACCGTGACGCTGGCCGCCGAAGCCTACGGCGTCGAGCCCGGAATGATCGCCAAGACGCTGAGCTTGCGCGTCGGCGAACGCGTGATCCTGATCGTCGCGGCCGGCACCTCGCGCATGGACAACAAGAAGGTCAAGGCGCAGTTCGGCGGCAAGCCGAAGATGCTGGGTTTGGAAGAGGTCGCCGAGATCACCGGCCACGAGGTCGGCGGCGTCTGCCCGTTCGGGCTCAAATCGCCGCTGCCCGTCTATTGCGACGTGTCGCTGAGGGCATTCGACATCGTGGTGCCGGCCGCGGGCTCGACCCACAGCGCCGTGCGTATCACGCCGGATCGCTTGGCCGAGTTGACCGCGGCCGAATGGGTCGATGTCTGCGAGCACAAGCCGTAAGGCGCGACGCGGGATGCCTGATGCATTTGCCGGCCAGGGAGGCTAGCATGGCGACCATGACCGACGACAAGATGAAACGACGATTGACCACCGTGCTGTGCGCCGACGTGTACGGCTATTCGCGTCTCATGGAAGCAGACGAGACCGGAACGCTGGAGACGCTGCGCCGCTACCGCACGGCCATCGCGCGACTGGTCGAGCGTCACGACGGCCGCATCGTCAATACCTGGGGCGATGCCGTGATCGCCGAGTTCGCCAGCGTCGTCGAGGCCGTGCAATGCGCGGTCGAGATTCAGCAGGAGATCTCCAGTTCGGATTCGGACGCGCCCCAGGCGAGCCCGATGCGGTTTCGCATCGGCATCAACCTCGGCGACGTGATGGTTGATGGCACCGACATCTATGGCGACGGCGTCAACATCGCATCGCGCCTGCAAGAGCTCGCCGATCCCGGCGGCGTCGTGATCTCGAGCTCCGTCTACGACCAGGTGCACAACAAATTATCCGTTGGCTTCGACTGTCTCGGCCAGCGCCCGATGAAGAACATTGCCCCCCTGACCAGTTACCGGCTGACCCTGGGCGGCCAAGCCGCCGGGTCAGCGAGCTTCCCGGGCGAGGAAACCGCAACGCCCACAGCGCAAGCGCGCGCTCCGCGGATGGAGGACAGGCGCGAGCCATCGTCGTCGAGCAACGTCGTCTCGAATTGGCTCGGAAAGCTGCCCCGGCCGGTTGCAGCGGCGCTCACGGTGTCTGCCTTCCTGATTCTGATCAATCTGTTCACGGGCGCGCATAAGATCTGGTTCCATTGGCCCGTCGCAGCCATTCTCTTCGGTGTCGCCTTGCGGACGGTGCTTGGACATCGACCCGAATCGGACAGCAAGGGCGAGCGCTGAAGGAGGCGGCCCGGCCGCATCGCCGCGCCCAGCGCTGCGTGCCGAACGCTGGACATCGCTAATCGTCGTCATCGTCATAAGGCCGCGGCTGCAGCTGCTGAGGTGGCGGCGGCAGCGCATTGTCATAGCGCGGCGGCGGTGCAGCGCGATTGCGCGGGACCTGCTGTTGCGGCGACATCTGGTTGTTGGACTGGAACACGGCGCGACAGCCGCTGGAGAGTTGCGGCGTGTTCTCTCGCAGACACGCGGTGATGCGGCCCACATCCGGAATCTGGTCGCTGCACAGGCGCCAGACATCGGGCGTGCAGGCCATCTGCTGCTCCATGGTTCCGCGATATTCTTCGGCGAATGCTGCGCTCTGCGCGACGATGCCGCCGATCGCAAGCGCCATACCCAGCGCAATAGGCTCTGTCCGCATGGTCCTGATCCTTCCCGATTGTCCCCGGATGCTCATCAATCAATGAGGCGGGAGCCGGTTCTGGACCAACAACTAAATGTGAAAGGGCCGCTGGAACCTATTCCCATGCCCACCACAGATTCACGCCTTTGCCTTTCCGCGCGGCTTCCGCTTGCAGGTGCCCGGCAGCTTGGCCGCAAGGAAATCGCCGAGGGCTTCGACGCGCGCGGGGCGCGGACCGCCGGGCGGGGTTACGAGATGCACGGCGCCTTCGGCTTGCTTCCAGTCTTTCAGGATCACTTCGACTTCGCCGGAGGAGATGGCTTCACCGACGATGAACTCGGGCAGTTCGGCGATGCCGAGGCCTGCGATCAGCGAGGGCATCACCGCTTCGCCGTTGTTGACGCGAAGCAGCCCGCCCGGACGCACGCTGGCCTGCTCGCCGGCGGAATTGGTGTAGTGCCAGATGTTGGGCGTCGAGAGATAGGCGTAAGCGAAGCATTTGTGCTCGGCCAGATGCATCGGATGCGTCGGCCGGCCGTGCTTCTTCAGGTACGATGGCGCTGCGACCGTGAAGCGGGGCATGGTGAAGAGCCTGCGCGCGATCAGCGAGGAGTCCGGCAGCCGCGCGATCCGCACCGCCATGTCGAAACCCTCGCCGATGAGATCGACGGTCGCATCGCTCAAATGCAGGTCGACCGAAACCTCCGGATAGGTCTCGAAGAACTCCGGCAGCAGCGGCGCCACCGCCTTGATACCGAAGGTCATGGGCACGGCGAGCCGCACCAGGCCGCGCGGCGCGACCGACTGCGCCAGCGCCTCGTTCTCGGCCGCCTCGCCGTCGGCGAGCAGGCGCGTGGCGCGGTCGGCGAGCTTGTGGCCGGCATCGGTCAGCGCGAGGCGACGCGAGGTGCGGTTGAACAGGCGGGCCCCTAGCCGCTCCTCCAGGCGGGTGACCGCCTTGGACACCGTGGCCTTGGACATCGCGAGCTCGCTCGCGGCACCCGCAAACGACCGTAACTCCACGACTTTTGCGAAAATCGCGAGCGCCTCGAAATCGGGGAGTTTTGCCATGGGGCCAATCCATACGGTCTATTTATTGAAACAATGCGTTTCAACAGTTTCTATTTCTATACCACAGACGGAGGCTTATCCAAGGGCCATCAGACATTCAGGAATGGAGAAATCCAAATGACCAGGAAGCTCTCAGGCAAGGTTGCCCTCGTCACCGGCGGTTCGCGCGGCATCGGCGCGGCATCGGCCCGCGCTCTCGCCGATCAAGGCGCGGACGTCGCCATCAGCTATGTCGCCTCGCCGGAAAAGGCGGAAGCCGTCGTCACCGAATTGAAGGCCCGCGGCGTCAAGGCCCGCGCCTACAAGGCCGACCAGGCCTCCGCCAAGGACGTGACCAAGCTGGTCAACGATGTCGCCAAGGAGTTCGGCCATCTCGACATCCTCGTCAACAATGCCGGTGTCGCCAATGGCGGGGCGATCGACGATGCCAACGCCGATACGGCCGCGCTGGAGCGGCAGGACCAGGTCAACGTGCATGGCGTGATCGCGGCGATCCGCGCCGCCTCGCAGTTGATGGGTGAAGGCGGCCGCATCGTCACGGTCGGCTCGATGCTCGCCGACCGCGCCTCGATCCCCGGCCTTGCCGACTACGTCGCCACCAAGGCGGCCGTGGTCGGTTACACCAAGGGCGCGGCACGCGACCTCGGCCCGCGCGGCATCACCGTGAACGTGGTGCAGCCCGGCTCGATCGACACCGACATGAACCCGAAGGACGGCGGCGAGTTCGCCGAGACCCAGCGCAAGCAGCACGCGCTGCAGCGCTTCGGCCGTCCCGAAGAGGTCGCAGCCGGCGTCGTGTTCCTCGCAAGCCCCGAAGCCTCCTTCGTCACCGGCACCGTGCTCAATGTCGACGGCGGGTTCGGCGCCTGATCAGGCGCCACCACAGTCCAACAAGGAATTACGCAAATGATCGAACTCAGGCCTTTCAACAAACTCGGCGGCGCCGATCACGGCTGGCTGAAGGCCAAGCATCATTTCTCCTTCGCAAGCCACTATGACCCGAACAACATGGGCCATGGCGCCTTGCGGGTGTGGAACGACGACGAGATCGCGCCGAACACCGGCTTTCCCGCCCATCCCCACGCCAACATGGAAATCATCACCTATGTGCGCGAAGGCGCGATCACCCATCAGGACAGCCTCGGCAACGAGGGCCGCACCGAAGCCGGCGACGTGCAGGTGATGAGTGCCGGCAGCGGCATCCGCCACTCCGAGTACAATCTGGAGCCGACCAGGACGCGGATCTTCCAGATCTGGATCGAGCCGACGCTGCGCGGCGGTCAGCCGACCTGGGGCTCGAAGCCGTTTCCGAAGGCTGACCGATCCGGCAAGCTCGTCACCATCGCCAGCGGCATCGACGGCGACACCGACGCACTGCCGATCCGTGCCGACGCACGGGTGCTTGCCACCACGCTGAAGGCCGGCGAGAGCGCGGAGTACGAAGCGCAGGAGGCGCGGCATCTTTATCTCGTGCCCGCGGCAGGCGCGGTCGAGATCAACGGCGTCCGCGTCAACGCCCGCGACGGCGCCGCGATCCGCGACGAGAGCAAGTTGACAATCACCGCGCTCGAAGACTCCGAGCTCGTGCTGGTCGACGCCGCGTAACGCTCAACAACCAGCCATCACATCCAATCCAACGGAGACCACCATGACAAAAGTTCTCGTCCTCTATTATTCCGCCTACGGCCACATCGAAGCGATGGCCAACGCCGTCGCTGAAGGCGCGCGCGAAGCCGGCGCGACCGTCGACATCAAGCGCGTGCCCGAACTGGTGCCAGCCGAAGTCGCCAAGGCCTCGTATTACAAGGTCGACCAGGCTGCCCCGATCGCCAAGGTCGAAGACCTCGCGAACTACGACGCGATCATCGTCGGCACCGGCACCCGCTTCGGCCGCATGGCCTCGCAGATGGCGAATTTCCTCGACCAGGCCGGCGGGCTCTGGGCCAAGGGCGCGCTGCACGGCAAGGTCGGCGGCGCGTTCACGTCGACCGCGACCCAGCACGGCGGTCAGGAGACGACGCTGTTCTCTGTTATCACCAACCTCCTGCATTTCGGCATGGTGATCGTCGGCATGAACTACGGCTTTGCCGGCCAGATGAAGCTCGACGAGATCACGGGCGGTGCGCCCTATGGCGCCACAACGATCACCGGCGGCGACGGCAGCCGCCAGCCCAGCGCCAATGAGCTCGCCGGCGCGCGCTATCAGGGGCGCCAGATCGCGGAGACCGCGAAAAAGCTGCACGGCTGAGCTTAGGCTGCAAGCAACCGCATGGCAGGTACGTCGCGGGCGGCATTCTCCGAAGGGAATGCCGCCCCATCTATTTGAGCAAACGATAGGGCTTACGACACGAATGGCTTTCGAACTTCTCCTGATCGCGCAGATGATCCGCAGGCCGGCACAGGCCGTTGCGCGCCGGTGGTATTGCCGCAGCCTGTTTCGTGCCTCGCGCGGGCGATTTCACTGCGCCGATTGCACGGGATCCTGACCGTCACGCCTGCGTGATGTCGCCGTGTGCCGGAATGCCGACCGCCAGCACGGACGCGGGCGCGGTTGAAAGCCACCAGCCGTCGCCGGCAAACCAGCAGGTGTCGTCGGGCGCGTCGCCTCGCCGCAACGACTGCACGCTCTCCCATCCCTTTGCGAACGCATCGGCCAATCGCTTGCCTGCCTCCGCATCCTGAAGTCCCGCGCAGCCGATGAACTGGGCCCGGCTCAGGAATTTCGCCGGCCATGCCGTCGCCTCCTCCGGGCGCGTGATCATCAACATGCCGCCGAGCATGCCCTCCGGCGCCAGCGGAAACACCAGCCGGCCGCCTGGGCGCAAGGCTTCCAGCCATGCCGCAGCCGGCTGCGCCGCGCCGGCGCAGACATAGATCACGTCGACCTCAGGCAGATCGGCAGCAATACCCGAGCGCTCGCGCAGCTCGACCGTGGCGATGTCCTTCAGATTCTCTCGCGCGAGCGCCGACAGGCGTTCGTCGATCTCATAGGCATAGACGCGGCCGTTGGGCCCGGCGAGCTCGGCCAGAATGGCGGTGTAATAGCCGGTGCCCGCGCCGATCTGGAGCACGGTCTCGCCTTCCTTGACGCCGCAGCCGCTGAGCCAATAGGCGTGCGCGCCGGGCATGCCGATGTTGATGCCACGCGCCGGATCCAGCGCCAGCAGCACGTTCTGATAGAGGAAGGCGGGATCGTCATCGGGCGTGACGACATAGGGATGGCCGCCGAGCGAGATCCACCACGGCCCGGGCCCGGCGAAGGGCTCCCGCCTCACCTTGCGAAAGGCCTGTTCGAGGCGCGGATCCGTGGCCTTGGCCGCAGCGCAGATCAACTGCGCGTAGAACGCGCGATATTTCTCCGAACGATCCTTCATGTCGCCTCCTGGCCGAGGCGGTCACGATAGCACAATTGATGCGATCTTCGCGTGACCGCTGCAACCGGAAACGTCATACGTTTCAGCGGGTCTTGCCGATGGCGCGCGCGACAACGGCCGCAAGCTTCGGAAAGCGGCGCAGGCCCTGCGCGGCATGGTCGCGCAGCATGTAAGGCAGCCCGCGCCAGGACAGCGCGACGCTGACATCGGTCAGCGGCACCGGTTCGGCGCCGAAGCGGCGCTTGTAGTCGTGATTGCCGATGCTGAGATCGAAACGCCGCACGCCCTGCGCATGCAGCGCCGCCATGGTGCGCTCGGTGACGAGCAGCCCAGGCGAGCAGTTCGCCCATGGCTTTCCGGCATGGCCGATGCGCAGCAAATAATAGGTCGCGCCGTATCTGACGCCGAACGTGGTCGCGACAATGCCCTCGTCGCAGACGAGCGCCGACACCACGGCGTAACCCTCCGCGACGCCCTGCCGAGCGACATCACGGTAGAAGCGGCCATGGGCCTCGTCGTTGAGGACGAAGCGCGAGCCGAGCTGCTGCATCCGCTCCTGCTGCTGCATGTCCATGACGTCGAGCAGCTCTTGGGCGCGCGACATGTCGGTCGCGATCTCGAACCGCGCGCCGTCGTGACGGCTGAAGACGCGCCAGCAGCGCGGCATCTGCATGCGCTTGATCGAGGCCTGGTAGTCCGCGTAGTCGTCGCCGGTGAGCACGAGATTGCCGTTGAGCGAGCACGAGCCGAGCCGGCCGAGCGACACCAGCGGGTTCGGCTTGGCGCCGACATAGGCCGGCAGCTTCTTCAGGCGCAGCAGGTCGAAGCGATCAGGCAAGGCTCGCAAGCCGTCGACCAGCGCCATGCTAATCGCCTGTGCGCCGGCCGCATCGAAGCTTGGATCGCAGGCCAGGATCGGAGCGTTGTTGTCGGAGACGCCGAGATCGGCAAACTCGACGATGCGGATGCCGCGCCTGATGTGACTGAACATCGGCACCATCGCGATGTCCTTGCCGGTCACCGCGTCGGTGATGACGGCGATCAGCGGCGCGACGCCGTGAAAGGCTTCGTACCAGGCACCCAGCCAGTAACCATGCTGAAACGCGGTGCGATGGCCGGCGCTCAGGCGCAAAGCAGCCCGTCGCCAGTCACGCAAGAAATCGACTGAGATTCCCGACGTGCTGGACACCCGACCGTCTAGTTGCTCGACGCTGAGAAACGCCATTTGCGGGGCATACAGTTACAGAACATTTCCAGATAGATTATGTTTTGCCGCAGACCACAAGTTACGTCGCTGCTTATCGTTAAATAGATACCGTCGCTGTACGTGCGCGGCGTCTCCCGTGTGCCGATATGAAACGCGAGGCTGCGACAAATTGTCAGCGCTCGGGTTCCGTTCGTTCGACGCACTGGAACCTGGCCAGGAAGTGCAATCCGGCGACCGCAAGCGCGAACATGAACCAGACCGGATTCTGCCGTTCGATCAGGAAGGTTTCCGTCGTTCCGAAATACAGGCCGAACAACCAGATGGTCAGGAACAGCTTGCCCAGCGCGTTGCTGCGGTTGTGGGCCTGGGCCTGTTGAAAATTGCGCAGCGGCGCAAGCACGAAGATGAGAATGACGAGCAGCAGCCCGGGCAGGCCGATAGTGACGGCGAGATCGAGATAGCTGTTATGGCTGTGCGCCGCCGTCACCGCCCATTCCGAGCCCCGGACGGTCCGTCCCTCGGCGGCGCCGTCCCAGAACGCCGCATAGCCATGACCCGTGATCGGCTTTTCCGCCACGGCTCCAAGGGCAAACTCCCAGACCTCGGCACGGCCGGTGAAGGTTGGATCGACCGGAAGCGCCCGCGTGATGCTGCCGAGCAGCGGGCTCACGACGCTGCCGACCGTCAGCAGGTTCATCACGATCAGGGGCACGAAGCAGATGATCCGCTTCAGCCACAAGCTCCTGACGGTGTAGACCAGCGATGCCAGCGCGTAGATCGCAAGGCACAGCACCGACGACGTCTTGCCGCCGGTGAAGATCAGGAAGATGCCCGCAAGCAGTGTGATCGCGGGTCCCATCACGAAGGAGCCCACGGCCGAAAGGTAAATTCCGACATAGACAAGGATGGACATCACCGGCGAGGCGATATTCTTGTGGCCAAAGCTGCCGCGCCAGTCGCCCGCAAGCTGCGGCTCGGTGATGTCGAGCGCGCTGTGAATCGAATATTGCGGGGCAAAGAGGACGCCGAGAAAGCACACCACCAGCAGCGCCAGCGCGGCGCCGCCAAGGCACAGATTGAAGCTGCGCGGCGTCGACGGCAACAGCGGCAGCAGGATGGCAAGCGTGGTTGCGCTCGCCGCCAGCACGAAGCGCTGGATCGAGATCTCGCGGCTCTCGGAAAATGCGATGTTGATCAGCATCCAGCCGATCAGGCACAGATGCAGCGGCGTGACCAGGCTTCTGAGCGAGAGCGCGTCGGTGGTGAGGGTGAGCAGCACGGCGACCGCCGCCAGCAATCCGAACGAAATGTAGGTCGTCGCCAAGCGACCGCTGACGACTGTGGCGATGTCGGGGTTGCGCAAGTCCGGGAACGGATCGAGCGTGATCAGGACCAGAAGCAGGGCCGCGACGGCGACAAGACAACGCGCCGCGTGCACGACGTCGAGCCTCGCCAGCAGGCCGCGCAGCGCCTGGCCGAGCGAGTGGGCCTCGACGTCAGTCATGTCTGCGGCGCTGCGATCCATGCCTCGAGACCTGACGGGACGATGGGGGACCTGCGAGGTTTAGCCCATCCCCGTTAACCATCCGTCAACCAGCACGTCGGGAGCGATTGGAACTCGGCTCTGCCGGGCGATGCTGCGGGCGATCTCGTAATATTGCAGCGCGCGCTGCTCCAGCGTCAAATTGTCCAGGATGTAGCCGCGCGGATCGAACTTGCCCGCGGCGCAGCCGGCCCAGAAATCGGTCCAGCGGTTCTCGAAGCCGGCGCGGTCGGCGAATTTGAGACCGCAGCGATCGTCCCAATAGGGCACCGACGACACCGGCCCGAACTGCACACGGTGCGGATAATAGTCGGGATCCCGCCATGGGCCGCCGGGATCCCAGGCAAGCACGGGCACGCCACAGGACAGCGCCTGCTGATAGGCGATGCCCTGGCTTTCGTTCTGGCAAAGGAAGATCATCGCACGCGAGCGCGCCAGTGCGGCTTGATAGTCTTCCTCCTTGTAGCTGCCGTAGCGCAGCTCGGTGAACGTTCGACCTTCGCTCTCGAGCCGGGCGCGGACCGGCTCGACCAGTTCCGGAACGTGGCGCTCGCGGTTCAAACTGACCTTGTCGTAGAGGAGAATGTCGACGGTCTTGCCGCGCGGAGGCGACGGCGCCCACAAATCGGTGTCGATGCCGACGGGCCAGGCTTCCGTGTCCGGCCAATGCGGCCGATACATGTCGGCATACCACGGACCGGGTACCAGGAATTTCCTGACTGGAAGCCGCTTGAACAGATCAGGATCGTCCAACGGATGATTAAACGCACAAACTCCGAGCAGGATCGGATTCTTCCACGCGAATTTGTCCAGCAGGAAGGCACGACCGATGATGCAGGCGACTTCCTCCGGGTGCTGTGCGATGTAGCTGTAATCGTTGACACGGTAGCGGATACCGAGACGGTCGAGGCCGGCGCAGAGATTGAGGAACACGCGCAGCTGTCCACTCATGCGCGGCTCGCCGAACAACATCTTGCGCGCCATGCGCCGCAGATGGCGGTCGCCGGGAAACCAGCGATCGTCCTTGTCCTCGTAGAACAGGTTGAGGATCATGTCGTCGGGATCGTAATCGAACGTCTTTGCAGGCACTGGATCCATCCGCGGCATCGCGGCCTCGCATTCTCGCATGAGACCGGCTGTCGAACCTTTCGAAAGCTGGCATAGACTTAACGCCTCAGGTTTAACGCTAATCTACGAAACCGAAACTACGCGGAGCTTCGCAACAACGATTTGATCGTTATGTGGGTATCATCCGCGGCGGCCGCGCCAAGCGGCCTGGTTAACGGATCCTTAAACACGAGGAGTCATCGATTGACCCTTGCCGACGCCACGCACGATGCACCGACCGCCGCACCCGCGGCGACGGATGCGCGCGCGGCGACGCCAGTGGTTTCCGTCGTGATCCCCGCCAAGAATGCCGCGGCCTATATCGGCGAGACCATCGCAAGCGCGCTGGCGCAAGACGGCGTTGTCGAGGTGATCGTCGTCGACGACGGCTCGACCGATGACACCGTGGCCATCGTCGACGCAATCCGCGATCCGCGGCTGCACCTGGTGCGGAACGAGGCCAGCGGCGTGTCGGCCGCACGGAACTTCGGCGCACGCGATGCGCACGGCGACTGGCTGATGTTTCTCGATGCGGACGATCGCTTGCGGCCCGATGCTGTGGCGACCCTGCTGACGGCAGCAAAAGCCGCCCCGCACGCGGTTCTGGTCTATGGCGATTACAACACGATCGACAGCGCGGGACGGACGATCGGCCGCCGCGAGCTCTTGAAGGGACGACTCAAGCCGTCCGGTAACGTGCTGGAACGCCTCGCCGGCGGCAATTTCATCGTCAATGGCGGCATCATGTTGATCCGCCTTGCCGCCTTCCGCGCAACCGGCGGCTTCGACGCCTCGCTGCGCTATTGCGAGGACTGGCATTGCTGGTGCCGTCTCGCCGCAACAGGCGAGTTCGCCTATGTTCCGAAGCTCCTGCTCGACTATCGCCTGCACACGGCCAACACCATGAATGCCGCGCTGCGGACGCCGCACGATTTCTTCCCGGCGGTCGCGCGCGTGTTCGCCGACGATTTGATCCTGCGCAAGCTGCCATCTGGCGCAGCGCCCCGGCTGCGCCAGGCCGCCGAAATCCATCTCGTGACCTATGCCGCGACGCAGGCAGTCCGCTTCGGGCGATATCGCGAGGCGCTCGTCTATCTCGGCATGGTCGGACAGCGTTCGCTCAAGGCAATGCCAAGGTCCGCGGTCAAGATCGCGCTGTCCTATTTCGGCATCTAGCGACGCAAAGGCGTCAGGAAACGATCTTCGAAGCCTCATAGGGCTTCGGGTCGTAACCGAAAGCCGCGAGCGCAGAACCGACGGCCATCAGCACGGGGTGCATCGCGACCACCGCTTTCGACGACGTCAGCAGGCGGGCCGAGCGCACCAGCGACAGCGGCAACCGTACCAGCGCCTGCGCAAACAAACGCGCTCGCGCTGCCGCACCCCGCGCAGCCTTGACCTGCACACGATAGTTGATCACTCCGATGCGCAGACTGCGCTTTGCGATCCAACCCAAGGCGGTTCGATTCTGGGGCACAGTCTCGGTGATGACCGCTTCCGCGGTCCAGTGGAAGACCATGCCGGCATCGCGGCCACGATTGAAAAAATCGCAATCGCCGCCACCGAGAAAATTGAACTGCAGGTCGAAGGCTGGGCTGCCGAGCCGCTCGAAAGCGGCGCGCGTGACCAGGCAATTGCCGCAACCGTAGATCAGCGGCACGGCACCGGTGTAATCATAGGCCGGACAGAAGGCGGGATGACGCGCGAGCCAGGGCTGGCTGTCATCGTCGAACACCGGCAGCACCGGTCCGCCGACCACGTCGGCACCGGTCGCCTCCGCGGTGCGAACCATCAACTCGAGCCAATCGGGCGAAGCGATCTCGTCGTCGTCGATCATCAGGAAGCGGGTCGCGGCGGGAAACACCGCCTGCGCCGTCTCGAACGCGGCGTTGATCGCCTGACAATTGCCCTGTCGCTTCTCGACCAGGCATATCCCCTGGAGTTTGCCGGCGGCGAGATATTCCGCAGCAACGGGCGCACTGGCGCGCCCTGCCGCATCGTTCTCCACCATCACCACCGCGAAAGAGCGCGGGGTGCGCTGACTGACCAGCGAATCCAGCGTCAGCCGCAGATGATCGGGACGGCGGAAGCAGGGAATGCAGACGACGATGCCGACCGAGAGGTCGATGACGCGCGAACTCGCCGCGATCTCCCGGTTGGGATCGCGCAACGTTTCCAGGATCCGGCTGGCGGATAAATCTGTCGGGATCAGCGTCATCGCGTTCTCAATGCCTGAGATATGTTGAAAAAGCCCTGCGTGCATTGTGCCATGTCGGCACGCCCGCACGGGACAGATGCGTCCCGGAACGAGCGTACCGCAGGAGCGCTCAAACTGCACCGCGACCCCGATCTCCCGACGCTGGGACGCTTCGTCATACGTTTAACCGCTTTCGCGTGTTTTCCCTGCGAATTCCTTCGCGCGTGATACTGCAATTCGCAGTCCATCACGCGTCAACAGCGCAACATGAACGATGCCGTAGTTAACGTGGTGTCCGATTAACCCGGTCGTAAGCACCGTGATCGGGATATCCGGCGGCATCAGATTTGCTCTTCGAGATCGCGGGATTTTTCCTGTAATTTGTAGAGAACAAGCCGGTCGGAAAATGAACAAGTCAGCCACGATCGATCTCGCGACCGAAGCGCCGACCCACACCCAAGCTCTGCTCGATCTTGTCGGCGGCGAGGCCCGCGACAGCCTGCTCGGGATCCACAAGGTGCTGCCGCGCGGCACCGACGTCCGCCGCGGCGATCATCACGTCATCCCGCGAAGGATCTGACGGCCATGCGTGCGCAACCCGGCCTTCACGTCGCGAAGCCGCACGCGCGCGCGCCGCTGGGCACGCCTGGTAACGAACCGTTAATCATCGCGGGAGCGCCGCCGCCGAAGCGGCACAACGACGCGGCAAATGGCGGCCTGCGCTTAAACGCTTTGTTTGCCATTTCGGTGAATAGTCCCTCAATGAGTATGGTTAATTTTCCCTGTTGCGTTGATTGCGCACCCATATCCCCGGTGCGAGGCGTAAAGCGAAGAGTAACCCCTCAGCCCGCGGCCGTTGGAATGAAAGCTGGGGACTATGCTTGACTATAACCATCCGATTGATCGGGCCAAAAATCCGACCGTATCGGAAGCCCCGCAGCGCAGACCCGAGGCCAGCTTCAACGTGCTGGAGCTCGTCAGCCTGCTGTGGCGGCGCAAGATCGCGATTGCCTCCGCGGCACTGATCGGCGCGTGCCTCGCCGTCACCGTCGGCAAGAGCCTGACACCCCGCTACACCGCGACCGCCCAGCTCTATGTCGACCCGCGCGAGCTTCAGCTCGTCGACCGCGAGCTCACGCCGCGCGCGCAGGACGTTTCCGGCATGTCCATGGTGGTGGAGAGCCAGGCCCGCCTCATCACCTCCAACAGCGTGCTGTTGCGGGTGATCCAGCAAGCGGGTCTGGACAAGGATCCGGAATTCGGCGGTGGCGACGGCAGAACCTTGACATCGTCCCTGCTCGGCCTGATCGGCCTCCATGTCCGCGCGCCCTCCGCTGCGGAGACCAGGGAGGTGCAGCTCGCGGCCCTCGACGCGCTGAACAAGCACATCACGATCCGCAAGACCGACAAGAGCTTCATCGTCGACATCGAGGTCTGGTCGATCGATCCGGCGAAGGCGGCGATGCTCGCCAACACCCTGACCAACACTTATCTCACGGAGTCCCGCAACTCCCAGGCTCTGGCGGCGCGGCGCGCCACCAGCGAATTGTCGGGCCGGCTGAAGGAGCTGCGCGAGCGGCTGCGCAACGCCGAGACCGCGCTCGCCACCTACAAGGCCCAGAACAATTTCGTCGGCACCCAGGACTCGCTGATCTCTGATCAGCAGCTTTCCTCCAGTAACCAGCGGCTGTCCGCGGCCCGCGCGGCCACGATGGACGCACAGGCGCGGCTGGACCAGATCGAGGCGAACAAGCGGACCGCCGCGGATGCAGGCGCGATCCCCGAAGCGCTGCAGTCGCCGACCATCGCCAATTTGCGGGCGCAATATGCCGACGCCCGCAAGAAATATGCGGAGCAGACCGCCGAACTCGGCCCGCGTCATCCCGCGCTGCGCCAGACCGAAAAGCAGGTCGAGGATCTCAAGCGCACCATCAACGAGGAGATCGAGCGCTTTGCTCTTTCAGCCAAGAACGATCTGACGCGCGCCCGCGACTACGAGGCGTCGCTCAACCGGGCGCTGGAAGTCCAGAAGCGGCAGAGCGTGCAGCTCAGCCAGGCCGCCGTGCGCCTGCGCGAGCTCGAGCGCGAGGCCGATGCCAGCC
The DNA here is from genome assembly GCF_015291665.1 of Bradyrhizobium sp. CCBAU 53338. Classification (NCBI taxonomy): domain Bacteria; kingdom Pseudomonadati; phylum Pseudomonadota; class Alphaproteobacteria; order Hyphomicrobiales; family Nitrobacteraceae; genus Bradyrhizobium; species Bradyrhizobium sp. CCBAU 53338. Next base: position 6,444,252 of record NZ_CP030048.1, read on the forward strand.
GCGACGTCTACCAATCCTTCCTCAAGCGCTCGCGCGAGACCGAGGAGCAGGAGACCCTGAACACTTCGGCGGCCCGCGTCATCGGCGAAGCCACGGTGCCGCAGCGCCGCTCGTTCCCGCCGGGAATGAGCCTCTTCGCGATGATCGGATTCATCTTCGGCGCGCTCGCAGCCGCCTGCTGGTTCGTCGCGGCCGAGCATCTGTTCAACGGCGCGTCCGCCCCCGAGCCGGGGCGCCGCGAGCGCACGCCTACGCATGACGTCATGCGGCCCCAGTCCGAAGCCGCCGCGCCCTCACCTGCGCTTGCGCTGGTCGAGAAGCCGCTGATCGCCCGCCTCCAGGAAGCGGACGTGATCCGCACGCTCGCCGCCATTCTCGCCACAGGCGGCGGTGTTGACCTGACCCGGGTCGGCTGGCCGACGCTGCGCCCGGGATTCCCGCTGACGACCCTTCTCAACGCCCTGCGCGACATGCGCGCCGCGATGGCGCGCCGCGCCGGCGGCAAGACCATGCCGGTGATGGCGCTGGTCGGCGCCGGCGACACCACCGGACGCAGCGTGACGGCATTGAATTTCGCGCTCGCCGCCGCGCGCGACGGCAGCCGTGTCTTGATGATCGATGCCGACCATCAGGCACAAACACTCTCGCGCAAGATCAATCGGCCCGGCAAGAGCGAACCCAGCAAGCTTGGCTGGCTCTCGATCGGCAACAAGACGGTGCGCGAGATCAGGACCGTCAACGGCATCTCGGTGCTGCCGGCGACCGAGAGCGACGCCGGCAGGGCTGCTGACGCCATCCGCAAGGCGATCGCGCAGGCGCGCTCGGCCGGCGGCTACGACCTCGTCATTCTCGACGGCCCCGCGATGCCGTTCTCCACGGCAGGCCGCAAGCTGCTCGACGGCACCGATGCGCTGGTCGCGGTGCTGCCGACCAGCCTCGACATCAACGACAGCATGGAAGACATCCTGTCCGCGCTCGGCACCGCCCAGCGCAAGCTCGTCGGCGTCGTGCTCGACGAGCTCACCCCTGCAACCCAAGCGCGCCAGCGAGGCAAACAATATGCTTGAGCGCCGCATCAATTTCGAAGGCCGGGCCGCAACATCCGAGGTGCCGCGGATCACCGTCGGCGGCCTTCGCATGGCCGCACTCGATCTCGAAGCGACTGCCGACTTCATGATCGAGGCAACCGATCGGGCTCACCGCATCGGGCGGCCACTGTACCTGACTTCGGCCAATGGCGAGGTGCTGGCGCGCTGCTCGACAGAGCCCCAGACCGAGCGCCTGTTCCGCGCGGCCGATCTGATCAATGCCGACGGTCAGCCACTGGTGGCGGCCTCGCGGCTTCAATCCTGGTTTCCGCTGCCGGAGCGCGTCGCCACCACGGATCTGTTCCATGTCGTCGCGCGCAAGGCGGAAGCCGCCGGCCGCACCTTCTACATGTTCGGCGCCAGCGAGGAAGAGAACGCCGCCGCCGTCAAACGCGTTCAGAACATGTATCCGCAGCTCAAGATCGTCGGGCAGAGCCATGGCTATCTTCGTGACGAGGCGTTGCGCGCCAAGGTCGAGGAGATCAATGCTCTCGCACCTGACTTCCTGTGGGTCGCGCTCGGCGTGCCCAGCGAGCAGGCTTTCGTCGAGGAATACACACCGCTGCTGACCAATGTCGGCGTCATCAAGACGTCGGGCGGCCTGTTCAACTTCCTGTCGGGCAGCCGCGCACGCGCACCGCAATGGATGCAGAAACTCGGGCTCGAATGGGCCTGGCGCACCTGGCTCGAGCCTCGCCGCCTGTTCTGGCGCTATTTGACCACCAACCCCCGCGCGATCTATCTTCTCTTCAGCCGCAACCGGCCCGTCAATCGCTGAAAGAGTAGAAGATCCACATGACCGATCGACCGACAGTCCTCGTCACAGGGGGCGCGGGCTATATTGGCTCGCATGCCTGCCGCGCCCTGGCCGCTGCCGGATATCGGCCCGTCGTTTATGACAATCTTTCGACAGGTCATCGCAATTTTGTGTCGGGGGAACTGGTCACGGGCGATCTGCTCGATGGTGCAGCACTGGCGCGCACCTTTGCCGAGCACAAAGTGACGGCCGTGATGCATTTCGCGGCAGCGAGCCTCGTCGGCGAGTCCATGACCGACCCGCAGAAATATTACGTCAACAACGTCCAGGGCACGCTGTCGCTGCTGCAGGCGATGCGCAACGCAGGTTGTCATCGCATCGTGTTCTCTTCCACCGGCGCCGTCTATGGCAACGCCGATTCCAAGGAACTGCCGGAAGATTTTCCCTGCGCACCGATCAATCCCTACGGGGCGTCGAAGTGGATGATCGAGCGCATGCTCGCCGACTACCGCGCAGCTTACGGCTTCGGCGCGTTCTGCCTGCGCTACTTCAATGCCAGCGGCGCCGATCCGGCCGGCGGCATCGGCGAATTGCGCGACAACGAGACCCATCTCATTCCGCGCGCCATGATGGCGCTGCAGGGCCATGTCGATTTCGCCGTGTTCGGCGATGACTACGATACGCCCGACGGCACCGCGATCCGCGACTACATCCACGTCACCGACCTCGCCGCGGCGCATGTCGCGGCGTTGAAGCTGCTGGAGGCGGGACATGCCGGCGGCAGCTTCAATCTCGGCACCGGGTCAGGCTTTTCGGTACGCGAGATTCTCGACGCCATCAGGCTGGAGACCGGGCGCGAGGTGCCGCACACCGTCAAGCCGCGCCGTGCCGGCGACCCCACCTATCTCGTCGCCGACGCCGCTGCCGCACGCAAGGTTCTCGATTTCGTGCCGCGCCATTCCGACTTGCCGACCGTGATCCGCACCGCCTGGGCCTGGCACCAGAAGGCGCATCCGTTGAGGGCGCGTTAAGCGACGGCGGTGGTCAGATAGCAGCACGTTTCGGCCGTAGCGCCGCGGCTTCGTCCACGGCCGTATCCGTCTCCGGCTGGAGCGGCGGTGCGACGGCAAGCTCCATCGGTCGCAGCAACTCGGCCATCTGCTTCGCCGGCAGCGGCTTGGAGATCAGGAAGCCCTGCATCTCGTCGCAGCCATGGGTGCGCAGGAAGACCTCCTGCTCGGCATTTTCGACGCCCTCGGCGACCACGGTCATGCCGAGCGCCTTGCCCATGCTGATGATGGCCTGTGCGATCGCCTGATCCTCCGAATCCTGCGGCAGGTCGCGCACGAAGGAGCGGTCGATCTTGATCGTGTCGATCGGGAAATGCTTCATCAGCGACATCGACGAGTAACCGGTACCGAAATCGTCGATGGCAAGGCGGATGCCGCGGCTCTGGATGGCGTCGAGCACCTTCAGCGCGCGACCGACATTGCGCATCATCATGCTCTCGGTGACCTCGAGCTGGAGCAGCACCGGCGACATGCCGGAGGCTGCCAGCGCCTCGTCGACGTCCTGCAACAGATGCTCGTCGGCAAATTGCCGCGGCGACAGGTTGACCGCCATCGACACGGGCAGCAGGCCGCGGCGCTGCCAGGCCATGGCCTGCGCGCAGGCCTCGTTCAGCACCCAGCGGCCGATCGGCACGATCAGGCCGGTCTCCTCCGCAAGCGGAATGAATTGCGCCGGCGAGACGTTGCCGAGATCGGGATGATTCCAGCGCAGCAGCGCTTCCACTCCGGTGATCTGGCCGGATTCCATGTCGACCTTGGGCTGGTAGTTCAGCGAGAACTGCTCGCGCTCCAGCGCGCGGCGCAGCGCGCTTTCGAGCGACAGCCGCTCGATCGACTGCGTCTTCACTTCCTTGGAGAAGAAACGATAGCCGTTCTTGCCGTCCTCCTTGGCGAGATACATCGCCATGTCGGCGTTCTTGGTCAGGGTCTGCGCGTCGGCACCGTTGGCCGGGTACATCGCGATGCCGATCGAGGCCGTGGTGTGACACTCGTGGCCGGCGAGCTCCATGGGCTCGGCGAGCGCCGCGAGCAGGCCGGTGGCGATGCGCTGGACGTCGTCGATCTCGCCGCACTGGTCGAGGATCACCACGAACTCGTCGCCGCCGAGGCGTGCGACCACGTCGCTTGCCCGCAGCGCGCCGCGCAGGCGGCTCGCGACCTGGAGCAAGAGCAGATCGCCGGCCTCGTGGCCCAGCGAGTCGTTGATGACCTTGAAGCGATCGAGGTCGATGAACAGCACGGCAAAGCGGTGATCGCGGCGCTCAGCCGTTTCGATCGCCTCGCGCAGCAGCCCGTTGAAGGTCTCGCGGTTCGGCAGATCGGTCAGGCTGTCATGCGAGGCGAGATATTCGATCCGCTCGTCAGCCTTGTTCTTCTCGTCGGCGCGGTCGAAATTCTCCATCGCGAAGGCGACGTTGTCGGCAAGACGCTGCAGCAGCTCGACGAACTCGCGGGTGAACGTATCCTGCTCGATAGACATGTAGATCATGACGCCGACCGCCCTGTCGTGCGTGATCAGCGGGAACGCCGCGCCTGAGCGCGCGCCGTCGCCCTGGAGGACGGCATGGAATGCGCTCACGCGGTTGTCGTTGACATAGTCGTTGCTGATGCAGGGCTGCCTGGTGCGGAATGCCGTGCCGCTCATGCCGCGGCCTTCGGGCCGGCCGGAATCGATGGAGAGACGAACGTTCCGCGTGGTCTCGGCGGATGGTCCCGCGGTCGCAACGATCTCGAGCTGATCGGTGTCGGCACTGGCGAGCGCAATGGTCGTCGAGGTGAACTTGCCGCCGGTCGACGCGGCTTGACACACCAGCTCGAACAGCTCGGTGCGGGACTTGGCGCGCACGATCGCTTCATTGGTGTCGCTCAGCGCTGCGAACATGCGCGTCAGGCGCTCCTTCTGCGCCTCGGCCCGCGCGCGCTCGTCGGCCCGGTCGAAATTGTCGAGCGCAAAGGAGACGTTCTCCGCGAGGCGTCCCAGCAGCTGGATGAGATCTGGCGTGAAGGTGCCTTCGTCCGGCGAGAGGAACAGCAGGACGCCGATGGCATCGGTGCCGTTGCTCAGCAGGGGAAAGCAGCCGCCGGATTTCGTGCCCTGATCGTGCGCGATCTGGTGCCAATGCGTGGTGCGGATGTCGGTGAGGATCTCGTTGGCGACGCAGGGCGCCTTGGTGCGGAAAGAGGTTCCGGCCAGCCCCCGCCCCAGCGGCTCGTCGGCCGAGGTCGCAAATCGCCATTTCTCGACGTGGCTGCGGCATTCGCCCTTGGTGACGGCAATGTCGAGATGGCGCCCCGTCTGGTCGACCAGGGCGATGGTCGCGGAGGAAAAGGTGCCGCCAAGCACCGCTGCTTCGCACACCGCTTCGAACAGTTCGGTGCGGGTCTTCACGCGCATGATGGCTTCGTTGGTCGCGCTCAGCGCCTCCAGCATGCCGCGCAGGCGATTGCGCTGCATCTCGGCTTTCGCCTTCTCGTCGGTGCGATCGAAGTTCTCGAGCGCGAAGGCGACGTTGGCCTGGAGCCGTTGCAGCAGCTCGACGAACTCAGGCGTGAAGGTGCCGCGTTCCGGCGAGTTGAAAAGAAACACGCCCTCGATACGGTCGCCGTTGAACAGCGGCAGCGCTGCGGACGATCCGATACCGTTGCGGCGGGCGTTGGCGTGCCATGGCTTCATCCGGTCGTCAGCCAGCACATCGTTGCTGATGGCAGGCCGGCGCGTGCGGAACGCCGTGCCGGTCAGCCCGCGCCCTTCGGGCACCTGGTCGGAAATCGAGAACTTCGAGCTGCGAACGATATCCGCGTTCGGACCATAGCAGGCGACGACGCGAAGCAGCTCGGCATGGCGGTCGACCAGCGCGATGTTGGCCGAGGTGAATTTGGCGCCCTTCGCGGTTGCTTCGCAGACGAGGTCGAACAGCTCGGCCCGCGAATGCGCACGCAGGATCGCCTCGTTGGTCGCGCTCAGTGCCGCATACATGCGCGCGAGGCGCTCCTCTTCCTCGGCAATCCGCGCCTTCTCGGCCTCACGGTCGAAATTGTCGACCGCAAAGCAGACGTTCTCGGCGATGCGCAGCATCAGCGCGACGACTTCCTCGTCCTTGGCCCAGGACTGGCTAAGGAAGGAGAGGATGACGCCGATGCTTTGGCCGTGCTTGACCAGCGGCGCCGCCACAACTGCGGCGACGCCGGTGTTGAGATTGGGCTGCTCCCAGGGCGTTCCCTTGGTGCGGCGCGCGAGATCGCGCTCGACGACAGGCTTCCGGGTTCGGAACACCTCGCCGGAAATGCCGCGACCGTAGGGATTGTCGGGATCGGCGGAGTAATGGGTCCGCGCAACGATCTCCAGATTCTCACCGGTGCCCGCGACGGGCTTCAGCCAATGCGAGTCCTGCTCCTTCAGCAGCACGAAAGTCGCCAGCGACTTGCCGCCGTGCACGGAGGCGTCGCAGACGAGCTGATAGAGCTCCTGCTCGGTTTTCGCCCGCAGGATGGCTTCATTCGTCGCGCTGAGCGCGCCGAACATGCGGTTGAGCCGCCGCGTCGCCCGCTCGCTGTTCTGCCGCGCCGTCTCGCGCGAGAAATTCTCCAGCGCATAGGAAATGTTGGCCGACATGCGGCCGAACAGCGACACCATCTGCTCGCTCAGCGAGCCGGCCTCGCTGCGGGTCACGAACAGCACGCCGACGCTTTTGCCGTTGCACAGAAGCGGCAGCGCCGCCGCGGCACCGATATTCGCCTTGGCCGCGCCCTCACGCCATGCCAGCGACCGGGGATCGTTCAAATAGTCGTTGCTGATGCAGAGCTTCTGGCTGCGAAACGCCTCGCCACCGACGCCCAAGCCCTCGGGCGCGTCAGCCTGGGTGGTGATCTTGATCGCGCGCAGGCGCGCCACGTCGTCACCGCGCCCGGCGGCAAAGCGCAGATGCTGGCCATCCGGCTCCACCAGGAACACGGCGACGGCCATGAAGTCCCCACTCGAAAACCCGGCGTCGCAGACCATCTGGTACAGCTCGTCCGGCGATTTCGCGTAGAGGATCGCCTCATTGATGGCGCTCAACGCCGCAAAGGTGCGCGCGAGTGTCGTCGGCACGATCTCAACTCCCGGGCATTTCTGCCGATTTCTCCCGGGTGCCTTGTGAACCGACATCGCCTAAGTGGTCGTTATTGCGGCAAGGAAACCGCCAATCACAGTGAACGAGAGGCGAATGACTGTCGGGAAACGTCCGGGAATACCGTCTCGCGGGAGGAATCTTCGACGAAAGGCGTGCTCTCTTTACGAATTTGCAGCCCTGTATTGGTTTACGGGAGATTGATATCGCAGCTCCGCTTTGAGACCATGGCGTCCAACAAGCAGCCCCTTAAGGGCATGAAAGCCGAGGGAACGCCATGCCGATCGTTAGGGCCGACCGCCTCACACGCGTCAGCGCCGCGTTGCTCCGTGCCGCCGGCGCCTCCGAGAACGAAGCCGACGCGGTCGCCGTCGGCTGCGTCAACGCCAATCTCGCCGGCCATGATTCACACGGCGTGATCGCGATTCCCACCTATATCGACCGCATCAAGGCCGGGCACATCGCCCCAGGCGCCACCTGGACCATCGTGCAGGAATCGCCGACCACGACCGTGATCGACGGTCATTGGGGTTTCGGCTTTCACGTCAACGCCAAAGCGATGGCGCTGACGATCGAAAAGGCGAAGACGGCGAACGTCGCTGCCTGCACCGTGTTCCGGCAGAGCCATGTCGGCCGCCTCGCCGCCTATCCGCTGATGGCGATGCGCGAGGGCATGATCGGGATTGCGACGGCCGACTCCGGCCGTTCGCCGAAGCACGTCGCGCCGTTCGGCGGCAAGGAGGCGCGGCTTGGCACCAACCCGATCTCGATCGCGGTGCCGTCCGACCTCGATGCGCCATTCTACCTTGACATGGCGACGTCGGCAGTTGCCGCCGGCAAGATCCAGCTCGCGGTCGCGCGCGGCGAGGAGATCCCCACGGGGTGGATCATCGATGCCGAGGGACGGCACACCACCGATCCCACGCAATATCGCAAGGGCGGCGCGCTGCTGCCGCTCGGCGGGACCGAAGGCTACAAGGGCAGCGGACTTGCCGCGATGGTCGAGGTGCTCTGTGGCCTGCTGACCGGTCTCGGCTTCGGGGTCGAGCCGACGGGACGTCACAATGACGGATGCTTCATGGCGGTGTTCAACGTCGCCGCGTTTCGCCCGCTGAAGGAGTTCAAGCGCGAGGTTGCGGAGTTTGCGCGCTATCTGAAGTCGACGCCGCCCTCCGAGGGCAGCAGGGGCGTCTATTATCCCGGCGAGATCGAGGGCTTGCGCGAGCAGCAGCGCTTGCGCGACGGCATCGAGGTCGAGGATGCAACCTGGGAGAGGCTGCGCGCGCTCGCACGCGAATACCGGCTCGACACCGTCCTCGATCTGTCCTGACACCATTCGGAGAACAGCAGCATGAATCGGCAGATGGTCCTGGTCGGATTCCTACAGGCGCAGAACTGCACGAACTTGCCGAGTTCGTGGCGGCATCCGGACTCCCGCTCGGATTCGATGTCCGCGGATTATTACCAGGAGATCGCGCGGATTCTGGAGGCCGGAAAGTTTCACATGGCCTTCTTCGACGATCGCCTGGCCATGCCGGACCGCTACGGCAACGACCACGCCCACACCGTCGAGTACGGCATTCGCTGCGTGAAGATGGACCCGCTGATCGTGCTGACCACGATGGGCATGGTCACCGACAAGCTCGGCTTGGGGGCGACCTGCTCCACCACTTATTACGAGCCGTTCGACGTCGCGCGCCGCTTTGCCACGCTCGATCTGATGTCGGGCGGGCGGGCGGGCTGGAACGTCGTCACGTCGCTCAACGACGGCGAAGCGCTCAACATGGGGCGGGATTCGCATCCCGAACACGATTCCCGCTACGACAAGGCCGACGAGTTCATGGAGGTCGTGCTCGGCCATTGGGACACCTGGGAAGACGGCGCCCTCATCATGGACAAGAAGAGCGGCCGCTTTGCCGATCCGAGCAAGGTGAAGCGGCTCGACCACAAGGGCGCAAACTTCAAGTCGCGCGGGCCGTTCACCGTGCCGCGCTCGGACCAGGGCCACCCCGTCATCATCCAGGCTGGCGCATCCGGGCGCGGCCAGCGCTTTGCCGGACGATGGGGCGAAGTGATCTTCACCGCCGCGCGCAATCTTCAAGGCGCCAAGGACGGCTATGCCGCCGTGCGCAACGAGGCCGCCAAGGCCGGCCGCGATCCTGATCAGATGTTCCTCTGCAATCTGACGACGCCGGTCTGCGCGGCAACCAAGGCGGAAGCCGAGGACAAGATGGCGCTGATCAACAAGCTGCCTCTCGAGATAGACGCGCTGTCGCTGCTCGCCGAAGCGCTCAATTACGATTTCTCCTCCAAGGATCTCGACGAGCCGCTCACCACGGACGAGCTCAAGAGCATGCAAGGCATTCTCGGCATCCGCGACGGCGTACTGAAGACTTCAGGCAAGAGCAATCCCAGCGCGCGCGACTTCGTCACCTTCTCCGGCCGCGGCCAGGTACATGACGTCATGGTCGGCGGCCCCAAGGAAATCGCGGACAAGCTGGAAGAGATGTTCGTCGAGCGCGGCTGCGATGGCTTCGTCATCGCCGCCACTTACGTGCCCGGCTCCTATGCAGACTTCGTGCAGCACGTCGTGCCGGAATTGCAGCGCCGCGGATTGTTCCAGAAGGAATACCGCGGCAAGACGCTGCGGGAGAATCTCGGGTTGAAGCGCCCGGCCGCTGGCGCGTGGAAAGTACAGCCGCGCGATGCTGCAGAATAGCGACGAGGACAGATCATGCGCTGGCTGAAATTCACCGCCTCCGGCAAAACCTCCTGGGGGATCATTGAAAGCGACCAGGTGATCGCCGTTGACGGCGATCCCTTCGGCGAATGGCAGCGCACCTCGCGCAGGCATTCGCTGGCGCAAGTGAAGTTCGAGCTGCCGTTGATCCCGCGCACCTTCTATTGCGTCGGCCTGAATTACCTCAAGCATCTGAAGGAAGCCGCCGACAAGGCCGGGACCGTGCCGGCCGTGCCTGATCGCCCCGAGATCGGCTACCGCGCCCAGAACGCGCTGATCGCACATGGCGAGGACGTCGTGATCCCGTCGTTCGCGACGGAGAAGATCCATTACGAGGGCGAGCTCGTCGTCGTCATCGGCAAGAAGGTGAAGCACCTGACCGAAGCGAACGCGATGGATTGCGTGTTCGGCTACACCATTGGCAACGACGTCAGCGAGCGCACCTGGCAGAAGGCCGACCGCGGCCTGTGGCGCTCCAAGAACGCCGACACGTTCAAGCCGATGGGACCGTGGATCGAGACCGAGGCCGATCTCGCCAAGATGGAGACGGTCGTCCGCGTCAACGGCAAGGAAACCAACCGCTTCCACACGAACGACATGATCTTTGGCGTGGTGCCGTTTCTGGTCGAGCTGACCAAATATTTTACGCTGTGGCCCGGCGACGTGATCTGGATGGGCACCGATGGCGCTTCGCCCGACATCAAGCACGGCGACGTCGTGGAAATCGACATCACCGGCGTGGGCACGCTTCGGAACCGGTTTGTGCGGGAGCGGCAGTAGACACTGCCGGATCAGCGCGCTGCCGAGCGGATCTTCACATGGTCGATAAAGGCGCGCAGCTTTGGCATGATTTGCCGATGGCTCGGATAATACAGGAATACACCCGGCGTCATCGGCGCGAATTTCTCCAGCACGCGGACCAGCTTTCCCGTCGCGATGGCGCCAGTGGCCAGCGGCGCGGGCACTTGCGCCAGCCCCACACCTTCGACCGCGGCTCCGAGCATCGTCGGGAAGTCGTAAGCTATGAAGGGTCCCGACACCGCGATCTCGACCGAACGGCCGCGGTCGTTGAGCGACCATGATGCGAGAGCACCGTTTGATCGCCGCAATCGCAAGCAGGCGTGCGCGCGGAGATCGTCTGGGCGCTCGGGCCGGCCTTGGCGGGCAAGGTAGGCGGGGCTGCCCACAACGATGAGGGGCAGCGGCTTCGTCAGCCGCACCGCAATCATGTCGGGCGTGATGAACTGACCCATCCTGATGCCGGCATCGAAACCGCCGGCCGCAAGGTCGACCAGCTCTTCGCTTGCGGCAAGCTCCACCTCGATCTCCGGAAACGCCTGGCAGAATGAAGCGATCAGCGGCTCAAGCAGAATCGGCACGACCGAACGTGGCACGGTTAATCGCAACAGCCCGGCCGGCCGCTGTCCGAGCTCGCGGGCTGCCCCGCTTGCCGCGACCAGCTCCTCGAAGGCCGGTCGTGCGCGCGCAAAGAAACGCTCGCCGGCTTCCGTCAGGCCGACGCTGCGGGTCGTCCGGATGAAGAGCGCGGCGCCCACGCGCGCCTCGAGCGTCCGGACCGCCTGACTGATGGCAGACGGTGTGACCCCAAGTTCGGCGGCCGCCCGACGAAAGCTGCGGTGCTGGGCCACACTGAGGAAGGCCTCGACGCCGTCGAGCGCCCCCTGCCTGACTGTGAAGTTCTGCTTCATGGCCCGTCAACATTATCGCGAATGGTCGCTCACGGAAAGAAGCTCTACATCCAGACTGCAAGTGACCCGCGCACCGGAGCAGCGAAACCGATGAAGGCAACGCCGCGCTGGCGCTCAGCCTCACACTGACAGGTGTTATCGCCATGACCGATCCATCCCTTGCCCAGACACAAGCGCCGTCACCCGCGACCACGGGCGTGTTGGTCATCCTGACCGTGAAAGCGGGCATCACACGCGATCAGGTGATGGCCGTCATGCCTGATGAGGTCAGGCAGACGGTGCAGCTCTATCTCAATGGGAAAATCCGCGAATGGTACTCGCGGTCCGATGGGCGCGGCGCGGTCTTCCTGCTCGACGCCAGTGACGTCGCCGAGGCGCACGCCACCATGGATGCCCTGCCACTCTCCAAACAAGAGCTCATCGACCACGAATACATCGCGGTCGGCCCGCTGATGCCGTTGCGCCTGCTCATGAGCAAGCCCTGAGTGCTCGCCGACGATCAACCGGCTTCGAACCTCCACACGAAGGACATCCGAACGTGCCCGCGAACTTCAACCTCCCGTTCGTCCTCAGTGTCGCCGGCGCCTTGCTCGCAAGCGCGGTGGTCGCTGTCCTCTACGTCTGGCCTTTTGTCCGCGCGATGCCTCGTCATGAGGCCCTGCGTCTTCTCGCGGCGTTCCATGCGTTCCGCTTCCTGGGAATGAATTTCATGGTTGCCGGCTTCGTGTCTGCGGAATTGAGGCCGGATTTCGCCGGCGAAGTCGGGTGGGGAGATCTCATCGCTGCCACCCTCGCGCTCGCTTCGATGGCGGCGCTAACCTGGCGATGGACGATCGCCGTTCCAACGGTCTGGATCTTCAACGTGTGGGGTACGCTCGATCTCTTGAATGCGTACTACGTGGGCGCGACAAGGATTCAGAACCCCGGTCTGTTTGGAGCCGGCATATATATCCCGGCCCTCTACGTACCGCTGCTGCTGGTCGGTCACGTGCTCATCTTCATGCTTCTGCTGAAACCCGGCTCGGAAGAACATGCGTCGTGATGCTCGGCACGCGAATGAGGCCGGCTCAAAACGGCAAAGCCACGCTGGTCTTGATCTCCTTCAGCACCACGTTGCTGCGGACATAGCGGATGCCGGGGATGCGGAACATGAACTCGTCGAGGAAGCGGTTGTAGGCGGCCATGTCCTGCACGACGACGCGCAGGTGATAGTCCGCATCACCGGTCGTGGCAAAACACTCCAGCACCTCGCGGCGCGTGGTGACGCGCGAGACGAACTCGTCGACGAATTTGGCATCGTGCCGCTCCAGCGACACATGGAGGATAGCCGACATCGTGAAGCCCGCCTGCTCGCGCGCGACGAGGGCGGCATAGCCGCGGATGACGCCGCTGTCCTCGAGCGCACGCACCCGGCGCCAGCAGGCAGAGGTCGACATGCCGACCTCATCGGCGAGCTGCTGGTTGGTGGCGCGGCCATCCTTCTGGAGATGCGCGAGAATCCGCGTGTCCTGATCTTCAATCATGGAGAGCCCTCAATTCGATCCAATCTACCAAAATTCAATCAATTACGCAAAATTCTACCGATTAAGCGCGAAGATCGGGATAAATAGGTAAGACCTACCAGCTTACCGGGTCTACCTTTCGCCCATTCGGCAGGATGCCGCGCGAGGTCCGCCATGGACGCCATTCCGTCACTCGACACCTACGAGCTTTCCGACCGCTACGAGCGCGAGGAGGGCCGCGTCTTTCTCACAGGCACGCAGGCGATCGTCCGCATCGCGCTAGATCAAGTGCGGCGCGATCGTGCCGCGGGTCTCAACACCGCCGGTTTCATCTCCGGCTATCGCGGCTCGCCGCTCGGCGGCATCGATCTCGAACTCTGGCGCATCCAGGAACGATTGAAGCGGGACCGCATCGAATTCCTTCCTGCGGTGAACGAGGACCTCGCGGCAACCGCTGTGCTCGGCTCGCAGCAGGTCGAAACCCAAGCCGAGCGCGAGGTCGATGGCGTGTTCGGGCTGTGGTACGGCAAGGGCCCCGGCGTCGATCGTTCCGGCGATGCGCTCAAGCATGGCAACGCCTATGGTTCCTCGCCGCACGGGGGCGTGCTGGTCGTCGCCGGCGACGACCATGGCTGCGTCTCGTCCTCGATGCCGCACCAGTCCGACGTCGCCTTCATGAGCTGGTTCATGCCGACGCTGCATCCCGCCAGTGTCGATGAATATCTCGAGTTCGGCGAATATGGCTATGCGCTCAGCCGCTTCTCCGGCATGTGGGTCGGCTTCAAGGCGATCTCGGAGATCGTGGAATCGGGCGCCTCCGTCGCGCTGCGATCGCCACGCCTCTTCCGCGCGCCCGACTTCACACCGCCGCCGGGCGGCCTGCACTATCGCTGGCCCGATCTGCCGGGTCCGCAGATCGAGGAGCGGCTCGAGGCGAAAAAGCACGCGGTCTACGCCTTCGCCAAAGCCAATCCGATCGATCGCCACATCTACGACATCCCGCACGCCACCTACGGCATCGTCACCACGGGCAAGGCACATCTCGATCTGATGGAAGCATTGCGGCTGATGGGCCTAGACGAGGCCGCCTGCCGCCGCATCGGCATCGACATCTACAAGGTCGGCATGGTCTGGCCGCTAGCCTTGCACGACGCGATGGATTTCGTGAAAGGCAAGCGCGAAATCCTCGTGGTCGAGGAGAAGCGCGGCATCATCGAGAGCCAGTTCAAGGAGTATTTTTACGACTATCCCGGCACCAAGCCCGAGCGAATGGTCGGAAAGCACGACGAGCGAGGAGCACGGCTCATCTCGTGGATCGGCGAATTGTCGCCACGCGCGCTGGCGTCCGTGCTCGCGCGCCGGCTCGATCCGATGTTTCCGGGCCTCAATCTTGCCGCGCGCGCAGCCGCGCTGTTGCCGGAAGCCGAGCGCACCATCAACGTCGCGGGCGCGACGCGTACGCCCTATTTCTGCTCGGGCTGCCCGCACAACACCTCGACCAAGGTGCCGGAGGGATCGAAGGCGCTGGCCGGCATCGGCTGCCACTTCATGGCGAGCTGGATGGATCGCGAGACATCCTCCTTGATTCAGATGGGCGGCGAGGGCGTGAACTGGGCGGCCTCGTCGCGGTTCACCGGCCACAAGCACGTCTTCCAGAATCTCGGCGAAGGCACCTACTATCACTCCGGCTCGATGGCGATCCGTCAGGCGATCGCGGCGAAAGCCAACATCACCTACAAGATCCTGTTCAACGACGCCGTCGCCATGACCGGCGGCCAGCCGGTCGACGGCCCCGTCAGCGTCCATGCCATCGCGCACAGCGTGAGGGCCGAAGGCGTAGTGCGCATCGCGCTGGTGTCGGACGATCCCACGCAATTTCTGCCTGCGGACCTGCCCAGCGGCGTCACGATCCATCCGCGCGAGGAGATGGATGCCGTTCAGCGCGAGCTGCGCGAGATCTCCGGCGTCTCCGTGCTGATCTATCAGCAGACCTGCGCCACCGAGAAACGGCGCCGGCGCAAGCGCGGGCAGATGGCCGACCCAAAACGCTTTGCCTACATCAACGACCTCGTCTGCGAAGGCTGCGGTGACTGCTCGGTCGAGTCCAACTGCCTCAGCGTCGAACCGAAGGAGACGCCGTTCGGCCGCAAGCGACAGATCAATCTGTCGGCCTGCAACAAGGATTTTTCCTGCCTCAACGGTTTTTGCCCGAGCTTTGTCACCGTCGAAGGCGCGACGCGCCGAAAGAAGAGCACCAGCCAGATCGACGCGACCGGCCGCGCCGCCACGCTTCCACTGCCCCCGCCCGCTGCGCTCGATCGTCCCTTCGATCTGCTCGTAACCGGCGTCGGCGGCACCGGCGTCATCACGGTCGGCGCCCTGATCGGCATGGCCGCGCATCTGGAGCGCCGTGGCGTCTCGGTGCTGGACTTCACCGGCTTTGCGCAGAAGTTCGGACCCGTCCTGAGCTACATCCGACTGGCGGCGAGCCCTGATGCGCTGCATCAGGTCCGCATCGACCAGGGCGCGGCAGACGCGCTGATCGGCTGCGACCTCGTCGTCAGTTCCTCGCCGAAGGCATCCGGCACCTATCGCCGCGGCACGCGCGCCGCGATCAATACCGCGGAGATGCCGACCGGGGACGTCGTTCGCTTCCGCGACGCCGATCTGGCCTCCCCTGCTCGCCTGCGTGCGATCCGCCAGGTCATCGGCGGCGACAATCTCGACACGATCAACGCCAATGCACTGGCCGAACGGCTGCTCGGTGATGCCGTCTATGCCAACATCATCATGCTCGGCTTTGCCTGGCAGCGGGGACTGGTGCCGGTCTCGCTGCCGGCGCTGCTGCGCGCGATCGAGCTCAATGGTGTCGCGGTCGAACGCAACAAGCAGGCTTTTGCCTGGGGCCGGGTTGCCGCCGCCGATCCGGACTTCCTGCCCAAGACGAACGAGGCGCCGAAGGCCGAGACGCTCGACCAGATCATCGTCAGGCGCTCCGATTTCCTCAGGGCATACCAGGACGAAGCCTACGCGGCGCGCTATCGCGCGCTCGTCGCAAAAATCCGCAACGCCGAAGCTGCTCTCAATAGCGAGGTTCTGACCGAGGCCGTCGCACGTGCCCTGTTCAAGCTGATGGCCTACAAGGACGAATATGAAGTTGCGCGCCTGCACATGCAGAGCGGCTTCCTCGATGAGCTGAAGCGCGAATTCGAGGACGGCTTCAGCGTCCAGTATCATCTTGCGCCTCCTTTCCTGCCGTCTGGCCTCGACGCGCGCGGCCGTCCGCGCAAGCGTGCTTTCGGCCAGTGGATCCAGATGCCGCTCGCGGTGCTGGCGCGGCTGAAGAGGCTGCGCGGAACGCGGTTCGATCCGTTCGGCTACACCGCTGATCGTCGCACAGAGCGGGCGCTGATTGCCTGGTACGAGGGCATCATCGCGCAAATGCCGGGCAAGCTCGACGCCACGCATCTGGCCGACCTCGTCGCCATCGCCAAAGCGCCGATGGAGATCCGCGGCTACGGACCGGTGAAGGACGTCGCGATCGCGACGGTGAAAACCGAGGTCGAGCAGTTGCTCGCGCGGTTAACTGCATCTTCGCCGGCAAAGATGCGCGCCACCGGTTGACGTGACGCCACCAAGGCTTCAGCCTTGCGTAGGAGGCGACTCCCTCATGGAGCCCCGCAATCGGGTGGCGCATCATGGATTTCGACGAGTTGACCCTCACCCAAGCCGTTGCTGAGCTCGCGGCCGGAAAAATCACGAGCCATGCGCTCACCTCTGCGGCGCTCGCCCGCGCCAAGGCCAATGCCGATCTCAATGCCTTCGTCACCCTGGACGAAGAAGGTGCGCTGAAGGCCGCCGTCGCGTTCGATGCGCAGGGCGCAGGCGCTGGAAATAGGCCGCTCGGTGGCGTTCCGATCGTGATCAAGGACAATATCGAGGTGGCGGGTCTGCCCTGCACGGCGGGAACACCGGGGCTCAAGAGCTTCGTTCCAGGCACCGACGCACCTGTCGTGGGGAAGCTGCGGGCCGCAGGCGCGGTGATCATCGGCAAGACCAACATGCACGAGCTTGCGTTCGGCATCTCCGGCTACAACACCGCGTTCAAGACCGGCGCCGAATTCGGCGTACGCAACGCCTATGACCGCGCGCTGATCGCCGGCGGCTCCTCCTCGGGCACGGGGGCCGCAATCGGCTCCCGGATCGTCGCGGGTGGGCTCGGCACCGACACCGGCGGGTCGGTGCGCGTGCCTGGCGCGCTGAACGGTTGCGCCTCGCTGCGGCCGACCGTTGGCCGCTATCCACAAGCCGGCATCGCGCCGATCTCGCACACCCGCGACACCGCAGGGCCGATGGCGGCCACGATGGCAGACGTCGCGCTGCTCGATCGCATCATCGTGGGCGGCGATGCGATTGCGCCGGCCGATCTCAGCCAGGTCCGTCTCGGCCTCGTCAAGAGCATGCTGGCCAACCTCGACGGCGACACGGAAGCGGCCTTCCATGCCGCCCTCAATCGACTGAAGGCGCAGGGCGTGACCGCGGTCGACGTCGAAATGCCTGAGCTTGCCGAGCTCAACGGCCAGGTCGGCTTTCCGGTCGCGCTGTACGAGGCCTATGATGACATGGTCGCCTATCTCAAAAGTACAGGCACGGGCGTGACCATCGAGGCGATGGTCGCGCAAATCGCGAGCCCTGACGTCAAGGGCACCTATGAGGGCCTGGTGCTGCCGCGCAAATTGCCGGCGCCCGACGGCAGCTTCGTCGATGCCAAGCCGCTCTACGACCACGCCCTCGACATCGCGAGACCCGCGCTGCAGGCGCTGTACGCACAGACTTTTGCTGGCAACAAGCTCGACGCCATCGTCTTCCCGACCACGCCGCGGGTTGCAATTGCGTCCAATCCGGAGTCCAGCAGCCTGGAGAATTTTGCATCGTTCATCCAGAACACCGACCCCGGCAGCAATGCCGGGATTCCCGGAATCCAGATTCCGATTGGGTTGGGTGAGACCAGCAAGCTGCCGATCGGGCTGGAGCTGGACGGCCCCGCGGGCAGCGACGAACGGTTGCTGGCGATCGGCATCGCACTCGATACCGTGTTCGGGCGACTGCCGGCGCCACGCTGACGGCACCGTCGTCTTGGCTTCACGAATACGGGTTGATCAGCTTCTGCTGCTCGGCGCTGTGATGCACCAGCATGTCGATGAAGGTGCGCACCTTCGCCGACAGATGATGGCGATGCGGATAGACCGCGTTCATCGACATCTCGACCGGCCGGTATTCCGGCAGCAGCCGCACCAGCCGGCCGGAATCGAGATCGTCGCTCACCAGAAATCCTGCGAGCAGGCCGATGCCGGCGCCCTCGATCACCATCCGCCGCAGCGCCTCGCCGCTGTTGGTGACGAGGCTGCCCGAGATGCGCACCGAGGCCGGCGCGCCCTTGCGATCGAAGAAGCGCCATTCGTCGCCAAACGGGTAATTCAGGTGGCGGCCGCAATTGTGCTCCGAGAGCTCGGCGAGCTGCTGCACCCTCCCGTGCTTTTCCAGATACTCGTGCGAGCAGCACAGCACGTGACGCCAGGTGGCGAGGCTGCGGACGATCAGGCTCGAATCCGGCGGCGGTGTCATGCGCAGCGCGACGTCATAGCCCTCCTCGATCAGATCGACATTGGCTTCGCCCATACGCAAATCGACCTTCACCTCCGGATAGGTCGACAGCAGCTTCGCCACGACGCCCGCCACGAACGGCACCATGTGGGTGGCGGAATGAATCCGCAGCGTGCCCCGCGGCACCGACTGCAACGCGCCGGCGATGTCGTCGGCCTGCTCGATGTCGGAGAGGATCTGGACGCAGCGATCGTAATAGGCCTTGCCGATCTCGGTGACGCTGACCTTGCGGGTGGTGCGGTTGAGCAGCCGTGCGCCGAGCCGCTCCTCCAGCGCCTGGATGTGGTTGCTCACCATGGTCGTGGACATCCCGAGCTTGCGGGCGGCGGCGGAGAATCCGCCGGTATCAACGACCCGGACGAAAGCGGTCAGGCTGGTCAGCCGGTCCATGGGCGCCTCGGATTATGCAGCAGGGGTGGACAATCATTTTGCTTTTTGGCGGATTATCACAAGCTCCGGGACAGCGCATCTTCCACTGCGACAACAGCGCCCCTTCGGAAGGGGACGTCTGGGGAATTCGGAGAGTGCCATGTCGAACGCGGCCTATACCACTGAAACCAATGACAAAATCACCCTGAAGCCGTCCCGGCGGGCGATCAAGCGGGCGGCCCTGGCGCTCGCACTGGCCCTTGGCGTCGCCGCCGTGGGCGACTTTGGCTACAATTACCTGACCACCGGCCGCTACCTGGAAACGACCGATGACGCCTATGTGAAGGCCGATTCCACCATCATCGCCCCGAAGGTCTCGGGCTACATCGCCCAGGTGCTGGTCGGCGATAACGAGAAGGTCCGGGCCGGCCAGGTGCTGGCCAGGATCGACGACCGCGATTTCAAGGCCGCGCTTGGCCAGGCCCGCGCCGACGTCGCCGCAGCCGAAGCCTCGGTCCGCAACCTCGATGCCCAGCTCGAACTGCAACAGCCGATCATCGAGCAGAGCACGGCCGACGTGGCCGCTGCCGACGCCAATCTGAAATTCGCGCAGGAAGAGCGCGCCCGCTACGACGACCTCATGAAGTCGGGCTCCGGCACGATCCAGCGCGCGCAGCAGACCGATGCGGCGCTCCGCGCCAGCAACGCGCAGATGCAGCGTGCCAAGTCGGGCCTGGTCGCCGCCGAGCGCAAGGTCGATGTGCTGACAACGCAGCGTGCGCAGGCCAGTGCGCAGCTCGATCGCGCGCGCGCGGTCGCGGACCAGGCCGAGCTGAACCTGTCCTACACCGAGATCACCGCGCCTGTTGACGGCACAGTCGGCGCCCGCTCCTTGCGCGTCGGACAGTACGTGCAGGCCGGTACGCAATTGATGGCGGTGGTTCCGCTCGATGCGGTCTACGTGGTCGCGAATTTCAAGGAGACCCAGCTCACCCATGTGCGCGCGGGTCAGCCGGTCGAGCTTCACGTCGACAGTTTTCGCAATCGCACGCTGCGCGGCCATGTCGACAGCCTTTCGCCGGCCAGCGGTCTTGAATTCGCGCTACTGCCTCCCGACAATGCCACCGGCAACTTCACCAAGATCGTGCAGCGCGTGCCGGTGAAGATCGTGCTCGACGACCACAGCCTCACCGGCCTGCTGCGACCCGGCATGTCGGCGGTGCCGACGGTCGACACCAAGGCAACAGTGGTGGCTGAGCGAGAGACCACCAAGCGCGTGGCCGACAACGCGCCGCGTCCGAACGGAGGCTGATGTCGCGGAGGGTCGCGGCGGGATTATCAAGTCCTGCCGGATGATCCTTCCCAGACTTCCCCGATTATCGAAACCACCTGGCCAACGCATCCTGTCTCCGCATCAGAGACGAGGCTCCCATGAGCACGCTTCAACCGACCCTCACCGCCGCTTCCGCCGCCGATCTTCCGGCGCCGCAAGCCGCTTCCGTCACGCCTGGCGTCTCCGCCAAGACCTGGATCGCCGTGATCGGCGCCACGCTCGGCGCCTTCATGGCGGTGCTGAACATCCAGATCGTCAACGCCTCGCTTGCCGACATCCAGGGCGCGATCGGCGCCGGGATCGACGACGGCGGCTGGATCTCGACCTCCTATCTGATCGCCGAGATCGTGGTGATCCCGCTGTCCGGCTGGCTGGCGCAGGTGTTCTCGATCCGGATCTACCTGCTCACCAACGCGATCCTGTTCCTGCTGCTGTCGGCAGCCTGCGCGCTGGCGCAGGACCTGCCCCAGATGATCGTGCTGCGCGCCGTGCAGGGCTTCACCGGCGGCGTGCTGATCCCGATGGCGTTCACGCTCATCATCACGCTGCTGCCGCGTGCGAAGCAGCCGGTCGGCCTTGCACTGTTCGCGCTGTCGGCGACGTTCGCACCGGCGATCGGCCCGACCATCGGCGGCTACCTCACCGAGAATTTCGGCTGGCAGTACATTTTCTACGTCAACCTCGCGCCGGGCGCGATCATGGTCGGCATGCTCTGGTACGCGCTCGATTCCAAGCCGATGAAGCTGACGCTGCTGCGCGACGGCGACTGGGCCGGCATCATCACCATGGCGATCGGCCTCTCCGCACTTCAGACCGTGCTGGAGGAAGGCAACAAGGACGACTGGTTCGGCTCGCCCTTCATCGTCAAGCTCAGCGTGATCGCGGTCGTCTCGCTGACCGCGTTCCTGATCATCGAACTGACAGTGAAGAAGCCGCTGTTGAACCTGCGCCTGCTGGTCCGCCGCAATTTCGGCTTCGGCATGCTCGCCAACTTCCTGCTCGGCGTCGCGCTGTACGGGTCAGTGTTCATTCTGCCGCAATATCTGTCACGCATCCAGGGTTACAATGCCGAGCAGATCGGCACGGTGCTGGCCTGGACCGGCTTGCCGCAGCTCGTGCTGATCCCGCTGGTGCCGTGCCTGATGCAGAGGTTCGACGCGCGGATCATCATCGGCATCGGCTTCGTGCTGTTCGCCGGCTCGAACTTCATGAACATCTTCATGACCAGCGACTATGCCGCCGACCAGCTATTGTGGCCCAACGTCGTCCGTGCCATCGGCCAGGCGCTGGTAATGGCGCCGCTGTCGGCGGTGGCGACGGCAGGCATCGAGGCGGAGAATGCGGGCTCGGCCTCCGGCCTGTTCAACATGATGCGAAATCTCGGCGGTGCCGTCGGCATTGCGCTGCTGCAGACCGTTCTGACCAAGCGTGAGCAGTATCACTCCAACGTGCTGATGCAGTCGGTCTCGGCGTTCGAACAGGCCACCCGCACGCGACTGGAACAGCTCACGCAGTATTTCATCAATCACGGCGTGCTCGACCGTGCCGACGCCGCGCATCGCGCCTATGTCGCGATCGGTCATGTCGTGCAGAAGCAGGCCTACATCCTGGCCTTCAGCGACACCTTCTACCTGCTCGGCATGGCGCTGATCGTCGCCTTGATCGCTGTCCTCTTCCTGAAGAAGCCCGGCCATGTCTCGGCCGGGGAAGCCCACTGACCTCAACTCAAAGCAAGGAGAACGACCATGAAGCCACGCATGAATTTCTACCAGGCAGCCCCCGACACGATGAAGGCGCTGATGGCGCTGGAAGAGCAGATCCAATCGACGGGTCTCGAGAAATCGCTGATCGAGCTGGTCAAGATCCGGGCCTCGCAGATCAACGGCTGCGCCTTCTGCATCAACATGCACACCGAGGACGCCCGCAAGCGCGGCGAGACCGAGCAGCGCATCTACCTGCTCAACGCCTGGCGCGAGTCCCCGCTCTATACCGACCGCGAGCGTGCCGCGCTTGATTGGACCGAGTCGGTGACGCTGATCGCTGAGACGCACACGCCCGACGACGTCTATGAGCAGGTCCGTTCGCAGTTCTCCGACGCGGAGACGGTGAACCTGACCATGCTGATCGGCGCGATCAATGCCTGGAACAGGCTGGCGATCGCGTTCCGCGCGGTGCATCCTGTGAAGGTGAAGGCGTCGGTGGCGTAGGGGATGATGGAGACGAATGCGCCTCCACATATTCAACTGTCATGCCCCGCGAAAGCGGGGCATCCAGTACGCCGCGGCCCGTCGATGGAAACACAACCGTGTCGGAGTACCGGATCGTCCGGTCAAGCCGGACGATGACACCGAAGTGTGGGGATGCAATGCTGCGACACTCGCTCTTCGCTGAGCGTGCGGCTTAAACCGCCGTCGCCTTGGCGAACTCCACATAGATCTCACGCAGCCGCGTAGAAAGAGGACCGGGCTTGCCGTCGCCGATCGTCTTGCCGTCGATGGCGATCACCGGTTGCACGAACAGCGAGGCCGAGGTGGCGAACGCTTCCTTCGCAGCCAGTGCTTCCTCAACCGTGAAGGACCGCTCCTCGACGCGGAGCTGGCGCTCCTCGGCGAGCGCGACCACGGCCTTGCGGGTACAGCCCGGCAGGATCGCGTTCGAGTTCTTGCGGGTGACGATGACGTCGTCCTTGGTGAGGATGAACGCGGAGGACGAGCCGCCTTCGGTGACGTAGCCGTCCTGCAGCATCCAGGCCTCGCCGGCGCCGGCTTCGGCAGCGGCCTGCTTCGCCAGCACCTGCGCCAGCAGCGCCACGCTCTTGATGTCACGGCGTTCCCAGCGGATGTCGGGCACCGTGATCACGTTGATGCCGGTCTTGGCCGAGGCGGCGTTGATGATGTCCTTCTCGGAGGTGAACATCACCAGGCTCGAGACGACATCACCCTTGGGGAAGGCGAAGTCGCGGCCCTTGTCGGCGCCGCGCGTGACCTGGAGATAGACGAGGCCGTTTGCGACCTTGTTGCGCGCGATCAGCTCTTTCTGGATCTCGGTGATGCGCTCGAGCGTCTCCGGAAGCTTCAGCTTGATCTCGCCGACCGAGCGCTCCAGCCGCGCCAGATGCGAGGCGTTGTCGACCAGCTTGCCGTCCAACACGGCCGAGACCTCGTAGATGCCGTCGGCGAACAGGAAGCCGCGATCGAGCACCGAGATTTTCGCGTCCGAGAGTGGGACGAATGAGCCATTGACGTAGGCGGTCGAGTCCAAGGCGGGTCTCCTGGTCGGGAATGGGATTTGCGCGCTTATACGCCAGTTGAGGAAACGGATCACCCCTCTATTCGTCATTCCGGGGCGGCGCGTAGCGACGAGCCCGGAATCCATGACCACCAGCCGGGGTTATGGATTCCGGGCCTGCGCCTTCGGCGCATCCCGGAATGACGGCGGTGGTTAGTGGGACAGAATCTTCGACAAGAACTTCTGCGCGCGGTCGCTGCGGGGCTTGCCGAAGAAGTCGTCCTTCGGGGCGTCCTCGACGATCTCGCCGCGATCCATGAAGATCACGCGGTTGGCGACCTTGCGGGCAAAGCCCATTTCGTGGGTCACGACCATCATGGTCATGCCTTCGCGGGCGAGATCGACCATGACATCGAGCACTTCGCTGACCATTTCCGGATCGAGCGCCGAGGTCGGTTCGTCGAACAGCATCACGATCGGATCCATCGCGAGCGCGCGCGCGATCGCGACGCGCTGCTGCTGGCCGCCCGAGAGTTGCGCCGGAAATTTCTGCGCCTGCTCCTTCAGGCCGACGCGCTCCAGCAGTTGCATGCCCTTCGTGACGGATTTGTCGTGCGACCGTCCCAGCACCTTCTGCTGGGCGAGGCAGAGATTGTCGATTATCTTCAGGTGCGGAAACAGTTCGAAGTGCTGGAACACCATGCCGACGCGCGAGCGCAGTTTCGGCAGATTGGTCTTGGGATCGTTGACCTTGGTGCCATCGACCGAAATGTCGCCGCTCTGGAACGGCTCCAGCGCGTTGACGCATTTGATCAGGGTCGACTTGCCCGAACCCGAGGGTCCGCAGACCACCACGACCTCTCCCTTGGTGACGCTGGTGGTGCAGTCGGTCAGCACCTGGAAAGTCGGGCTGTACCATTTGTTGACGTGGCTGATTTCGATCATGTGTCTCTCAGGCCCTGCGGCAGACTCGGTTCACCTCTCCCAAGGGAGAGGTCGGCGCAAAGCGCCGGGTGAGGAGTTCAGGTCTATCGATGGAGCAAACCCCTCACCCGGATCGCTGACGCGATCCGATCTCTCCCTATGGGAGAGGTGAAGGGGCACCGCACGTCGGGATATCAATTTCACATCACACCTAGCGGATGATGGCGATGCGCGCCTGGAGGCGGCGGACACCGAAGGACGCGATACAGGAAATGGTGAAGTAGACGACGGCGGCAAACAGGTACATCTCGACCAGACGTCCGTCGCGTTGCGCGACCTTGCTGGCGGCACCGAGGAAGTCGGTGATCGACAGCACGTAGACCAGCGAGGTGTCCTGGAACAGCACGATGGTTTGCGTGATCAGCACCGGCAGCATGTTGCGGAACGCCTGCGGCAGCACGACGTATCGCATGGTCTGCGCATAGGTCAGGCCGAGCGCGCTGGCGGCGGCCGGCTGTCCGCGCGAGATCGACTGGATGCCGGCACGCATGATCTCGGAGAAATACGCCGCCTCGAACATGATGAAGGTGATCAGCGAAGAAGCGAACGCGCCGACGCTGATGGGACGCGAGGCGTCGGTCAGCCACTGTCCTATATAGGGCACCAGGAAGTAGAACCAGAAGATCACCAGCACCAGCGGCAGCGACCGCATGAAGTCGACATAGAGGCCGGCGATGCGCCCGAGCGCCTTGTAGCCGGACAGCCGCATCAGGGCGATGGCCGTGCCGAAGACGAGGCCCCCGAGCGCTGCGAGGCCCGTCAGCGTCAGCGTGAACGTCATGCCCTCGTAGAACAGATAGGGCAGCGCGCGGCGGATGACGTCGAAATCGAAATTGCCGAGCATTGTCTATTTCCCCGTGATGTAGCCGGGGATCGCGACGTAGCGCTCGAGATAGCGCATGGCAGTCACGACGACGGCGTTGACGAGGAGATAGAGGATGGTCGCGGCCGTGAAGGCCTCGAACACCTGGAACGAGAATTCCTGCATCGAGCGCGCCTCTCCGGTCAGCTCGATCAGGCCGATGGTGATGGCGACCGCGGTGTTCTTGATGGTGTTGAGGAACTCGGAGGTCAGCGGCGGCAGGATGATGCGGAACGCCATCGGCAGCAGCACGTAACGATAACCCTGCACCGTGGTCAGGCCGAGCGCGGTGGCAGCCATCTTCTGCCCGCGCGGCAGCGAGGAGATGCCTGCCTGCAATTGCACCGCGACGCGCGCCGACATGAAGAAGCCGATGCCGATCGCCGCCGTCCAGAACGGCGCGTTCGGCAATTGCTTGAGCCACAGTCCGGCGGCCTTCGGCAGCAGCTCCGGCAGCACGAAGAACCACAGGAACAGCTGCACCAGCAGCGGCATGTTGCGGAAGAACTCGACCCAGCAGAAGCCGAACCAGGAGGCCGCCTTGGAGGGCAGCGTCCGCATCACGCCGACGATCGAGCCGAAGATCAGCGCGATGATCCAGGCGAGCACCGCCGTCTTCAGGGTCACCACCAGCCCCGACAACAGCAAGTCGAGATAGGTGCCGGTGCCCATCGGGTTCGGTTCGAAGAAAATTCCCCAGTTCCAATGGTAGTTCACGTTTCCCCCGCGCGAACGCGCCAATCAAGATTGGCTCGAAAGAAGTCCTGGGCGCTTATGCAAATGTCCGGCCACTCTGGTGTCAAGAGTGACCGGACATGATCCCGATCCTGAGATCGAGGTTATATCTTACTTATAGTCGTCCGGGATCGGCGAGTCCGAGGGTTTTGCGAACTCGTGCTTCAGCTGATCGGAGATCGGGGTGTTGAGGTTCAGACCCTTCGGCGGGATCTTGGACATGAACCACTTGTCGTAGATCTTCTGGCCTTCGCCCGAGGTGTAGAGCGCGGCGGTTGCAGCGTCGACCACCTTCTTGAACGGCGCGTCGTCCTTGCGGAGCATGATGCCGTAGGGCTCGGGCTTGGAGAACGCATCCTTGGAGATCACATAGTCGGACGGCGTCTTCGAGCCGGCGACGAGGCTCGCGAGCAGGATGTCGTCCATCACGAAGGCGACAGCGCGGTCGGTCTCGACCATCAGGAAGGCTTCGGCGTGGTCCTTGGCCGGAATGATGTTGGCGCCGAGCTTCTTCTCGACGTTGGCTTCAGTGAGCTGCTTGATGTTCGTGGTGCCGGCGGTCGAGACCACCGTCTTGCCCTTGAGGTCGTCGATCGACTTCAGGCCGCTCGACTTCTTGAACACATAGCGGCTGGCGGTCAGGAAGTGGGTGTTGGTGAAGGCAACCTGCTTCTGACGCTCGGTATTGTTGGTGGTCGAGCCGCATTCGAGGTCGATGGTGCCGTTCGCCATCAGCGGGATGCGCGTGGCCGAGGTCACCGGGTTGAGCTTGACCTCGAGCTTGTCGAGCTTGAGCTCCTTCTTCACGGCGTCGACGATCTTGTAGCAGATGTCCATCGCGAACCCGACGGGCTTCTGGTTGTCGTCGAGATAGGAGAACGGGATCGAGGAGTCGCGGAAGCCCAGCGTGATGGCGCCGGTGTCCTTGATGTTCTTGAGCGTGCCGGTCAGTTCTTCGGCGCCCGCCTGGCTGACGGCGAAGGTCGCGGCGAGCGCGAGCCCGATGCTACGGAAATGTTTCACTTTTTTGTTCCCCTTTCAGGATGATGCGGCCGAATGCAAGCACAAATCGGGCCGGATTAGAATGTGACTTTCGGCTGGATGACGGATCAGGTTAACGGGGCTCAGGTCAGCGGCTTCTGCAATTCCCCGAGATCCCAGAACAGCCCGGCCATCACCGTCAAGGCCTCTTCAGTCAATGGCAGCAGGATGTGCTCATTCGGCGCATGCTGGGAGCAGCCGGGATAGGAGTGCGGGACCCAGATCGTCGGCAGGCCCAGGACTTCCGAAAACACGTCGTTCGGCAGCGAGCCGCCGAAGTTCGGCAGCACCGCCGGCGCCTTGCCGGTGGTGTTTTGGACGGAATCCGCCGCCCATTTGATCCAGGGGCTGTCGAAATCGGTACGCGATGCGGCAAAGCTCTGTGCCGCCCGCACCTCGACCATCGGAAACCCCTTTTCGACCAGGTGCGCCCTGACGGCATCGATCAGGCCATCGACCTTGGTGCCGACCACGAAACGCAGTTGCAGCACGGCATTGGCGTGGCCGGGAATGGCATTGGCCGGCTTCTCGATGTTGCCCGACGACATCGCCAGAACTTCCAGCGTATTCCAGGCATAGAGCCGCTCGGCTGCGGACAGACCGTCTTCACCCCAATTCTCCGCAAGCGCGGGCTCATCCTCGGTCGGGACAACCTGCACATCGGCCAGATAGCTGCGGATCTGGTTGGTGAGCCGCGGCGGCTTCAGGGCACCGAGCTGAAGCCGGCCATGGCCGTCGACCAGCGTCGATATCGCGTTGACCAGGATGGTCGCGGGGTTGGCGAGGACGCCACCCCAATTGCCGGAATGATGGCCGCCATCGCGCAGGTTCACGTCGAGGTGGATGCGAATGCCGCCGCGGCATCCCAAGAACAGGGTTGGCCGATCCGCCGACAGCCTCGGCCCATCGGAGGCCATGAACAGATCGGCCTTGAGCGCGTCGCGATTGAGGTCGCAGACCTTGCCCAGATCGGGCGAGCCGATTTCCTCGCCCATCTCGACGATGAATTTCGCATTGAAGCCGAGCTTGCCGCCGCGAGCCTCGCGCACCGCGCGGAGCGCGGCCATGTTGATGCTGTGCTGGCCCTTGTTGTCGGCCGTCCCGCGGCCATAGAGGCGAACGCCTGCAGTCGTCGTGCGCCACGGATCGCGGCCATCGCGCCACTCGCCTTCCATGCCGTCGACGACGTCGCCATGGCCGTAGATCAGAACGGTCGGCGCGGACGCATTCTCGTGGTGCTCGGCAAACAGGAACGGCGACTTGCCGCTCGGGGATTCGACGATACGGCTGGTGAAATCGAGCGCGGCGAAGGCCGGCACCATCTCCTGTTCCAGATAGGCGCGCAGTTCGGGGCCGCGTGATGGATTCTGGCTTTCGGTCTTGTAGGCGACGCGGCGGTCGAGTTCGGCGAGGAACGCACCGGATCTGAAGTCGTCCCGGGCGCGGGCGATGGCATCGGCTCTGGTCATTCGTATCGTCTTCAACTCGATGGACGAGGCAGCGTAGCGGACTACGCGGACGCTCGAAAGTGGCGGGGACTTGCGATTTCGTTCTTGCTCTCTCGAGCCTGGCTTGCAGGTCTTTCCATTCTTGGCCCTTGCCAAGGGCCAATTATATGCAAGAACTTCGCCAGGTTGGGGCGCACGTCTATCATTCGAAGAGCGCTCAGTACAGGGCGCCGGGGGACCAGCATGGCCAAGCAGATCAGGCTCAACGCATTTGCGATGAATTGCGTCGCGCATCAATCACCGGGCCTGTGGACCCATCCGCGCGACCGCACCGCCGAGTATAACCGCCTGCCCTACTGGATCGATCTCGCCAGGACGCTGGAACGCGGCCGTTTCGACGGGCTGTTCCTCGCCGACGTGCTCGGCGTCTACGACGTCTATGGCAACAGCCCTGACGCAGCCTTGCGCAATGCAGCACAGACACCGTCGAACGAGCCGCTGCTGCTGCTGTCGGCGATGGCGGCGGTGACGAAGAACCTCGGCTTCGGCGTCACCAGCAATCTCTCGTTCGAGCCGCCCTACCCGTTCGCACGGCGGATGTCGACGCTCGACCACCTCACCGAGGGACGGATCGGCTGGAACGTCGTCACCGGCTATCTCGACAGCGCCGCGCGCGGCGCCGGCAAGGACAGACAGACCGGTCACGACGACCGCTACGACATCGCCGACGAATATATGGAGGTGGTCTACAAGCTCTGGGAAGGAAGCTGGGAGGACGACGCGGTGCTGCGCGACCGCAAGCGCGGCGTCTTCACCGACCCCAGCAAGGTTCACCGCATCAATCATGAGAGCGCGAACTACCGCATCAACAACACCATCCATCTCAGCGAGCCGTCGCCGCAGCGCACGCCCGTGCTGTATCAGGCCGGCACCTCTCCGCGCGGCCGGCAATTCGCCGCCAAACATGCCGAATGCGTCTTCATGTCGGGACCGTCGGCCAAGATCATTGCGCCGCGCGTCTCCGCAATCCGCCAGGAGGCCGCCGCGCTCGGCCGCAACCCGGCCGAGATCCTGATGTTCAACATGATGACGATCATCCTCGGCAACACGGAAGCCGAAGCGGCGGCGAAATATGCCGACTACCGCTCGCATATCAATCCGGAAGGCGCGCTCGCGCTGATGTCGGGATGGACCGGCATCGACTTCTCCGGCTACGAGCTCGACCAGCAGGTCCGTCACGTCCAGAACGATGCCGGTCGCAGCGCGCTCGACAACGTCACCCGCGGCGATCCCGATCGCATCTGGACCGTGCGCGATGTCATCGAGCATGTCGGCATCGGCGGCGCCGGCCCGGTCGTGGTCGGCACACCCGAAAGCGTCGCGGACAAGATCGAGGACTGGTTCGAGAAGACCGACGTGGATGGTCTCAACGTCGCGTTTGCGATCTCGCCCGGCGATTTCGAGGATATCAGCGACATGCTGGTGCCGGAGCTGACCAAGCGTGGCCGCTACAAACCGGAATACGCCAGGGGCACGCTGCGGGAAAAACTATTCGGCGACGGACGCGCGCGGCTCGATGCGCCACATCCCGCGGCCGGGTACCGGGTGGGGAAGACGGGGTAGGCTCGCCGCCTACACCTTCCCATCCACCATCACCTCGATCAGCTTGGTCCCCGGCCGATTGAACGCCGACGCGAGCGTTGCCTTCAACTCCCTGACATCGCTGATCCTGATCGCCTCGCAGCCGAGCGCCTTGGCAACACCAGCGAAGTCGACCGGCGGATCGGCAAAGTCCATGCCGACGTAGTTGTCGTCGCCGTGGAAGGCGAGCAGGCGCTGCTTGATGATGCGGTAGCCGCCATTGTTGGCAATGACGACGTTGAGCGGCAGCTTGTGATGCGCCGCTGTCCACAGCGACTGGATCGAATACATCGCGCTGCCATCGCCGGAGAAGCACACGACGGGCCGATCCGGATTGGCGATGCTGGCGCCGACGGACGCCGGCAGACCCCAGCCGATGCCACCGGAGGCAAGGCCGTGATAGCCATAGCGGTCGCGATGCGGACGCAGATTGGTCACCTGGCGGCTGGAGGTGAGGCCTTCGTCGACCAGAATCGCATGGTCGGGCATGGCCTCGACCATTTGCAGCACCAGATAATCCGGATCGATCGGCGCGCGGCCGGCAGTCTTGCCGATCTGCTCGACCAGTGCAGCGCGCCGCGCAGTCCAGTTCTTCGGCGCAAGCTCCGCGAGACGCTGTTTGGCGCGAGTTGCGAGCGCGGCACCGCCCATCTCCTTCAGCATCGGGATCAGCGCGCGCAGCGTTTCCTTCAGATCCGCCTTCAGCGCGATCTCGGCGCCATAGTTCTTGGCGATCTCCCAGTCGACGAGACCGATCTGCACGATGTCGAGCCCGTCGGGCAGCGCATCGATCTCGCTATGAACCGACATGCGCAGGGGATCGCCGCCGAGCGCGATCAACAGATCGTAAGGCGCCAGCGTATCGCGCGCGACCTTCTGCACGCGGGCCAGCGTGCCGACGAAGCTCGGGCTCTCGGACAGGAAGTGAGAGCCGTAAGGCGTCGAGGATTGATAGGCAGCCGCGCCGAGCAACTCGGCGAGTTCGGCGGCTTCCTCTAGCGCGTCGCTCTTCACCACCTCATCCATGGTGACGATGACCGGGCGCTCGGCCTTTAGCAGCCGCGCGGCAAATGCCCTCAGCGCCTCATCCGACGGCTTCGTGCGCGCATCGATGCGGGTGGAGCGGCCAAGGTCGATGCCGGCCTCGCTGTTGAGGATGTCTCCGGGCAGCGAGATGAACACCGGGCCGGTCGGCGGCGTCATCGCCACCTTGGCGGCGCGGCGCACGATGCGCGGCAGGTCCTCCAGCCGCGTCACCTCGACCGCCCATTTCACCAGCGGCTCGGCCATGCGCGCCAGCGGGCCATAGAGCACCGGCTCCATCAGGCCGTGGCCCTGCTCCTGCTGGCCCGCGGTCAAGATCATCGGCGTGCCCGTGAACTGGGCGTTGTAGAGCGAGCCCATGGCGTTGCCGAGGCCCGGCGCGACATGGACGTTGCAGGCAACGAGCCTGCCCGAAGCGCGGCTGTAACCGTCCGCAATCGCGACCACCAGGCTCTCCTGCATCGCCATTACGTAGGTGAGATCGGGATGGTCCTTCAGCGCATGCATGATCGGCAGCTCGGTGGTCCCGGGGTTGCCGAACAGATGCGTGATGCCTTCGTCCTTGAGCAGCGCGAGAAAGGCGGAACGGCCGGTGATCTTGTTCTTCATGTTTCCTCCAGGAGCGGACGTTGCCGCAAGGACGGACGGCATGATGGCCGAAGTTTTGGGGGCCGCGCAAGGAAGCGCGGTCATGGCTGCGTTGCAAGCGAGCGGCGCGTTACAACTCTTCCCGGCCCAACTCGAACGGATCCTCGCCACCGACGCGTTTCTTCTTTTTCGAGCGTTGCCAGACCACCCCCGGAAACCCCTTCAGCGGTACCAGCGGCTCGCCGGTATAGGCCCATTCCTGAAGCTCCTCGATCGCGATGTGATAGAGCGGCTGGCGGCCGGTGCGCTCCTTGAACAGTGCGCGGGGAATGTTGACCATGTGCGGGCCGCGTGGGCGCTCATAAGCGATCGGCGTGCCGCAATGCGAACAGAAGCTGCGGGCGGTCCTGGTTACCTTGTCCTCGTAACGGGTCAGCGCGGTCTTGCCGGACGTGATGCGAAAACGCTTCTTCCAGCTGCCGACATAGGTCGCGTAGGCCGCGCCATGGGCGCGGCGGCTACTGGCGGAGTGATCATGCCAGGCCCAGCGCGCGGGAACGTCGATCTCGAAGGTGACCTTGCCGCAGAGGCATTGGCCGGTGGCGGTTCCTGCGGCGACTGCGGCTTTGGCCATGGTGTTTCCCCGTCGTCTTTGCGAGGGCGACAATACACGATCGTCATTCCGGGGCGCGACGAAGTCGCGAGCCCGGAATCCATCGGGCGGCGAGCGGGAATGTGAGATGGATTCCGGGTTCGATGCTGCGCATGGCCCCGGAATGACAGGAGAGATCAGGCCGGCGTCAGCTCGTCAAAAACAGGGTAATCCGTGTACCCCTTCTCCTCGCCGCCATAGAACGTCGCGCGGTTGTACGGCGTGATCGGGTAGTCATGCTCGAGGCGCCGCGGCAGATCGGGGTTGGAGATGAAGATGCGGCCGAAGGCGATGATGTCGGCGTGGCCCTCGGCGATCGCCGCATTCGCGGTTTCGCCGGTGAAGCCGCCGGCGGTCATCAGCACGCCGCTGTAGTGCGGGCGGAACAGTACCATGGCCGAAGGCACGTTCTCCCAATGGACATCGGCGCGGCCCGCGCCGCTGGAGCGCGGCTCGATGAAGTGCAGATAGGCGAGACCGAGCTTGTCGAGCGCCTTCACCACTTGGATGTAGAGCGGCATCGGATCGGGCTCACCGGAATCGTTGGCGATGCCGTGCGGGGACAGGCGCACGCCGACGCGGTTGGCGCCCCAGACGTCGATCGCAGCCTGGGTGACTTCGAGCAGAAGCCGCGCGCGGTTCTCGATCGAGCCGCCGTATTGATCAGTGCGCTGGTTGCTGCGCGATTGCAGGAACTGCTCGAGCAAATAGCCGTTGGCGCCATGGATCTCGACGCCGTCGAAGCCGGCCGCGAGCGCGTTCCTTGCACCCTGACGGAACGCCTCGACGATCCCCTTGACCTCGTCGGTCTCCAGCGCGCGCGGCGTCTCGTAGTCGGCGATCTTACCGTCGGCGGTCATTGCCTTCATGCCTTCGGCCTTGATCGCAATCGCCGAAGCCGAGACCGGCAGCTCCCCACCGTGGAAGGAGGAATGCGAGACACGGCCGACATGCCAGAGCTGGAGGAAGATGATGCCGCCCTTGGCGTGCACGGCATCGACCACCTTGCGCCAGCCGGCGATCTGCGCCTCCGAGTAGATGCCTGGCGTCGCCGGATTGCCGCGACCGTGCGACAGCACCGGCGAAGCCTCGGCAATGATCAGGCCGCCTCTGGTCGCACGCTGGCCGTAATATTCGGCGTTGAGCGGCCGCGGCGAGAAGCTGTCGCGCTCCGCACGCATGCGCGTCAGGGGCGCCATCGCGACGCGATGCGCAAGCTTGTACGGACCGACCTGCAACGGTTTGAACAACGCCGGAAATTTCATGACTGCCCCGAATGGCTATGGAAGGACGTGGATCATATAGCGAGGGGCGGCCACCGGGAAAGGCGCCGCCCCACAAAAGAGATATTCCCTCGCGCGGAACGCGGGAGAGATCAGGCCTTACGCCGTCTTGATCCAGACGGCCTTCACGTTGAGGTACTCCTCGACGTGCTGCTTGCCGGACTCGCGGCCATAACCGCTCATCTTGTAGCCGCCGAACGGCACTGCGGGGTCCATTGCCTGGTAGCAATTCACCCACACCGAACCGGCGCGCAGGCGCTTCGCGACCGCATGCGCCTTGGTGACGTCGCGCGTCCACAGGCCGGAGCCGAGGCCGAAGGTGGTGTTGTTGGCGCGCTTGACCAGCTCGTCCATGTCCTTGAACGCGATCGCGGAGATGACGGGACCAAAAATCTCCTCCTGCGCGATGCGCATGTTGTCCTGGACGCCCGCGAACACCGTCGGTGAGACGAAGAAGCCTTTCGACAGTGCGCCTTCGGTGGCCCGGCCACCGCCGGCGAGTGCCTTGGCGCCTTCCTTCTGGCCGATGTCGAGATAGCCGGTGACGCGCTTGAGCTGCTCCTCGGACACCAGCGGCCCGATCTGCACGTTGGGATCGAGACCGTTGCCGACCTGAAGCTTCTTGCCGAACTCGGCGACGCGGCCGACGAACTCCTCGTAGATCGCCTGCTCGACGAACAGGCGCGTGCCGGCGCTGCAGATCTGGCCGGAATTGGCAAATACCGCCATCGCCGCACCGGGCACCGCCGCATCGAGATCGGCGTCAGCGAACACGATGTCCGGTGACTTGCCGCCGAGCTCGAGCGATACGCGCTTGAGGTTGCCCGCGGAGGCACGGATGATCGACTGGCCCGTGACATGCGAGCCGGTGAAGGCAACCTTGTCGACGTCGGGATGCGAGGCGAGCGCCGCGCCGGCAGTCTCGCCATAGCCGGGCACGACGTTGACGACGCCGGGCGGAATGCCGGCTTCCATCGCGAGCTCGGCGATGCGCAGCGACGTCAGCGGCGCCTCTTCGGCGGGCTTGAGCACCACGGTGCAGCCCGTCGCGATCGCGGGGCCGATCTTCCAGATCGTCGCGGTGAGTGGACCATTCCAGGGAATGATGGCGCCGACGACGCCGATCGGCTCCTTCAGCGTGTAGGAGAAGATCTCGCCGGGCAGCGAGTTCTCGATGGTCTCGCCATGGATCGCGGTAGTCTGGCCGGCGTAATAGCGCAGCATGCCGACGGCGCGCAGGCGATAGGCGCGGGTGCGGCTGAGCGGCGCGCCCATATCGAGCGTGTCGAGCTGCGACAATTCGTCGAAATTCTTCTCGACGAGGTCGGCGAGCTTGAGCAGCAGGTTCTGCCGCTCGAACGGCTTGACCTTGCTCCAGGGTCCTTCGAAGGCGCGCCGGGCGGCGGCGACCGCGCGATCGATGTCTTCCTTGTCGCCCTCGGCGACGGTTGCGAGCAGTTCGCCGGTGGCAGGGTTGTGGGTCTCGAAGCGCTTGCCGGAAGCGGCATCCACCCACTTCCCGTCGATCAGCATCTGCTTGTAGGACCCGTTGGCGAACGGATGGCGCGTGATCGGAATAGCTTGCGACACAGCCATGGCTGCACTCCCTGGGTAGTTGATTGATTGGGTTCGATCTGGGTGGGATCGTTAGGTCAAACAGAATACAGCGGCGCCGGAAAGGCGTAAAGTCGGCGTGGAACGAAGCCCTGCCATGCCGACTTGTGCAGGGTCGCGCGAGTACCATCTTATACGCGCGATCAAGAGCCAGTCCGGGAGAAAGTCATGCCGCATCCTGTCATCGCCAAGGGCAATGTCGCCGTGATCACCGGGGGCGCATCCGGCATCGGCCTCGCCGCGGCCATGGCGTTTGCGCGCGCCGGCATGAAGGTGTGCATCGCCGATGTCGACGAGAACCGGCTGGCGGAAGCGGCAACAAAACCGTCATCGATCTCGGGCGCCGCAAATGTGATGACGTCGGTGGTCGACGTTAGCCGCGCCGAGAACCTCACGGAACTCGAACGCGCCGTGAGCGCGCATTTCGGCGGCACCGACCTGCTGATGAACAATGCCGGCATCCAGCCGGGCAGCACGTTGTTTGGCGATCCCGACAATTGGCAGCGCATCATCGGCGTCAACATGTGGGGCGTCATCAACGGCGCGCGCATCTTCGCACCCGCCATGATCGCGCGCGGCAGGGCCGGCCTGATCATCAACACCGGCTCCAAGCAAGGCATCACCACCCCGCCCGGCGATCCCGCCTACAACGTCTCCAAGGCCGGCGTGAAGGCGTTTACGGAGGCGCTGCAGCACGAGTTGCGCAACACGAAAGACTGTCACGTCACCGCGCATCTCTTGATCCCCGGCTTCGTCTTCACGGGGCTCACCGCCAAGGGCCGCACCGAAAAGCCGGCCGGCGCATGGACGCCGGAGCAGACCGTGGACTTCATGATCGCGCGGCTCGAGGCCGGCGATTTCTACATCCTCTGCCCTGACAACGACGTGCCGCGCGCGCTCGACGAGAAGCGCATGCTGTGGGCAGCCGGCGACATCGTCGAGAACCGCCCGCCGCTGTCGCGCTGGCACCCGGATTACGCGGATGCGTTCGCGACATTCGTGAAGGAAAGCTAGGCGAAACGCCTACAGCGTCTCTTGCTTGTGCCCGCAATTCTTGCAGGCGAATTTGACGCGGCTCTGGCCTTTTTCCGCCTGAACCCGGTTCGGCGCGCCGCACTTGCCGCAGACCGCCTCGATGCGGGTGGTGCCCTGCTTCACGACGATGGTCTTCTTTTCCATCGATTCGCGGATCAGGCGCTCAGCCTCTTCACGCAGGGATTGTTTCGACAAAGCTCGTCTCCGCCACTGAAAGCGCGAGAGCCATATCGCACTTGCGTTCGAATCTCAATCGGCAATGCCTGATCAGACCTCGACAATCACATAGGAGTCTTCGACATGCACCGGAAACGTCTCGGCGACATAGGGCCCCTTCTGCAATTCGTCGCCGCGTTCCACCGCAACCGGGTATGACCTGATCTTGAACCGTTTCGGATCGAACCAGGACTGCCCGTTGCGCATGTCGAACTCCCAGCCGTGCCAGGGGCAGCGCAGCATCTCGCCGACACGCGAGCGCTCGTAGACGCCTGGCTCGGGCGAAGTCAGCCGTGCCACGCAGGCCGCCTTCTCAAGCGGCGCGCCTTCGTGCGGGCACCGGTTCAGCAGCGCGAAGAACTCGCCATTGACGTGGAACACGACAATATCACGGCCGGCGACATCGACGACCTTGTTGCCGCCGGGCGGGATCTCGCTGGTTCGCGCGACGATGTGACGGGCCATGGGATTCAGAACTTGTAGACCGCGCGGGCATTGGTACTGAAGATCTTCCTCCGCTCGGCCTCGGTGAGTGGCGTCTTGAAGGCGAAGCGCGGGTCGTCGAAATCCCAGTGCGGATAGTCCGACGAGAACAGCAGCCGGTCGATGCCGACCCATTCGATCAGCGACCGCAGATGCCGCGCCTCGTCGGGCTCGTCGATCGGCTGTGTCGTGAACCAGAAATGCTCGCGGACATATTCCGATGGCTTGCGCTTGAGATGCGGCACCTCGCTACGGAAGCGCTCGAAGTGCTGGTCCATCCGCCACACCGCCGACGGAATCCAGCCGAAGCCGCCCTCGATGAAGACGATCTTCAATTTCGGGAAGCGCTCCGGCACGCCCTCGATGACGAGGCTCGCAAGCTGCGCCGCGATCGTGTGCGCGTTGGACTGGTGCTCCTCGACATAATAGGACGGCCAGCCGCCGCCGGTCGGCGCGTGGCCGCCATAGCCGCCGACATGGATGCCGAGCGGCAGATCGAGTTCCTGCGCGCGCTCGTAGATCGGCCAGTAGCGGCGGCGGCCGAGCGGCTCGTTGGCACGCGGCGAGACGTTGATCTGGATGTACTCGCCTGTCTTGGCGCAGCGATCTATCTCGGCAATGGCGAGGTCCACCCCGTCCTGCCCGACCAGAATCGAGGCCTTCAGGCGGGGATCGCGGTGCGACCAGAACGCCAGCTGCCAATCGTTGATGGCGCGCTGGATGGCGGCGCCGAACTCGAGGTTCTGCTGCGAGAAGATGAAGAGATCGAGCACCTGCAATATCCCGAACTCGACATCAAGCGGATCGAGATGCTGCTTCTGCATGAAGGCGAGATCGGAGCCGGGTACCCCGCCGGTCGGCGGCCAGGCATCGCGCCGCGCGATCAGCGGCGAGGAGCGTGGATAGGGCGTGGTGAAGAGATAGGGTGTGCGCAGATGGCTGCCATATTCCCTCAAGTGCTGCTGCCAGCGTTTCGGCAGGAACTCGTTGAGATCGTCCGTCGATCTCAGGCTCGGATGCACGTCGCAATCGACAATGCGCAGCCTTGATGCCGCGGGCTTCTCGTCGTCACGCAGCGGACGGTCGATGACTTCACTCATGCAGACCTCCAAAATTAGTTAGCGAGCGACAACCGTGAAAACGTCTCCAGCGGATTGTCGACGCACATTTTCTCGATGATGCTCTTCGGCAAATGCGGCGGGATCGGATCGTCGCCATCGAACTGCCAGTGCGGATAGTCGGACGCGAACAGGAACATCTTGTCGGAGCCGATCTGGTCGATGATCTCCTCGACGCTTTTGGCATCGCCGGGCGCATCGAACGGCTGCATGGTGACACGGAAATTGTCGCGGACAATCGATGCCGGCTCGCGCTCGACCCAGGGCACCTCGACGCGCACGCCGCGCCAGGTCTTGTTGGCGCGCCACATGAAGGCCGGCAGCCAGCTCACGCCTGACTCCATCAGCACGACCTTGAGACTAGGGAATTTGCCGAACACGCCCTCATAGATCAGGCTGAGAATCTGCGCCTGAAATGCCTGCGCTTCGACAAAGTAATATTCGTAGCGATGCGACGGCCAGCCGGCCGAGCTCGGTGCCTGCCTATATTGCGTGCCGGCATGGATCGCCAGCGGCAGCTCGTATTTTTCGGCGAGCTGATAGACCGGCCAGAAGTGACGCCGCCCCAGCAGGGTCTCACCCTGCGCCAGCACCAGGATGGAGACGAACCTGACGTCGCCGGCGCGGCGCTCGATTTCCTCGATCGCGAGATCGGGCGCCTGCATCGGCACAACGATGGATGCGCGCAGGCGCGGATCGCGCGACAGCCACTCGGCGGCGATCCAGTCATTGATCGCCTTGCAAAAATCTGCGGCCATGTAGGCATCGAAAACGGCCTGGGCGCCATAGAGCACATTGAGGATTGCGTGGCTGGCGCCCAGTTGGTCGAAGGCGCCCTTCTGCACCATGGCAAGGTCGGAGCCCGGCTTGGTGCCATTGGCCGGCCGCCAGTCGGCGCGGCCTGAAAGCGGCATGCTCGGTGGATAGGAGGTGAGATCGAGGCCGTCGATCGCGCGGCTCACCACCTGCTCTTTCCAGTGATCGCTGAGATAAGGCAACAGCGTCGTGCGGGTGCCACCAACCGCCGGGTGGATGTCGCAGTCGATCCGCGTCACCGCCATGGATGCTTCCTCGGGCAATGTTTATTGGCGGCGTTCTCTGCAACCGCTCGCGCAGAGTGCGCCGCCCTGTGACGACGCGCAAGGGCAATGGCCTGCGTGATCCGTCATGGCTCGGTTGCATTTCGCGATCGCGATATCGTTCAGGCGGCCATCCCGCGATAGAGCGGAAGCGCGTGGCAGCGATGATCAGCGTTTCGCGCGCCGGTTGCAGGGTAAAGGATATCTTTCGGCTGCTGTTCCACATGACCGGAAATGCGCGAGAGTGGCGGACGATCCGACATCCGCCGCCCCGCTCCGACAGGGTCTCCGCTCAAGCCGCCTTGGAGACCTCCATCAGCAACCGCTCGGCCTTGGCGTCTTCGATACGATTCATCAGGCGGCCGCTCTCGTGGTTGTCGCGCACGGTCTTGGTCAGAGTGACGCAGGTCTGGATCAGCATCACGATGCCCATGGTGAGATAGCCCTTCATCCACAGATCGATCGGCAGGAAAAAGACGCCGAGGGCGACGAGGAAGGCGGAAGCCGCGAAGGACGCGTAAGTGAAGGTCACCCAGGCGCTGCTGTGGGGCTGGCCGTTCTGGTTCATGATGCTCTCCTGTTGATTCGAATGATGCCGGGGTTTGAGATCAGGCCGTCGGTGCGCGCTTGGACTTCAACCGCGCCAGCACGTCGTCCGCGGTCGTCTTGAGCCGGGGGCCGAAGCCCTGCTCGGCGAGTTTCTCGGCAGTGGCAAGCGGACCGCTGGCCGCATCGAGTTCGACCAGCGCATCGTCAGCCGCCTGGGCTTCCATCTGGCGGTCGCGCAGGCGCCGCAAGGTGCTCTCCGCCTCCGGCAGCGTGGATTCGTAAGGACGGGTCGCCTCGATGCCGCTACGGCGAAGCGAGCGCACCGCCTCCGAGGCCCGGGCGACACGGCGGCCGCGATCGAGTTCGGTGATACGCGCCTGCGCGTTCGCGACATGCCGCTTCAGTCGGGCAATCTCGGTCGCGAACAGCGCCCGCGCCGTTAGCGCCGCATCGCGATCAGCCTCGAGGCCAGCAATGGATTCAGCGGCCTCCTTGGCGAGATCTTCGCGTCCACCGTCGAGCGCCGCAACCGCGCGGGTCTCGAGATCGGCGATGCGGGCGATGGTCGCCTCCAGCTTGCGGCGCTCCTGCTGATCCTGCGCAATCGCCAGCGCCAGCGCCCGCTTGCTGCGCTCGACGGCTGCGGCCGCATCGCGCATCTGTTGATCGAGGATCAGAAGGGCCGTTCGGTCTTCCAGCTCCTCGCCCGCGGCGGCCACGCTGCCGCGGAAAAGTGTGATGACGGTCTTGAACATTGGCTGCTCCCTGTTATGAGCGTTGCTCACAGGTGCTTTGTAGCACATCTTGAGCATCGCTCAAGATTTATTTGAGCAACGCTCATAATTTTGGTACGCTAATGACTAAAGCCTTGGAACGTCGAGAGAAACTTCGTGCGGACCTGATCCTGGCGGCGGAGCGGATGATCGCGACTCGCGGATTGACGGGCCTGAAAACCCGCGATCTCGCCCGCGAGATCGGCTGCGCCAATGGCGCGGTCTACAATCTCGTTGCGGACGTCGACGAGCTGATCCTGCGCGTCGGCTCGCGCACGCTGCATCGACTGGACGACGCGCTCACCGCCGCTGAAAGCGCCGGCGAGCCCGCGCCGCAGGAGAGGCTGGTCCGCATCGCGATTGCCTATTGCGATTTCGCCGCGGAAAATCTCGAGCTCTGGCGCGCTCTGTTCGAACACCGCATGGAAGCCGACAAGATCGTTCCCGATTGGTCGATCGAGGACCAGATGCAGCTGTTCAGGCACATCTATGTGCCGCTCGCAGCTCTGTTTCCAAAACGCAGCCCAGAAGAGCTCGGCATCACTGCGCGCAGCCTGTTCTCGGCGGTGCATGGCATGGTGGCGCTGGGACTGGAGCAGAAGCTGGTCGCCGTGCCGCTGCCTGCGCTGCGCAAGGAAATCGCAGGCCTCGTGCGCGCGATGATCGACGGATTGATCGCGCGCGCGTCGTAGAGGCCGAGAGCGCAGCTGACTAAAATTTCACCTGTCACATCGTGACCGGCGCGATTAGCTTCGCCGCATTCCGTCCTCTCCCCCTCCTCCGGAGTTCCCATGTCCCTCCTCATCCGCGGCGGCACCGTCGTCAATCATGATCATTCGCGCCGCGCGGACGTTCTGATCGAGGGCGACAGCATCGTCGCGGTCGGCGCCTCGATCGCAGCGCCCACGGGCACGGAAATCCTCGACGCCGGCGGCGCCTACATCCTTCCTGGCGGCATCGATCCCCACACCCATCTCGAAATGCCGTTCATGGGCACCGTCACCGCCGACGATTTCGAATCCGGCACGAAGGCGGCATTGACCGGCGGCACCACCATGGTGGTGGATTTCTGCCTGCCCGATCCCGGCCAGTCGATGCTCGCGGCCTATCAGGAATGGCGCCACAAATCCGAGAAGGCGGCAACCGACTACGGCTTCCACATGGCGGTGACCTCGTGGTCGAAGCAGATCTATGACGAGATGGAGACCGTGGTCAAAACCTACGGCATCAACACCTTCAAGCACTTCATGGCCTACAAGGGCGCGCTGATGGTGAATGACGACGAGCTCTACAACTCCTTCGCTCGCTGCGCCCATCTCGGCGCGATGCCGGTCGTGCACGCGGAAAATGGCGACGTCGTCGCCTTGATGCAGGAGGCGCTGATCGCACGCGGCGTCACCGGCCCCGAGGGCCACGCCTATTCACGGCCGCCGGAGGTCGAGGGCGAAGCCACCAACCGCGCCATCATGATCGCCGACATGACCGGCACGCCGGTCTACATCGTGCACACCAGCTGCCGCGAGGCGCATGAGGCGATCGCCCGTGCCCGCGCCGCCGGAAAGCGTGTCTATGGCGAGCCGCTGATCCAGCATCTGCTGCTCGATGAGCGTGAATACCAGAACAAGGACTGGGATCATTCCGCGCAACGCGTGATGTCACCGCCATTTCGCGACAGGTCGCATCAGGACGTTCTATGGGCCGGCCTCCAGTCCGGCTCG
Source organism: Bradyrhizobium sp. CCBAU 53338 (assembly GCF_015291665.1). NCBI lineage: Bacteria > Pseudomonadati > Pseudomonadota > Alphaproteobacteria > Hyphomicrobiales > Nitrobacteraceae > Bradyrhizobium > Bradyrhizobium sp. CCBAU 53338. The sequence continues at coordinate 6,486,684 of NZ_CP030048.1, forward strand.
CTGCAAGTGGTCGCGACCGACCACTGCGCCTTCACCACGGAGCAGAAGCGGTTCGGCCTCGGCGATTTCAGGAAGATCCCGAATGGCACCGGCGGTCTCGAGGATCGCCTGGCGCTGCTATGGACCGCCGGCGTTGCCACGGGTCGGTTGACGAAAGAGGAATTCGTCGCCGTGACCTCGGCAAACATCGCCCGCATCCTCAACATCTTTCCGCGCAAGGGTGCGGTCGCCGTCGGCTCGGATGCCGATCTCGTGGTGTGGGATCCGAAGGCAACCAGGACCATCAGCGCAAAGCGCCAGATGAGCCGGATCGACTACAACGTGTTCGAAGGCTTCGCCTGCACCGGCGGCGCGGCCGCGACGCTGTCACGCGGTCGTATCGTGTGGAAGGACGGCGATCTGCGTGCCGAGGCGGGCGACGGGCACTATGTCGAGCGTCCGGCTTTCCCGCCGGTGCATGTCGCCAATTCGACGTGGAAAGAGCTCACCGCCCCGCGTGCAGTGGCACGCGGAGCGGTCACGCCCTGACGTTCAGGCAGCCGGTCGAGCACCGGCAGCAGTTCGGACGGCCTAGATCGCAAACACCCAGGCGGCGACGATGGTGCCGATGGTGACGAGACCAGCGATGGTCCAGCCGGCGGCGTATTCCAGCTCAGGATGGCCGGTCGCCCGCATGATCTCTGCCGGATCGGCGGTATGCTTCTCTGCCATGACAGCCTCGCACGTTGTTCCCCGTGTCATGGATAAGTCGCACCAGCCGCGATTAGGTTCCATCACGGACGGGCGAGATAGCAAAAAAGTCGAAAACGACCCCATGCAAAGTAGAACGACTGTACCGGGATAAGCCGCGGTCGCGCTGCGCAACCGTTTGACCCGTCGAGCCAAAACCGCCGCACCGCGCAAATCCCCCCGCGCGCTTCATCTTGCGCCGCAAAATCGGATCGCATGCTAGAGTGGAAGCGCGTCCAGGGCAGGAGAGAAACATGGCCGACGACAAGACCAAGCGGGGCGGAGCGGACCGCAAGTTGATTGCGCTCACCGAGAAGTACGAAGTCGCCTACTGGTCGAAGAAATTCAAGGTCACCCCGGCAAAGCTGAAATATGCCGTCAAGAAAGTCGGCCACTCCGCCAGGAAGGTCGAAGACTACATCAAGCTGCAAAAACACCGCGCCGCCGACAAGAGCCGGATCGCGCTGAGCGAAGCCTATGAAGTCCGCTACTGGTCGAAGAAGTTCAAGATCACGCCGGCGAAGCTGAAGGCCGCCGTCGCCGCCGCCGGCCATTCCTCCAAGAAGGTCGAGGCGTATCTGACCGCCCAGAAGGCGGCGAAGAGGAAGGCCGCCAAGAAGAGCGCGAAGAGGACGACCAAGCGGAAGAAAGCCGGCTAGAGCTTCCGACACCTCTCATCCAGCCGGACACATCAGCCGGCGTGCATTCGCGCGCTCGGCGACGCGCGGATATCGCGTGGTCCTGCAAAATTCCGGTTGGCCCGACGAACGACAAAGCTCCTAGAGCACCACGACTTTCGTGTGCAGGGGCACCCTCCCGTAGAGATCGATGACGTCCTGATTCATCATGCGGATGCAACCGGACGAGACCGCCTTGCCGATCGACTCCGGCTCGGTCGTGCCGTGGATGCGATAGCGGGTATCTTGTCCACCCCTGAACAGATAGAGCGCACGCGCGCCCAGCGGGTTGCTCTCTCCGCCATCCATGCCGCGCGCCCATCTGGCATAGCGCTTCGGCTCGCGTGCGATCATGGCCTCGGTCGGCGTCCAATGCGGCCACTCCCGCTTGAGCTGGATGTTCGCCGTGCCGGTGAATTCGAGGCCGGCGCGACCGACCCCGACCCCGTAGCGAATCGCCTTGCCACCCTTCTCGACGAGATAGAGAAAGCGATTGTGCGGATCGACTACGATGGTCCCCGGAGGCTCCGTCGTGCGGTAATCGACGACTTGGCGCAGAAAGCGCGGATCGACCACCGATACGTCGATCGCATCGACCCTGAACTTCTCCGACGGTATCGCTGCGTAGCGTGCCGTTCCGGCCGTTTGGCGTTGGTCAAGGCCCGCAGCGTCGGTTGTCACGCAACCCGCCACGGTAATGGGAAGTGTGACCGCCAGGAACAGCGTCCTGGCGGCTTTCTGAAGATGAGCGAGCATGGGCTGGTATTCCCGAATTTGGAAGCCGATCAACCGGCCTTCTGACCGGCCTGCCTGGCGCGGGCGTCGGCCGCGACGCGCTGGAAGCCTTCGTAGGTGAGCGCCTGGTTGACCTTGTAGGGCCCGACGAGAAAGCCCGGCGTTCCCTGGAAGCCGACAGCATCGGCGATCGCCAGGTTTCGCTTGAGCAGACCGGTGATGGCCGCATCATTTGCCTTGATGTCGGCATCGAGGCGGTTCATGTCGACGCCCGACTTGTGCACGGCGTCGATCATCTGCTGTTGCGAGATCCCGTAGCCGGGAACGCTCATCAAGGCGTGATGCGCCGCGAGATATTTGTCTTGATATCTGGCCCCGAGCGCGAGCTTGGCGCCGACGATCGAGGTTGGGGTCAAGACCGGCCAATCCTTGTAGACGAGCTTTATCTTTCCATCGGCCTTCACCAGACGCTCGAGATGAACGGCGGCATCCTTGCAGAACGGACAATTGTAGTCGAAGAAGTCCACGATCGTGAGATCTCCGTCCGGATTGCCCGCGGTCGGGGCTTCGGGATCGGCAAGAATCATCTCGCTCGTGATTTCATTCTCGGCGCTGTGCGCGAGGGTCTCGGTGAGCAGCAGCGCGGCGGCTCCGGCAAGGCGCAGGAAGGTCGAGCGAGAGACTGCTTTGTTCATGTGTTGCTCCAGGGGATGTTTGCTTTAGCCGCGCTCGGCTACGGCGATCTTGTCCAGCAAATCGTGCACGGCGGTCGTGCCGATCATTCTGGTGCCGTCGACTTCCCGGCCCATGGTATTGAGAAAGACCAGCGTTGGAGGACCAACCACCGCGAACCGCTCCATGAGCTTCTTGCTCGCAAGGTCGTATCGGGTCATGTCGGCCCGGATCAGACGCAACGCGCTCAGCCGCTGGCGGACTGCCTCATCCGCGAAGACGGTGCGCTCCATCAACCGGCACTCAGTGCACCACTCGGCCGAAAAGTCGATCAGGACCGGGCGCCCCTCGGCACCGGCGGCCGCGATCGCCGCGTCGAGATCACCCTCATTGGTTACCGTCTGAAAGCCGTCGGCTTCGAGGCCAGGCGCAGCGATCGGCAGCGTCACACCCGCCCAGGCGAATGGTTGCAGAGGCGCATACCAGCCGGTGATGCCGCCAACGGCCACAAGCCCACCATAGATCGCAAGCGCACCGGCCGCCATCGCGGACGCCACGCGTCCCCAATGCCGCGCCGACCGCGCCCGGCCGGGTTCCGGCCAACCGAGCCAAAGTGCGATGCCGACAGCAAACGCGCCCCACGCGAATGCGATCGAGGGCAGCGGCAGGATCCGCGACATCATCCAGATTGCGACGCCGATGAAGACGATACCGAACGCCTGCTTGACACGGACCAGCCACGGCCCGGACTTCGGCAGAGCCGTCGCCCCGAACGTTCCAAACGCCAGCAGCGGCAGGCCCATACCCAGGCCGAGCGAGAACAGTGCCGCCGAGCCGCGCGTCGCGTTTCCGGTCTGCGCAATATAGACCAATGCCGCGGCCAGTGGCGGCGTCACGCAGGGACCGACGATCAGGGCGGAGGTGAAACCGAGCAGCGCGGCCCCACCGATCGATCCTGCGCGGCCCGCTCCGAACGTCAGCCGCGCGCTCCATGCGTGCGGCACCTGCAGCTCGTAGAATCCGAACATCGAGAGGGCCAACACGACGAACATGAGACTCATCAGGCCGACAGCGACCGGTGTCTGCAGGGTCGCCTGAAGGTTGCCGCCGAACCAGGCGGCGAAAATCCCGAGCACCCCATAGGCGCCTGCCATCGCGAGCACATAGGTCGCGGACAGCAGGAAGCCCCGCCCCGGCGATAGCTTCTCCGCCGAGCGCGTCAGCATGCCCGACAAAATCGGCACCATGGGAAGAACGCACGGCGTGAAGGCGAGCAGCACTCCGAAACCGAGAAAGGCGAACAAGGTCGAAGCGAGGCTGCCGCCAAGATCAGGTGTCGTCGCACCGGCAGGCGAAAATTCACCCGGAACCGCAGGACCCGGCTCCTCGGCCGCCGACGAGGACAGCGAGTGCATCCCGTCCTCTCGGGCGTCGGCATCGCGAACGATCAACGTTGCGAGGTCGATCACCTTGGTGATCGGCGGATAGCAGATCGTGTTCTCGCCGCAGCCCTGATAGGTGACGCGAAGCTCGCCGGTTTCGGGCAAGGCATCGATGAGGGCGGTGGCCTCGTGGTGGTAGACCTCGGTCGATCCGAAGGTTGGATCGTCCTTGGTCTCGCCGCGTGTCGTCGCGACCTTGAGCGGCTTGCCACCGAGGCTCGCCGCGATCCGGTCGCGATAAAGATAGTATCCCGGCTCGATCGACCAGAGGAGTTCCACGCCTTCCTCTTCGCCCTGCGTGACGTCGAATCTGAAGGCCTCGTCGGGTGGCTTCGGACCCGCCGCGGCCGCGCCGAGCCAAAAGGCCTGAAGAAGAAAGGTAACAAACCAGATCGTCCGCACGTAAGACATGGAAAGCCTCGCCTGATTGCGGCCGCCGATCTGGGGAGCGCACCTTAAGCCAGCCTTAAGGCTGCAGGGCGACGGGCTCGAAGTCAGAGGCAAAACCATGCGCATTCTCGTCGTCGAAGACGATCCTGTCCTGTCCGACGGTTTGCGGGTCGGGCTCGGCATGTTCGGCGCTACGCTCGACGTGGTGGAGAGCTGCGCCGACGGACGCGCGGCGCTGGCAAGCAGCGAGTTCGACGCTCTCGTTCTCGACCTGATGCTCCCGGACGGGTCTGGGCTCGATCTGCTCGCCGACATGCGGGCGGCCGGCGACCGCACGCCGGTGCTTCTGTTGACCGCGCTCGACGAAATCGCCGATCGCGTCAAGGGCCTCGACGCTGGCGCAGACGACTATCTCGGCAAGCCGTTCGACCTGGATGAGCTAGGCGCGCGGCTGCGCGCCATCGGCCGGCGTCAAAATGGGCGGGCCTCGCCGCTGTTGTCCTGCAACGGCATCGTGCTCGATCCCGCCACCATGTCGGCGACCGCGCACGGCGAGAAGGTCAGCCTGTCGCGGCGCGAATTCGCCGTACTGCAGGCGCTGATGGAGCGGCCAGGCGTGCTGCGCTCCAAGGACGCGCTGGAGGCTCGCCTCTACGGCTGGCAAGAGGAGATCGAGAGCAATGCGGTCGAGGTCCACATCCACAAGCTGCGCGCCAAGCTCGGACGGCAGGCGATCGAGACCGTGCGCGGCATCGGCTATCGCATCCGGGTGAGCGCATGATGATGTCGCTGCGGACGAGACTCTTTCTGATCCTGGTCGCGGCTACAGGCGTGATCTGGCTGTTCGCCATCGGCTGGATCTATGTCGGCACGAAACACGAGGTTGAAGGCGTGCTCGACGCCCGGCTCCAGGAAGCCGCGCGCATGGTGGCTTCGCTCGTTCCGACCAAGGGCGTCGCGACCCCTGAGGCAAGCCACGATGCGCTTCCCGGAATACCGATCTACGAGCGCCAGCTTTCCTGCCAGATCTGGTCGCTCGACGGCCGCCTGGTCGCGCGGTCGAGCGGGGCGCCGCGCTCGCGGCTCAGCGATACCGAAGGCGGCTTCTCCGAACGCGACATCGACGGCGAGAGCTGGCGCGTTTTCACCGTCGAGGATGCCGACAAGGGCATCCGCGTGCTGGTCGGCGACCGCCTCGGCATTCGCGAGCATCTGGTCGCAGGCATCGTCAAGGGGCTGCTCACTCCGACGCTGCTGATCGTTCCACTGCTCGGTTTCCTGATCTGGTCCAGCCTCACCAGCGGCTTGCGTCCGCTCCGCGCGCTTGCGCGCGAGCTTCAGACCCGCAACGCGGATGACATGAGCCCGGTGCAGGGGGACCAGGCCTCGGCCGAGATCCTGCCGATGACGGCCGCCATCAACGCGCTTTTCGAGAAGGTCGAGAGCGCACGACGGCATGAGCGGGAGATCACGGCGTTTGCCGCCCACGAACTGCGCACGCCGCTGGCAGGCCTGCGGACCCAGACGCAAGTCGCGATCGGCGCGAGAGACCCGGCGGCGCGCGAGCGGGCGCTGCGGCAGATCCTGGTTGCGGTCGACCGCACCACGCGCCTCGTCCGGCAATTGCTGGCGATGGCGAATCTCGACGCCTCCCACGACGCGCTACCAGACGCCGCCGTCAATCTCGGCGCCGCCATCGACGAGATCGTCGACGCCGTCCCGGGCCATGATCGCATCCGCGTGGAGATCGAACCGGCGTTGAGCAGGACGACGGTGACGGCAAACGCCGCGTTGCTCGTGCTCGCGCTACGCAATCTGCATGAGAACGCGGTTGAACACACCTCCGACTCCGGCCTCGTGCGCTGGCGCGTCGACAGCAACGCCGACGCCATCCTGATCGCCGTCGAGGACGAAGGCCCCGGCATCCCGCCGGACGAATTGCAACTGGTCACACGCCGCTTCTTCCGCGGCCGGCTCAAGCGCCCCAGCGGCAGTGGGCTGGGGCTGTCAATCGTCGAGCTCGCGCTACGCGCCAACGGCGCCCGGCTCAACCTCGTCAACCGCGGTGACCGCAGCGGACTGCGCGCCGAGATCGTCTGGCCGTTGCCTTCGGACAAGACGCCCGCCCGGGCTCCGCGATCCGCCGCGGTCCTTCGTTTTGCGACAAAGACATCGTGAGACTGGAGCTCGCACATCGCAGGAGCGTCAGGCGATGAAGACGGAGCAACTCATCAACGCAATGGCGGCCGACACCGCGCCGCGGCGCTCCTTCCTTCGCTCCTTCGTCTACGCCACCGCCTCAGGCGTCGCCGTCGACGCGTTGATCTTCCTTGCAGCGATCGGACCCAGGCCGGACATTGCGGCCGCTGCCGAGACCTGGCGGTTTCTGTTCAAATTCGTGGTCACGCTCTCACTGGCCGTGCCAGCTACGACGCTGGTCTACCGGTTGGCCGCGCCCGCAATGTGGCGCCAATGCCGGCTCGAGATTCTCGGGGTGCCGCTCTGCCTGTTGCTTGCGGCGGCGGCTTTCGAGCTCGATCTGGTGCCCCGCTCGCTGTGGATGGTTCGCCTGATCGGTTCGAACTCGGTCAACTGCATCACCCTGATTCCGCTTCTGGCTCTGGCTCCACTGACCTGCTTCCTCATCCTGCTGCGGGACGGAGCCCCGCGCGATCCGGGATCCGCCGGCGCGGTGGCCGGCCTCGCCGCGAGCGCGATCGCCGCAACGTTCTATGCGCTCAACTGCTTCGACGACAGTCCGCTGTTCGTGATCACCTGGTATCCGCTCGCGGCGTCGATCGTCGTGGCGGGAGGCTATCTCGGCGGGCGCCGGTTCCTCGCCTGGTGACGGAGGATCTGCCCTTAAGATCCACTTAAGCCTGTACGGCGATCGCAGCGCACTCGAATTCAAGGATCAGGATGGACCTCATGAGTGCATTGTCATCGGACCGCCCCGCCTTCTCCGTCACGGGCTGGACGAAACTGTCCGGCACTCTTTCGGGCTGGAGCGCATGGCCGCTTCGTCTCATCGTGGGTTATGGATTCATCGTCCATGGCTGGGCGAAGCTGAGCCGCGGCCCGGAGAGCTTCGCGGCGTTTCTACACGCCGTCAACGTGCCTCTCCCGCTGTTCTTTGCCTGGGCAACCACGGCAACCGAGCTGATTGGCGGCCTCTGCGTTCTGTGCGGCGCGTTTGTCGCAGCGGCGAGCCTGCCGTTGTCGGTCGTGTTGCTGACCGCGCTCTTCACGGTTCATCTTCCTTACGGCTTTTTCTCCGTCAAGCTTGCGGGCATTTCTCCGGACGGAGTGAAGTTCGGCCCGGTCGGGTACGAGCACATCCTGCTCTATCTTGCCGGTCTGATCAGTCTTGCAATCAGCGGCACGGGACCATTCTCACTCGACAGTTGGCGTACGCGACGTGCTGGCAGAGACAGCCAGGAAGACGGCGATGTCGGGCGCAAAGGACAATCTTACGAAGATTCCCCGAGATGACATCACCGACTGACTTCAGACCCATCTCACCGACCCGACCTGTCGGCACAGCCGATCCGCTGCGCTCGCCGAAACGGACGTCCGCCCGGCCCTTACGAGTGCACATCAAGCAACTCCGCTACGCTCACTCTCCCCAGACTGTGACGATAGCCCTCCCCCAAATGGGAAATCTGTCATAGGCTCGGCGCGCCTGCGCGGCGGCGAAGCCGTGGCCTCTGAGGAGAGACGCCCATGAAACTCGCGATGTCGGCCTGCCTCGCCGGTGCCCTGCTCGTCGCCGGCGCCACTCATGTCGCTGGCGCCTCCGCCGCCACGCCCGCGAAAATCTCGGGCTCCACGGCGCTGGCGCTGGCGGGCGTGATCGCACCGCTGTCGCCGATCCTGTCGGGCGCCGAGAAGAAGGCGGTGGCGATGCTGTTCGCCGCCAATGCCGACATTCCCTACAAGAAGCCGATCGTGGTGACCGCGGACAAGATCGTCTGCCGCACCAGCAATGTTGACATCACCATCCGCAACTGCGAGGTGACCTTCGGCAAGAAGGTCAAGACGGTGAACGGCTCCACGGCCAACGAGATCTTCGCGACCGAGGCGCTATCGGGCGTTCCGGCCGATGGCGCGGCGGGATCGAATTTCGAGAGCCTGAGCAAGCTGAGCTGCACGATCGATCCCAACGCCATCAGGCAGAAGGACGGGAGCGGGGCGGATTGCACGTTTCAGCCGGGGAATTGAGCCAGCGCGAGGGGCAGGTTCGAGCCGCCGTGAAATCGCCGCATCATGGACCAACAACATCACGTCATAAGGCGAATTGAAAAGACAGGTCCATCAGGCGCACCAATATGAGCGCGCAAGGCCGGCACCCTCACGATGAAGAACTGTCTCGCATTTTTGCTTCTCCTGACCGCGACGGCGGCCTCCGCCCATGGCCTGCTGCCGGTGCGGCCGACCGCCCCGTCCGATCTCGTCCTGACAGGCCTCACCGATAGCGACACCACCGCCGGCGGCGTCGCGCGGCTGTGCGAGCAGGTCACCTTCTCGCGCGGCCTGCGCTATGGCGACAGCGAGGCCAACGTGCTCGACGTCGCCACCAGCGAGACCAACAAGGCTGACACGCCGCGGCCGGTGCTGCTGTTCGTGGCGGGCGACACGTTCACCGGCGACCGCGGGGCGCCGGACCTGTCGCGCGACATCCAGGACGAGGCGATGTGCTTTGCCGCGCGCAACGGCATGATCGGGGTGCGCGCGAACTACCGCCTCGCGCCATCGGCGACCTGGCCGATGGGGTCGACCGACGTCGCGGCGGCGCTGTCCTGGATCCACGGCAATATCGACCTGTTCAACGGCGACGCCCGCGAGATCGTCGCAGTCGGCTATGGTGCCGGCGCCTTCCATGTCGCAAGCCTGCTGGCGCATCCCGAACTCCAGGCCGACCGCGCCGATGTCGCCGCGGTGGTGCTGGTCTCGGGCATCTACCGCGCCGGCAAGGACGCCAGCGACAGCGAGAAGGCGTATTTCGGCACGGATACCGCTCAATATGACAAGCGCTCGGTATTTCCCGGCATCCTCAATGTCGACGCGCCGATCGTGCTGGCCTGGGCCGCGAACGATCCGGCGAACCTCGTTGCACAAGGCGAGACCCTGAAGAAGACGCTCTGCGGCGCCGGCCACTGCCCGCGCACCACGCTGCTGCGCAGCCGCGACGGCATCGCGGCGGCGTTCGGGCTCGACGGCTCCGGCGACAGTCTCGCGGAGCCGACGCTGCTGCTGGTGCATCAGCTCGAGGCGCGGGGGTTGCCGTAAGGGGCGTTCCTCACCCGCCAGCGCCGTCAGTGATCTGTCCGGGCCAAACACTTGTCCCGGCATCGACGGCTCACCCGCGGCGCAAGAACGGAGGTGCCCGGGACAAGCCCGGGCATGACGACTTGTCGCGGCGCGTCAGTAGGCCTGCCGTTTCGTCCGGCACGTCACCCGGCCACAGGATTGCCAAACGCTTGACGTAGATCAACTCGCCTTGGTGCAGATCGAGCCGTCCTTTCCGGGGGCCAACAACATCAAGGCGTCGAGCATGCGCGTCAGCAGCAGACTGCTGTTCGTTTCGATCGCTGCGCTCGCCTCGCTCGGGGCGATGTCGCAGCAGCGTTCGGACCAGCCCGACTCCGATCCCGGTTCGGACAAGGAAATCCGCATCGGCAACATCGTGCCCTATTCGGGGCCGCTGTCGGAATTCGGTGCGATCGGCAAGGCGGAGGCCGCCTATTTCGACATGGTCAACGATCGCGGCGGAATCAACGGCCGCAAGATCCGCTTCATCACCCGCGACGACAATTCCGATCCCGCCGCTGCGCTGGACCTGACCCGCGATCTCGTCGAGAAGGACGACGTGCATCTGATGTTCGGCTCGTTCGGCACGCCGGGCAATATCGCCACGCGCTGGTATCTGAACCAGAAGAAGATTCCGCAGCTGTTCGTCGCCTCCGGCGACGAGGAGCTGAGCCAGCCCAAGGCGTTTCCCTGGACCATGGGCTGGCAGCCGCCGTTCCGCTCGGAGGGACGCATCTACGCCAACTACATCCAGGCCTATTATCCCCGGAAGAAGATCGTGGTGCTGTGGCAGAACGACCAGTTCGGCCGCATGCTCTACAAGGGCATCCAGGAAGGTCTCGGCGATATGAGCCGCCAGGTCCTCGTCGACGTCGCCTTCGACATTTCGGACGAACATCTCGAAGGACACGTCTCGATCCTCAAGCGCGCCGGCGCCGACATCTTCGTCTTTCTCGGCGTGCCCTCGACCGCGGCCAAGGTGATCCAGCTGGCGGCGTCGCTGAACTGGCACCCGGTCTTCATCGTCAACGATGCCTCCGCCTCGATCGCAAATGCGATGGCGCCTGCGGGGCTGGAGAATTCGGCCGGCGTGGTCTCGGCGGCGTTCCTGAAGGACCCGAGCGATCCCGCCTGGAAGGACGATCCCGCCATGAAGGACTGGTTCGCCTTCATGGACCGGTACCACAAGGTCGAAAGCACCAACAACAGCGCGGCGCTCTACGGCTACGCCGCGGCCGAAACGCTGACGCAGGTGCTGAAACAATGCGGCGACGACCTCTCGCGCGACAACATCATGCGCCAGGCGGCCTCGCTCAGGGACTTTCACCCCTCCGTCGCGCTGCCCAACATCAGGATGAACACCTCAACGGGCAGCTATCTGCCGATCAAGCAGATGCGGCTGGTGCAGTTCGACGGACGATCCTGGCAGCCGTTCGGGGCGGTGATCGAGACGGCGTTCACGGAAGGGGCGGCAAGGTGAGTCCTGTCATGTCCACCTTTTGCTGAGTTACCCCTCTCCCCCGCCCTCCCCCACAAGGGGGGAGGGAGCGCGGCGGAGTGCGTCGCTACATTGTGCTTCATCGCACTAACCGGAGCGAGCTCGCGCCACAACAAAGGTGCGTTCCCTCCTACTCTCTCGATCAGAAAGATCTCACGCCGGCTTCAGCGACGCCAGCGCGTTCTCCAGCAGCGAGCGCACGCGCGCCGCATCGCCGGACTTCACGACCGCCGGATCGAGATAGAGCTCGAGCCCCGGCGCGCGCTCGGTGATGACGCCGCTTCTCTCCGCAGCCGCATCGCTCAGCGCATCGACCGAATAGGGAATCACCTCGCGGCTGATGCCCTTCATCGTGATCGCGGGCAGCGCGTGGGCGCGGACGATGTCGCTGACCAGCGCAAACGTTTCGTAGCTCAGCACGATGCCGCCGGGCTCGGCGATCGATTGCAGGCGCGCTGCGAGATTCGCTTCGGCCCCGATGATGGTGTAGTCCATGCGGTCGCTGCTGCCGAAATTGCCGACATTGCAATAGCCGGAATTGATGCCCATGCGCGAGCGGAACGGCTGCTCGATGCCGGAGGCCCGCCACTTCGCGTTGAGCTCGGTGAGACGCTGCTGCATGCGCCAGGCCATCTGGAGACAGGCCTGCGCATCGGCGCGGTCGCCCCTGGTCTCGGGGTCGCCGAAGAAGATCAGCATGGCATCGCCGATGAACTTGTCGACCGTGCCGCCGTGCTCGTGCGCGATCGCCGACATCTCGGTGAAATACTCGTTGAGGAGCTGGGTCAGCAGTTCGGGCTGGAGCCGCTCGGTGGTCGCGGTGAAATTCTGGATGTCGGAGAAGAAGATCGTGAGCTTCTTGCGCTCGGTGTGGATGGTGACGTCCTTCTGGCCGGAGAAGATGCTCTTGTAGACCTGCGGCGGGATGTAGCGCGAGATCTTCATCGAGAGCGAGGCCAGGAAGTCGTTGGCGGATTCGAGCTCCTTGTTCATGCCCTTGATGCGGCGCGCCTGCCGGCGCTGGAGCGAGAGGAACGACAGGCCACTGCCGGCGGCGATCAGGAAATAGGCCAGCAGGAACTTGAACGAGAAGATGTTGGCGGCGATCGGCTGGGCGATGATCACCTCCTGGATGCCGCGGACGTCGCCGACCTTCCAGTCCTTCTTCGGGCTCTCGGGATGGCTGTTGTGGCAGCTCACGCAGGCCGGCGCCATCGTGACGGGCGCGACCAGGCGGACCTTGTCGGAGAACAGCGAGGTCTCGGTGTCGACGATCTTCCGTTCGGGATCGGCGCGCAGCGCGGCCAGTGCATCCTTCTCGAACTTGTCGAGCTGGTGCGGGGCGCGGTTCTGGAACGGGAAGTCGGAGACGAAGCGGTAGGTGATGTTCTCCTGCTGCGCGCCGATGACCCGGCCGAGCTCCAGCGACAGCGTCGCCGGGATCGGGATCGCGCCGGGGACGGATTCGTAGTTGTGCACGACCTTGGTGGTGCCGTTGGGGTTGGCGAGCACGCGCCCGACCACGTTGGACGCATAATAGCTGCGCACGCTCGATATGACGGAATTGAGATCGATCGCCTGCCGGCGGAGCGCGTTCTTGCTGAGCTCGGTCAGGTCCAGCCAGACCGCGAGCGGCAGGGCGAGCAGGAGGAAGGCGATCACGGCGCCGATCAGGATGCCGCTCTTGCGCTGCTCTTCGGCGATCTCTTGTTTCACTTGATGGCTCCGTTGTGTGCGTTTTTGGCGCAAATCCGGGGATTTGCGGCCAGCATGCGGTCTGCACAGAGCCCATAAACCCGCGCCCGCGCAACCCCATTTTATGGTGGTCGCGGCACCGGGCTTTTCGTTTCATGTCGAATGTCTAAGATCGGCATCAACCTGCATTCACTCCGCCGGGAGGGCCCATGACCGAGAACATCCGCATCATCAGCTTCAACGCGCGCCCCGTGATCGTGCCGATGAATTTGCCGCTGAAGACCTCGACCGGGGCGGTGGCGAAGGCGCCGCTGGTGCTGATCGACTGCGAGACCGACCAGGGCGCGGTGGGGCACGCCTATTTGTTCTCGATCACGCCGTCGGCCTTGATGCCGCTGACCGCGATGGTCACGGAAATGTCAGAGCTGCTCAAAGGCGACGAGCTGCTGCCGTTCGAGATCGAGCGCAAGCTGACCCAGCGTTTCACGCTGCTCGGGCTGGCCGGCCTGCAACGGCTGGCGCAGTCCGGCATCGACATGGCGGCATGGGACGCGCTGGCGCGCATACGCGGCCTGCCGCTGGCGCGCCTGCTCGGCGGCGCGCCGAAACCGGTGAAGGCCTACAATTCGAAGGGGCTCGGCATCATGCCCGCGGGTGCCGCGGTGGAGGAAGCCCACAAGCTGCTGGCCGAGGGCTTTCACGCCGCAAAGATCCGCGTGGGCCGGCCCGATGCGCGGGAGGATCTCGCCGTGGTCCGCGCGGTGAGGAAGGCCGTCGGGGACGAGGTGACGCTGATGTGCGACTACAATCAGGCGCTGACCGTGACGGAAGCGATCCGCCGCGGCGAGATGCTCGACGACGAGGGCTTGAGCTGGATCGAGGAGCCGATCCGCCACGACGACTATGCGGGCTGCGCCCGCATCGCGGATGCATTGCGCACGCCGGTCCAGATCGGCGAGAATTTCGACAGCGCGTTTTCGATGCAGGCCGCCCTCTCCGCCGAAGCCTGCGACTACGTGATGCCCGACGTGCAGCGCATCGGCGGCGTCACCGGCTGGCTCCGCGCCGCCGCGCTCGCGCATGCCGCCGGCATCGAGATGTCGACGCATTTGTTCTCGGAAGTCAGCGCGCATCTGCTCTGCGTGACGCCGACAGCGCACTGGCTGGAATATGTCGACTGGGCGAACGCGGTGCTGGCGACGCGTTTGCAGATCAAGGACGGGTTTGCGCTGCCGGGCGAGGAGCCGGGCAACGGGATTGAATGGGACGAGGCGGCGGTGAGGAAGTATCTGGTGGGGTAGATACGCTGAAATCTCCACATCGTCGTGGCCGGGCTTGTCCCGGCATGACGGCCTCTCGCGGTGAGCGCCCTCACCGTGCCGCCGCGTTCAGGTCCATCGTCTCGAGCAGGCTGTTCTGCCGCCAGTCGATGAAGGCGTCCTTGAGGCGGCTGATCTCGCCGGCGTGCTCGGGCACTCCCCAGAGATTGTGCTGCTCGAGCGGGTCGGTCTCGAGGTCGAACAGCTGACCGTCCTCGGCGCCGTGGATGAACACGACCTTCCACCTGACATCGCGCACCATGGTGATCAGCCTTGCGCCGGTCATCGCGACGTCGCCGGCCTGCTCGCTGAACACGAAATCGCGGCCGGCCCATTCCTCGCCCTTCAGCGCCGGCAGCAGGCTGCGGGCCTGGAACGGTTTGGGATGCTCGGCGCCGGCAATATCCAGAATGGTGGGCGCAAGGTCGAACAGCTGGCACTTCTCGCGGATGCGGCGGCCGCCGGCGAACAGGCTGGGCGACCAGAGCAGCAGCGGGATGCGCGTCACTGGCTCGTACATCGACCATTTCTGGCTGAGGCCGTGCTCGCCGAGATTGTCGCCATGGTCGGACATGAAGACGACGACGCAATTGTCCAGGTACCCCTTGTCCTCGAGCATGGTGATCAGGCGGCCGATCTGCTCGTCGATCATGGTGACGTTGGCATAGTAATGCGCGCGCAGGCGGCGCATCTCTTCATGCGTGGGCGCAAGCTTCCATGAGACAGCGTCGTGGTCGACCTCGGTGTCGTGACGGCGCTTCTCTTTCAGGTACGCCGGCAGGCCCTCGATCTCGGCCTCGGTCGGCTGCGGTACGGGCAGGTCGTTGCGGGCGAGATAGTGCTCCAGATATTCCGGCAAGGGATCATAGGGCGGATGCGGCCCGGGCAGGCCGATCTGCATGAACAGCGCCTCGGGCTTGGGCCGCGTCTGGAGCCACCACATCGCGGTCTCCGCGACGAAGATGTCCGGGTGCAGCGACTTCGGCATCTCCCAGGTGAAGGCGCCCATGCGGTCGCCATAGTCGGGCAGGCTGCGGTAGCCGGCGCGTGACGGCTTGGTCAGCTTGTGCGCGGCAAAGGCCTTGTCCAGCTCGTCGGCGAACCAGCGCCCCTCGAAGAAGCGATCCTTGTTCTCGACCACGAAGCGCTCGTGGAAACCGGCCTTCGCGTCATAGGGGATGGTGTGCATCTTGCCGACATTGACGCAGTGATAGCCGGCCTCGCCGAGCTTGCTGACCCAGGTCCTCTGCCAGCGCTGCCCGTTCTTCAGCACGCCCGAGGCGTGCGGATAGAGGCCGGAGAACAGCGCGGCGCGCGAGGGCACGCAGCTCGGCGCGTTGATGAAGCAATTGTCGAAATAGACGCCCTCGCGCACCAGGCGATCGAGATTCGGCGTCTTCATGTACGGATGGCCCGTCGCCGCGATCGTGTCGAAACGCTGCTGGTCGGTCATGACCAGGATGATGTGGGGCTTTGTCACGATGGCTTTATCCTGCGCGGCGTTGAGTCAATAGAAAATATGTCTGACATAATAATTCTTGTCAAACCAGCCCGGATTTGATTATCTGAATTCAGAAGCCTAATTCTGCATGCCTCTTCGCCGTCCCTTGTAATAAATCAGACATTTTATTCCAAGAAACCGGAACCACCGTGGCAAAATCTCCCAGCAAGGACAGCCCGCAATCGAGCGCCCAGGTCGCCCGCGAGGTGGCGCGGATGATCCTGACCGGCGTCTGGCGCGAGGGCACGACGCTGCCGCGCGAGATCGAGCTGGCATCCCGCTTCAATGTCAGCCGCGCCTCGATCCGCGAGGCGCTGTCGCTGCTCAAGGCCAAGGGGCTGATCGCCTCGAAGCAGAAGGCCGGCACGCATGTGCGGGCGCGGTTCGACTGGAACATGCTCGACGAGGAATTGCTGAACTGGACGCTCTCGGCCTTGCCGACGCAGGAGTTCGCCAAGCAGATTTTGGAGGTTCGCCGGATCGTCGAGCCCGAGGCCTGCGCCATCTGCGCCGTGCGCGGCACCGACGAGGACTTTGCACGGATCGAGCGCGCCTATCGCGGCATGGATGCGGCCGGCATGGACCGCGTCGCGTATGCCGAGCCGGACTTGCAGTTCCACCGCGGCATTCTCATCGCCACCGGCAACGATTTCCTGATCGCCTTCGGCGCGACGGTCGCGGCCGCGTTGCGAATGTCGTTCGACCTGTCGAGCACCAATCCCGGCGCGCCGCGCAAGAGCCTGCCCTATCACCGCGCCGTGCTCGACGAGATCTGGGCGCGCAACGCCGACGGCGCGCGCCAGGCCATGCACAAGCTGATGGACCTGACCGAGCAGAACATCGTCACGGCCATGTCGCGTCAGAAGAAGAAAGACGCCGAGGTCGACGAGAACGTCCGCACCAGACGGACGCGTTGAAGCCAGTAAACCATGATGAGGGAGAGAAACATGAACAACGCATCGCGTGCGAACTCGATCACCCGTCGCAAGCTGCTCAAAGCGAGCGCTGCAGGCGCGGCACTGGCCGCATTCCCCGCGCCGCTGATCGCGCAGACCAAGCCGTTTGCCGGCGTGACGCTGCACGGCGCCTCGTTCCAGCACCGCTTCTTCACGCTGCTGCAGAAATACATTCCCGAGTTCGAGGAAAAGACCGGCATGAAGATCGACCTCCAGCTCTCGGCCCTGCCCGTCTACAACCAGCAGGCCAATCTCGAGCTGTCCTCGGGCGGCTCGGCCTATGATTTCGTCAATGTCACCTTCACGCTCGCGACCCGCTGGATCGCGGCAGGCCTGCTCGCCAATCTCGACGAGTTCACGGGCGATGCCAATCTGACGCCGGCCGAGTGGAATCCCAAGGATTTCGTCGACGGCGCGCAGGTGCCCTATCGCGACGCCAAGGGCGCCACCTACGGCTATTCCTGGGAAGGCGGCGCCATGCTGATGGGTCTGTCGCGCATGGACCTGATGGAGAAGAAGGGACTGAAGATCCCAAAGACCTTCGCCGAGCTGCAGCAGGTCTGCGCCGAGATCAACGGCACCGACGGCGTCAGCGGCATGGTGTCGTGGTTCCTGCATAACTGGAATCTGCCGCCCTACATCCAGGGCTTTGGCGGCAACATCTTCAGGAACCCGCCCGGCGACCCTATGCCGACGCTGAATACGCCGGAGGCGATCCAGGGCGTCGAGTTCTATGCGAAGCTCCTGAAGAGCGCGCCGACCGGCGTTCTGACCTATACTGAGGATCAGGCACGGCAGGCGATGCTGACCGGCCGCGCCAACATCTTCATCCATTCCAGCGCCTGGGTGACGCCGATCCTGCTCTCGGACGAGAGCAAGGTGAAGGAGACCTCCCGCGTCGTGCGCTCGCCCGCCGGTCCCGTGCACGATTATCCGGCCTCGAACAGCCAGGGTCTCGGCATTCCCAAGAACGCGAAGAACCAGAAGGCGGCGTGGGAATTCATCAAATGGGCGCTCAGCCCGGATATCTCGATGAGGCTGGTCAAGGAGCACGGCCACTCGTCGATCTGCCGGCGCTCGATCATCACCAGCGACGAATATCGCAAGCTCAATACGGTGAATGGCCAGGACCTCGGCGCGCTCTATCTCGAAGTGCTGGAGCTGCCGGGCAAGGGCGAGAACTACATGGCCTATCGCACGTCGAAGGAGTTTCCGATCGTCGGCGACGTCCTCAACAAGGCGTTCGAGCAGGTCGCCACCGGCCAGCTGCCCGCCAAGGACGCGATGAACGCAGCGCAGGACCAGGCCATCGCCGCACTCCGCCGCGCCGGGACAAAGCTTTGAGCGAGAGCGGAATCGACGGTGAGCGCCGCAGGTTCATCGCCTTCGCGCTCACACCAAGCCTGATCGTTCTGTTCGCCGTCGCCGTGCTGCCGGCGATCTATCTGATCGTGACCAGCCTGACGCCGTTCCAATTGACGACGCCGGGCTCGGCCACCGATTTCAGCGATCCCTTGCGCAACTATGCCCTGCTGCCCGGCGATCCCCGCTTCGTCAATTCGCTGGCCGTGCAGGCCAAGCTGTCGGTTGCGAGCGTGCTGTTCCAGGTGCTGCTCGGCATGCTGCTGGCGCTGCTGCTGAACGTACCGTCGCGCTTCGTCGAGTTCGCGCGCACCTTCTTCCTGATCCCGATGGTGCTGCCGCCGATCGTGGTCGCGGTGATCTGGAAGCTGATCTACGCGCCCGACATCAGCCCGCTCTATTACGCTGCGCGGGCGCTGCACTTCACGCTGCCGGCCCTGACATCCAGCGTCGATTTCGCGCTGACATCGATCATCATCGCCGACACCTGGGAGTGGACGCCGTTCACCTTCCTGATGGTGCTGGCGGCGCTGCAGACGATTCCCGACGAATATTCGGAAGCCGCCCTCGTCGACGGCGCCAATCGCTTACAGATCTTCTGGTACGTGACGTTGCCCTTCATCACGCCGATCCTGGTCATCTCGGGCATGTTCCGCCTGATCGACAGCGTGAAGGCGTTCCCGCTGATCTTCCTGCTCACCGGCGGCGGCCCCGGCACCGTCACCGAGGTCACCAACTATTACGCGTACCTCCTCGCCTTCGACACCAACGAGATCGGCTATTCCAGCGCGGTTACCGTGGTGATGCTGCTCCTGGTCTGCGGCATCAGCTTGGGCCTGGTCTGGATGGGCCGGCGCAGGGAGGCGCTGGCATGAACGAGTCGTCCCTGCGCAAGGCCACCCCCGGCCGGCTGATCGCGATCACGGTCGTGCTGCTCATCCTGCTGTCGCCGTTCCTGTGGCTGCTGCAGATGAGCTTCAAGACCAACGACCAGATCCTGCAATTCCCGCCGCCGCTGATCTTCAGGCCGACGCTGGAGAACTACGTCGCGCTGTGGCACAGCGCGTTCTCGGCGTCCTTCGTCAACAGCCTCCTGAGCGCCTCGCTCTCGACCGCACTGGCGCTGCTGTTCGGCGTGCCCGCGGCCTATGCGCTGTCGCGCTGGTCCGGCCGCGGCAAGCATGGCCTCTCCTTCGCCATCCTGGTGACGCGCATGGCGCCGCCGATCGCGTTCACGATCCCCTTCTTCCTGTTCTACCGCTGGATCGGCCTGCTCGACACCATCACGGGGCTCGTGCTGGTCTACACCAGTTTCAACCTGCCGCTGGTGATCTGGATGATGCAGCCGTTCTTCGATACCATCCCGGTGTCGCTGGAGGAGGCGGCCCTCGTCGACGGCGCGCGGACGCGTACCGTGTTCACAAAAATCGTGCTGCCGATGGTGACGCCCGGCATCGCCGCGACCGCGATCCTGTGCTTCCTCTACGCCTGGAACGACTTCTTCTTCGCGCTGATCCTGACCCGCACCAATGCGCGCACCGCGCCAGTGGCCGTCGTGAACTTCATGAACTACGAGGGCTGGGAATGGGGTAAGATCGCTGCCGGCGGCTCGCTGGTGATGGCGCCGGTACTGATCTTCTCGCTCGCGGTGCGCCGCTATCTCGTCTCCGGGCTCACGGCGGGTGCCGTCAAGGGCTGACATCATGAAGTTTCCGACCGGCGCCTCGCGCACCGTCTTCATCTTCGCCCATCCCGCCAGCCATGTCGCAGCGCCCCGCTACTACACGCCCTATTTTTGGGAGCAGGGTCTCGACTGGCACATGACGGCGATGGACGTGGCGCCGAAGCATCTCGCAGAGACGATCCGCGCCTTGGCGAAGTCGCCGAGCACCGCGGGCTTCAACCTGACCATTCCGCACAAGCCCGCTGCGTTCGAGCTCTGCGACGAGGTCGGACCTGCGGCAAGGTTCGAAGGCGTGGTCAACACGATCCGCATCGAGGCCGACGGAAAACTCGTCGGCGAGTCCTTCGACGGCGAGGGCTTCCTGAAGGCCGCGCGAGAGGCCGGCATTTTCAACCCTGACCGCCGCACCGTGGTGATCGGCGCGGGTGGCGCCGGCCGTGCGATCTGCCATGGGCTGGCGGCAGGTGGTTTGAAGCGCCTGCGCATTCTCAACGAGGTCCCCGGCCCGGTCGAGACACTAGCTGCAAAGCTGCGCGGACAATTTCCTGATCTCGACATCGACCTCGAGGCGCGCTTCGACGATGCCGGGCTCTGCGTGAACGCGACCTCGCTCGGACTGAAGGCGACCGATGCGCTGCCGATGGACCCGGCCAAACTGCCGAAGGATTGCGCCGTGTTCGACATCATCGCGGCCCGGCGCACCGGCTTCATGGAGGCCTGCGCCGCGCGGGGGCTGAAGGTCGTCGACGGCGTCGCGATGATCCGGCAGCAGCTGCCGCTGCAAACGGCGTTCTGGCGGGGTGACCATCAGGTCTAGCAGACGCATTGCGAAACCGCCCAGCGCCGACTATCCATTCCCCATGACCACATGGCGCCCGCATCCCCATATCCGCGTCGTCGCGATCGGCCTGCACTGGCGGGACGGGCGGCTGCTTGCGGCCGAGGTGCGCGACGATGCGGGACGGATCAAGGGCGTGCGCCCGCTTGGCGGGGAGATCGAGTTCGGCGAGAATTGGCGGGCTGCGCTCATTCGCGAATTCGACGAAGAGCTCGGCATCAACGTCAGCATCATCGGCGAGCCGCTGCTGATGGAGAACATCTATGCCCACGAGGGCGCGACCGGGCACGAGGTGATGTTCATCGCCGAGGTCGCCTTTCCGCAAGGCGCGTTCAGCTCTCAGGACCGCATCGACTTCCGCGAGGACAATGGCGAGGAGATCGTCGCCCGTTGGTTCGACCTCGCCGATCTCGACATGCCTGATGGCCCTAGCCTCTATCCCGCCGGGCTGAAGGATTTGCTGCCCAGGCTAAAGAACGGGCGCGACTGACAGCCGCGGCTCCCACGTTTCCGCGCCGGGGATTTTCCTGCGCACGGCCATGCGCTGGATCCAGATGCAGCGGCGGACCGATCTGTTGGAGCGGCCGACGGCGGATATGCCTTCACCGGCCTGAAGCAGCGGCGCCACGTTCGCGCGCACCGCACGGCAGCGCTCCATTTCGGCCTGCCAGTCGATGATCGCAGCCTTCACGCTTGATGCCATCAGCGCCGGGACCGCTCCGACAAGAACCGCGATGGCAAGGCAAATCGTCCGCATCAGCAGCATCCCCCTCATCCCGCGCCAGCCGTATCACGCCGGTAGCGGAAGTCGCAATGATCGGCGCCTTGCATGATGGTCTGCGTGCGCGTGAGCCTGACGTCGGGGCCAAACCCTTCCGCGGTCGCAAAGTCGGCGGTGCAGACCATGAGGAAGCCGAGCTCCGGCTCGCCGAGCGCCTTGTAGAACTCGGCATAGGCGCATCGCTTCACGTCGAACGCGAATGCGTCCTGGGTCTGCTCGATCACGTCGTATTCAAGCGCGCCGTCGCGCGCATAAGTCCTGAAGGCGGAGGCGACGGCCTGGCCGAGATCGGCGTCGTTCTTGTCTTTGTTCCTGGCCTTCCAGAACTCTTCGCCGAAGCCGCGATAGAGATCGCCCAGCGTGTTGCGCACCAATGCATTCGCACGCGCCTCGCCGAGCTCGGCCTGAAGCGCCTTGACCAGCGGCACAAGGACCTGCGCCTGGATTTTTGCCTGCTCGATGACGGATACGCTCATGGGCGGCCCTCTCGTCTGCGGTGCTTCGATGCGCGCCTGGTCTGCGACTCTTGCGGTTGTGAAATGGAACACACTTGAAGCAGCCTTCAGGTTGTATCATACTCAAGATGTAACCAAGACGAACGGGGCGAACGACCCCGTATCTGTTTCTCGATTATTTCATTTGCGAACACCGAGTTGGAGTCCCCCCTTCCAGGGTGAGGCCAACGATCCCTGCGGCGGACGCGCCCCAAGAGACCGCAACAAGAGATCGCGATCAGTTTCGAAAAATTCCGACGTCTCGCCGAATTCGGCGACGCGACGGCCGCCTCGCGCTTGCAGCCATCGAGAGGAACGCCCCATGGACGAACCCAAGCCGCTCACCAGCGCCTTCAACAGAACCGCAAACTTCTCCATCCACCAGGTCGATAGCGTGTTCAGGGCTGCCGCACACGCCGCTGCTGTACCCGCAGCCGTGCCGGTCACCCTGCCGCCGACGCTCGGGCCGCTGTCGGCTTTCACCGGCACGTTCACGGGCCAGGGGTTCAACACGATCTTCCGGCCCGACAGCGCGACGACGCCGACCCAGATGCCGGGGCCGATCAACACCACCGACCCGCCCGACAACGTGCTGGAGTTGAATCTCACCGACGAGACCATGTCGTTCTCGAACAATCTCGGTTCGATCCCCAATCGCGGCTCGGGGCCGCAGGCGGATGCCTTCCTCAACGGCGTGCCGTATCTCCAGACCATCAACGACGTGACCACGGGAACGCCTGTCGGCATTCACTTCGAGCCCGGCATCTGGCTCGCGGTGCCGGCGACCACCAATCCGCACGAACCATTCACCGTCGCGCGCATGGCCTCGATCCCGCACGGCACGACGATCACGGCGCAAGGCGCCGCGCTGCCGGCGATCGCCGGCAAGCCTGTTATCGCAGCGGTCGACATCACGCCGTTCCTGAACGGCAATCCGGCCAACAAGATCACTTTTCAAAACCAGACCGCGACCAATAGGACCACGCGCAGGCTGCCGCAGGACCTCACCGCGCTGATCGCCTCCGGCAAGCTGACGCAGGCCATGATCACCGACCCCAACACGGTGCTGCGCAACCAGATCGCACATCAGACCATCAGCCAGACCGTCATCATCGAGACCTCGACCAAGCCCGGTTCTCCGCTGTCAGGCGGCCCGCTGCCGGCCGTCCCATCAGCAGGGCCACATCCGCAGGCGCCGAATTTCGCGGGCGGCACTGCGAACATCGCCTTCCTCCAGGGCGTGCCCGTGCCGCCGCCGGGCGGCAATGGCGCCAACGCCAACGCATTCCAGATGGACGCCGTGTTCTGGATCGAGACCGTCATCTACGACGTCGACGTGCCGCGCATCGCGTCGGGCGAGCCGCCGATCATCCTGCAGCCGTTACAGAAGGGCACGGTGCCGCTGGTGCCGAGCTTCGTCGCCACGCTGCCGATCGTGCCGGGCAAGGGATTTGCCGGCGGCCGCGTGCGGGTGGCGACGACGCAGATCCAATACTCGCAAAAGGTCATGCTGGATTTCAACGGCCTGACCTGGCCGCACGTCTCGGTCGCCTCGCTGGTGCCGGCCGCGCCAGTGCCGATTCCGGAGCATTTGTTGCCGTTGACGTGAGGGGGCGAAGGAATGGACGAGAGGAAAAGTGCAGCTAGACGCACCAGTCCGTCTTCGCTCTTCGAGCTACGCCGGACACGCTTCGTATTGAGATTGGAGCGTGGCTTGCCGAGCCGTAGCTCGCGGCGCCAGCCCGCCTGCGCCCGTTGGGCTTCGGCGTGGCATCCTTCTCTCGCTTCGCGAGCGAAGGATGGTGGGCACGACAGGGATCGAACCTGTGACCCCTACCATGTCAAGGTAGTGCTCTCCCGCTGAGCTACGTGCCCTAGAAGTCCACTTGCGTCGGGTGGGGGTCCCTATAACGGCTCAGGGGAGCGTGCGCAAGGACGGAACGCGGCGGATTTAGGCCGCCAGCATCTTGTTCACTTCGCTCACCAATTCGCGCAGGTGAACCGGCTTCGAGAGCACCTTGGCGTTCTTGGGGGCGTCCGAATCCGAGTTCAGGGCGACAGCGGCGAAGCCGGTGATGAACATGATCTTGATATCGGGATCGAGTTCCGAGGCCCGGCGGGCGAGTTCGATCCCGTCCATCTCCGGCATCACGATGTCGGTCAGCAGCATCTCGAACGGCTCTTCCCTGAGCCGCTGATAGGCGGCCATGCCATTGTCATGGGACGAAACCTGAAAACCGGCGTTTTCCAGCGCCTTGACCAGGAAACGGCGCATGTCGTTGTCGTCTTCGGCGAGCAGGATCTTTGGCATGGCAGGAACGTCGAATCCCCAGAGGATATGCAGAGGTCACTAAGCCCGACAGAGGGTAAATTTGGGGTGAAAATCTTAACCCTCGGGGCTCGCGCTGCCGGGGTGTTGTGAACCGGAATGGGCTCCGAATCAATTCTGCCGCAACCACTGATCCCCGCCTGCCTGCTCGCACGGTTAAGACGTGTTCCAGCACCCCGTCACATCTTTTCGCTTGGCAGAATGGTTGCGATTCCGGACAATGACGACACATAAGAGCCGCTCGACCGGCCGAATCACTCGATCTGGACCCATGCTGGATCGTGCGGCGTGAAGGGACGAAGCCTGAGAAGATGACCCGGTTTGACGGCGAGGTGTCGCCAGCCTTCGAGATCGTGGAGCCCGCCGAGTGGCGCGCGCCTGTTATCTTCAACTCGCCCCATTCCGGCTCGACCTACCCGGACGAATTCCTGAGCGCTTCGCGGATCGACTTGCCGCAACTGAGGCGGTCCGAAGATTCCTTCATGGACGAACTGATCGGCCATTTGAGCGGACGCGGCTTTCCGACCGTGCGGGTCAACTTTCCCCGCTCCTATGTCGACGTCAACAGAGAGCCCTATGAGCTCGACCCCCGCATGTTCACCGGCCGCCTGCCGAGCTTTGCCAACACCCGCTCGATGCGGGTCGCGGGGGGCCTCGGCACCATTCCGCGCGTGGTCGGCGACGGCCAGGAGATCTATCGCGACCGCATCGCGGTCGACGACGCGCTGGCGCGGATCGAGACGCTGTACAAGCCCTACCACCGGGCGCTGCGCAGGCTGATCAACAAGGTGCATCAGACGTTCGGCACCGTGGTGCTGGTCGACTGCCATTCGATGCCGTCGGTCGGCGTCAGCAGGGACGAGCCGCGCCGGCCCGATATCGTGATCGGCGACCGCTACGGCACGAGTTGCACGCCGCTGCTGCCCGACCGGGTCGAGGAGACCATGACCGGGCTCGGCTATTCGATCGGCCGCAACAAGCCCTATGCCGGTGGCTTCATCACCGAGCATTACGGCAATCCGGCGAGCGGCCTGCACGCGGTGCAGCTGGAGTTCAACCGCGCGATCTACATGGACGAGCGCCGCCGCGAGCGCGGTCCGCGCTTTGGCCAGGTGGCAAGCGACTTCGGCGTCCTTGCCGACGTGCTGGCGACCACGATCCCGTTCGGCGATCTCGGCCCGTTCCAGGCCGCGGCGGAATAGACTCGCCTCTTTCTCGAACGATCGTGCCCTCCGCAAGAAGCGCGGATGCGTTTTCGCTTCGCAAGCGTATGCGCGCTAAACTGAAAACAGAGACCCAAAGAAAAAAGGGCCGCTTCTAATGAAGAAGCGGCCCAAGTCTAGGGAGGAAACGCCCAAGGAGGGCAGCGGTAACGCCAAGCGCTACCGCACCGCAACAATATGCGGCCGCGCCGCACAAAGCGCAAGGGCTTTTGAGCCATTTCCCATGCAAAAACACATGGCTCAATTGCTCCCAGAGAAACCCAGATTCAGTTTCTTTGATAAGGAAATTCAATGGGTTGATTGTCATTTGCATACGAACGAGGCATGCTCGGAACTAAGTTTTCAACTCTGTGATCGATATTTGGCCAGCATATGGCTCGCCCGACGGTTCACTTGGGGCAGAAGGTAACCGGATCCAAAATACCAGGGTGCAAATCAAGACAGCGCTGCACGCGAGGGGCGAATTGAGCTAGGCAGATGCGAGCTTCACCCAACTTTCGTTTTGAGGATGCGCCGTGACGGTGATCGACTTCTCAGCCTTCATCGGACGGCTTGCCACCGCCTCCGGCGAGACCATCCTGCCGTTCTTCCGCACCTCGCTGTCGATCGACGACAAGAGCAAGACCAAGGATTTCGATCCGGTCACGGAAGCCGACCGCGCCGCGGAGGCCGTGATGCGGCGGCTGATCAAGGCGAGCTTCCCCCAGCACGGCATCGTCGGCGAGGAATTCGGCAATGAGCGCGAGGACGCAGACTATGTCTGGGTGCTCGACCCCATCGACGGCACCAAATCCTTCATCGGCGGCTTTCCGATCTGGGGCACGCTGATCGCGCTCCTGCACAAGGGCACGCCGGTCTACGGCATGATGCACCAGCCGTTCATCGGCGAGCGCTTTTCCGGCGACAACGGCTCGGCCAATTATAGAGGCCCGTCCGGCGAACGCCGCCTCCAGGTCCGCCGCTGCGCCTCGCTGTCGGAGGCGACGACCTACACCACATCGCCGCTGCTGATGAACGAGCGCGACCGCGCCATCTTCGGCCGGATCGAGCAGGGCGCGCGGCTGTCGCGCTATGGCGGCGATTGCTATTCCTATTGCATGCTGGCGGCCGGCCATGTCGATCTCGTGGTCGAGACCGAGCTGAAACCCTATGACATCGCGGCCCTGATCCCGATCGTGACCGGCGCCGGCGGCGTCGTCACCACCTGGGAAGGCAAGCCGGCCCAGGGCGGCGGTCGCATCATCGCGGCCGGCGACGCGAGAGTTCACGAAGAAGCCCTGAAACTGCTCAACCAATGACCAACGCGAGCGGGAGGCTTGCATGACCATCTCACGCAGGCCGCTCGTTCGATTGTTCTTTGGATTGCTCCTGCTGCTGCCATCACTGGCGGCGGCCGAGAATTTTCCCGCCAAACCGATCAAACTGATCGTGCCGTTCCCGGCCGGCGGGCCCAATGACATCATCGCGCGCGTGATCGGCCAGCGCATGTCGGAACTATCGGGCCAGCCGGTGCTGATCGACAATCGCGGCGGCCAGGGCGGCGTGCTCGGCACCGACGCGGTCGCCAAGGCCGCGCCCGACGGCTACACCATCGCCATCTCCTCGGCCGGCGCGCTCGCGATCAGCCCGAGCATGGAGAAGGTCGCCTACGATACGCTCAATGATTTGACGCCGGTGACGCTGGTGGCGACCGTGCCGGAAATGCTGGTCGTGGCCGCCAACGTGCCGGCCAAGGACATCGGCGAGTTGATTGCGCTCGCCAAGGCGCAGCCGGGAAAGCTCAACTTCGCCTCCTCCGGTCCCGGCAGCCTGCCCCATCTCGCCGGCGAACTCTTCAAGCTGACGGCCAAGATCGACATCGTGCACGTGCCCTATCGGGGTGCCGCGCCTGCGGTGAACGATCTCTTGGGCCAGCAGGTGCAGATGACGTTCCTCGATCTCCCGGTGCTGCTGCCGCAGGTCAAGGCCGGTGCGCTCAAGCCGATCGCAGTCGGCTCGGCCGAACGTGCCCCGACAGCACCCGACGTGCCCACAACGAAGGAAGCCGGCTTTCCCGATCTGCGCATCGAGAACTGGTACGGCATGGTCGCGCCCAAGGACACACCGAAGGAGATCGTCGCCGCGCTGCACGATCTCGCGACCAAAGCCATGGCGGATCCCGCGGTGAAGGACAAGCTCGCGCAACAGGGCGCAACACTCGTCGGCGACGAGCCCGAGCATTTTCGCAGCTTCATCGCGGATGAGACGAAGAAGTGGGCGAAGGTGATCAGGGACGCCGGGGTGGAAACGGCTAAGTAGGAGCGCCGTTGAGTGCGCGGCTGCAGTGCCGGCTCACATCAGCATCACACCGCCTCTGCCCGCAGATGCTCCACCAGCATCTTGGCCGGGCGCGGCAGCGCCTTGAAGCTGCGCGCGCAGATCACGAGTCTCCGATTGGCGAAGGCGTCGCGCAGGCGGACGATGGCGAGCGGCATCAGCTTGGCGCAGCGACGGGCGGCGGATTCCGGCACCAGGGCAACGCCGACGTCGGCGGCGACCATCTGGCAGATCGCGTCGAAATCGCGCAGGCGCGCGCGGAAATGCGGGCGCATGCCGAGCCGCGCGGCGTGCTTTGAAATATGCATCTGAAGCGCGGTGGCGCTGGTCAGGCCGACGAACTCGCAGGCGCCAGCCTCCTGGAAGTCGATCTGGCGGCGGCCGGCGAACGGGCCTCGTTTGGACGTCACCAGCGTCAGGCGGTCCTCGCTGAACACGAAACGCTCGATATGGTCGGGCAATGCGTGCTCGGCGGCAAAGCCGAGATCGGCAGCGCCCGCCGTGATCGCGGCCGCGATGTCGGTGCTCTCGCGCTCCTCGATGTCGATGGCGACGTCGCGATGTTCGCGCAGGAAACCGGCGAGCGCCTTCGGCAGATGCTCCGACAGGCCCGAGGTGTTGGCGAGGAAGTGCACGCTGGCACGCACGCCGCTGGCAAAGCCTGCGAGATCGCCGCGCATGGCATCGACCTGGTGGATGACGAGCCGCGCGTGGTCGAGCAGGCTCTCGCCGGCCGCGGTCAGTTCGACACCGCGCCGCCCGCGCTTGAGCAGCGCGACGCCAAGCGCCTGCTCGAGACCCTTGATGCGCGCGCTGGCCGATGCCAGCGCCAGATGCGAGCGCTCGGCGCCGCGGGTGATGCTGCGCTGGTCGGCAACCGCGATGAAGAGCTGGAGATCGACGAGATCGAAGCGCACGGATGTCTCCTCCGATTTTGCCTTCGCCGTTGGCGAAGGCTGTCTCCGTAACCTCCAGATTGTGCCCGCGCGCGGCTTCGGTCAATGTACTGACATGATCGACCCGCTTCTCATTCTCATCGCCGCGGTCTTCCTGGTCGCCGGTTTCGTCAAGGGCGTCGTCGGGCTCGGCCTGCCGACCGTGTCCATGGGGCTGCTCGCGGTGAACATGGCACCCAGCCGCGCGATCGCCATCGTGATCGTGCCCGCCATCGTCACCAACATCTGGCAGACCTTTGCCGGTCCCTATTTGCGCGACATCCTGAGGCGGCTGTGGCCGCTGATGATCGGCACCGTGATCGGATGTTGGCTCAATGCGGGCGCGCTGACCGGCCCGCATGCGCGCTACGGCACGATCGTTCTCGGCATCCTGCTGGTGATCTACGCAATCATCGGCCTCAGCAAGTTCAAGTTCCACGTCGCCCCTCGGAACGAGAAATGGGCCGGCGGCGTGGTCGGCGTGATCACCGGCGTGATCTCGGCCTCGACGGGCGTGCAGGTGATCCCCTCGATGCCGTTCATGCAGGCGATCGGGATGGAGAAGGACGAATTGGTGCAGGCGCTCGGCGTGTTCTTCACGACGGCGACGCTGGCGCTCGCCTTCAGCCTCACCGCCGGTGGATTGCTGACGCCGGCCAATGCCGTGCCGGGCGCGGTCGGCATGGCCATGGCCTTCGCCGGCATGTTCATCGGTCAGTCGGTGCGGGCGCGGATGCCGGCAGAGGCGTTCCGCCGCTGGTTCCTGGTCGCGATGATCGTGCTCGGCGTGTATCTGGCCGGCAGCGCGCTTCTGAAGGAATTCGCGTAGCCGAAGTTACCGCGTTTCCAGCATGGCGACGCGGATGCCGAGATAGATGAAGAGGCCGCCGAGCGCGCGGTTGACCCAGGCGATCACGCCCTCGGACTGCCGCAGCCGGAGCGCGGCCTTGGCCGCGAACGCTGCCAGCACCAGGCACCACATTGTTCCCGTGCAGATGAAGATCAGGCCAAGCGTCAGGAAGGCGAGTGGCTTGTGCGGCGCGTCGGCTGCGACGAATTGAGGCAGGAAGGCCAGGAAGAACAGCGCGACCTTGGGATTGAGCGCGTTGGTGAAGACGCCCTGGAGGAAAACCCGCTGCAGCGAGTTCCGCTCCGCCTCGTCATTGAGGGCCATCAGCGCCGGCCGCGACCACAGCATCTGAAGCCCGGTCAGCACCAGATAGGCCGCGCCGACCAGCTTCAGGATCGAGAACGCGGTGGACGAGGCCATCAGAAGCGCCGAAAGGCCGATCGCCGCGCCCGCGACGTGGAAAAAGCAGCCGCAGCTGATGCCGAAGGCCGCCGCCGCTCCGCCGCGCCAGCCCATCTGCATGCTGCGGCCGATCACATAGACCGTATCGGGGCCCGGCGTGATGTTGAGCAGCACGCCCGACAGGACGAAAAGCCAGATTTCGTGAATGCCCAGCATGACAGGCTCCCGCCGCCCGGCCGGGCGGTTTCAAGGGGAATGGCCTTAGTCGGTTCGCGCCTGGCCGTCCACCGCCGGGAATGCCCGGGATTTGCATCAAATTTGCAATGCGGATCATACTTTCGTTCGGCCTCATGTGCTCTATAAAGGCAGAGTTTTGAAATGCGGGATTCGCGGCGACTGCCACAGGGTGGCCGTCCCCGTCCCCTGGAGCTCCGAGAATATGGAAAGACGTCTGGCCGCCATTGTCTGCGCCGATGTCGCCGGCTATTCGCGGATGATGGGCACTGACGAGGCCGGCACCCATGCCGTCTTCAAGGCCCATCGCAGCGCGATTCACCCCATCATCCTCAATCACGGCGGCCGCGTCGTCAAAAACACCGGCGACGGCTTCCTGCTCGAGTTTGCTTCCATCGTCGGCGCCACCGAGGCTGCGATCGCGATGCAGCTGCTGATGGTGGAGCGCAACCACCATCTGCCGGCCGACCGCGCCATGCAGTTCCGGCTCGGTATTCACATGGGTGACGTCATCGCCGACGAGGACGAGGTGTTCGGCGACGACGTCAACATCGCCGTCCGCCTCGAATCGGTGGCGAGCCCCGGGGGCTTCGCGATCTCGGCCAAGGCCTATCGCGAGGCGAGCAAGCATCTCACCGTGCCGTTGGTCGACGGCGGCAACCACCGCTTCAAGAACATCAGGGATCCGATCGGGGTCTGGACCTGGACGCCCGAGGGCGCGACCGCGCTCGCGCCCGAGCTGAAGGAAGCATCGGCGCTGTCGCAGCCGTACCGCACCGCCATCGTCGGCGTGCTGCCGTTCGCCAATCTCAGCGATGCCCAGGACGAATACTTCTCCGACGGCCTGACCGAGGATCTGATCCACGCGCTGTCGCTGCAATCGTTCTACCGCGTGCTGAGCCGCAACTCGACCTTCGCCTTCAAGGGCAAGACGGTCAGCACCCGCGTGATCGCGCGCGAGATCGACGCCACCTATCTGATCCAGGGCTCGGTGCGGCGCGCCGGCGCCAAGATCCGCGTCACCGCCGAGCTGATCGCGCCGGAGACCGGCGAGCAGCTCTGGACCGGGCGTTACGACCGCGACATCGGCGACCTCTTCGCGATGCAGGACGAGATCACGACCAATCTGTCCGCGGCAATCGCCACCGAGATCGTCCGGGCCGAAGCCTCCGCGCCCGCGCGCCCGACCAACGACGTGACGGCCTGGGACCGTTTCCTGAAGGGCCTGTCGCATTATTACCGGCAGACCAAGGAAGACCTGGGCACAGCCGTCGGCCTGTTCCGGGAGGCGATCGCACTCGATCCCAAGCTGTCGATCGCGCATGCCTATCTCGCCACGATCCAGATCCAGAGCATCCAGTTCGGCTGGGTCAAGGGCACGCGCGAGATGTGGGCTGAAGCAATGCAGCTGGCCGAAACCAGCGTCCGGCTCGACCCGCGCTCCTCGTTCGCGTTCTCGATCCTGTCCTGGGCGCATGCGATGGAAGGCCATGACGAGGCGGCGATGGATGCGGCCAAGCGCGCGGTCGCGCTCAACCCCTACGACATGGGCGCACGCGGCGTGCTCGGCATCTGCCATTTCGTCATCGGCGAGCACAAGCAGGCGATCGAGCTGTTCTCGATGGCCGCCCAGCGCGACAACAGCGACCCGCGCTATCAATGGGCCGCGCTGAACGCCTTCAGCCACTATCTCGTCCGTCAATACGACGCGACCCTGTCCTGGGCGCGAGAGCAGCTCTACGTCAACCCGAACCACATGCAGGCGCTGGCGATCCGCGCCGCGGCGCTGGCGCAATTGGGCCGGACCGACGAGGCGACCGAGGCAACGGGCGTGCTGATGAGCAATTACCCCACCCTGAATGTCGACCGCCATTTGCGGAATTTTCACTGGAAGCGGCCCGAGGACATTGCGCATTACCGTGACGGGCTCCTGAAAGCCGGCGTGCCGGCCAGCAAGCTCACGCTGGTCCAGAGCGACCTCAGACGCGCCGCCGAATCCTGACCGCATCGTCCCGGAGCAATATCCTGAGATCGCTTTGCGCGGGCGCTGCGGTCTCGCCGCGGCGTTATTGACAGCAGGATGAATTCAGCCACACTCCGCCACACCCTGAAGTAGTATAGCTACGCCGCCTCCGCTGTCTGTTTGTTAGGACTTTCCGCGCTGTATCAGCGCGGCCGCTTTTCGCGATTCGTTTGTTTCAGGACATTGCCGATGGATGACTCTCGCAAGACGCCGTTCGATCCCTCAATCGCAGTCTCGCCGAACAATCCCTGCCCCTTCCTGCGCGGCCTCGTCGGCGAAGGCTTCGTCGACGGCGGGACCGTTCGACTCCGGACGCTGTCGCAGACCATCGCGAATGCAAGCGGCGAGACCGGGCTGAAGAAGATTTCGGCCCGCATCCAGGTTCGTGGCGTCGCGCTAATCGCCAACGGCGCCTGCCATATCCTGCAAAGCATCTTCTGGGGCGCACAGCTCAACGGCTTGCGCGGCGGCCCGCTCGACAAGCTCGGGGCCGGCTCGCGCATCCTCGGCGTCGACGGCAAGGTCGACGAGGACGAGATCGCGCGGCTCGCTGGTTTCGGCGCCACCTATGCCGATCCGGATGGCGGCACCGAGGTCGGGCTCAACGCCTCGCAGATCCGGACCTTCATGAACGACAATCTCAAGCGCGCCGGCAATCAATCGCGCTGGTACTACCCGCTCCTGATGAAATTCGAATGGCCGGTGCTGCTCAAGATCATGGGCAAGGGTCAGGGTGATGATCGCTATCTCAGCGTGGCCGAGGTGAGGACATTGTTCAACGAGCGCAAATTCCCCGACCGGATCACCCAGCGGATGGTCAGCCAGCCGGTGACCCCGCCTTCGCTGATCCTGCGCGCGGCCGGCGGGCTTGTCGCGGCGCTGCTCGTCTTCGGTATCGTGGCGCTGCGCTTTCCCGATCAGTTCCAGCCGATGCTGCCCGGCATCCTCGGCGACCTCGTCGCGCCGCCACTACCCAAGCTGGTCGAACCCCGCGCTGCGTACTGGCTCGAGCAGAACTGGGCGCTGGAAGACCGGCACTGGTTTCATCACGCCAGCCAGGGCACCGCGACCTTCCCGGTACCCTATAGCTGGTTCATGGCGCTGGAGCAGCCGCGGCTGCATTTCTTCGCCAAGCCCGGGATGCTGCATGACAGTGACCATCTGCAGCGCTTCGGCTTCATCCCGAGCCCGCAGACGATCAACACGGACGAGGCCACGCTGCGCCGCTTTGGCTATGCCAACGTCTATGACAAGACGAAGCCGGTGCCGGCGCGGCTTTGGGATCCGCCGGTCAACTGGGGAGCGCAAGCTGAAAACGTCGGCGGCCTGCCCGTCGGTTTCGCGCGCATGACCGGCGTGCCCGATCCTGCGACCGGCAAGGTCGGCGAGGACCGGATCGGCCTCACCTGCGCCGCCTGTCACACCGGCCAGATCCACTACAAGGGCATCGACATCCGCTTCGACGGCGGCCCGGCGATGACGGACCTTCGAAAGCTCGAGGTCACGACGGGGCTGTCGATCGCCTATACGCTCTACGTGCCGGGTCGCTTCAAGCGCTTCGCCGACCGTGTGCTCGGGCCGTCCGCCGGCGATGCGGATCGCGATGCGCTGAAGCAGAAGCTGAGTGCGATCGGCACGTTCCTGAAAGACTGGGAAACGACCTACGACAAGACCATCGCGGGCAAGACACGATACAATGAGAAGACCAAGCGTGACGAGCAGCAGACGGACACCGAGGAGGGCTATGGCCGCCTCGACGCGCTCAACCGCATCGGCAACCAGGTCTTCTCACAGGACATGACGCTCAGCGGCCTCAGCGGCTTCGAGAAGAATCTGCATGCCAAGGACGCGCCAGTCAGCTTCCCGCCGATCTGGACCGTGCCCTGGCTCAAATACGCGCAATACGACGCCTCGATCGAGCAACCGCTGATCCGCAACGCCGGCGAGGCACTGGGCGTCACCGCCCTGCTCAACCTGTCGGACAGTACACCCAAGGATGCGCTGTTCCGCTCGTCGATGGACATCAAGAATCTGAACTGGATCGAGGATCTGCTGAAAGGATCGGCGCCCTATCCGAAAAAGCAGCTCTCGGGACTGACATCGCCGAAATGGCCGTCGGACATCATCGGCGATGCCGCGTGGAAGATCGATGGCGAGCGGGTCAAACGCGGCCGCAAGCTCTATTCGGAGATCTGCGTCGAATGCCATCTCGGTCCGGTCAACGATCCCGTGTTCGACGCCGAATTTCCTGACAAGAGCATCTGGTCCTCGGACCGCTGGCAGACCATCGGCGGCGACAAATTCCTGAACGAGGTCCAGAAAAGCGCCAGAGGCATGGGGACCGATCCCGCCCAGGCCAGTGTGCTGGCGACGCGCACGGTTCAGGTGCCGGGCTTTCTCAAGCTCGATCCTTCGCAGAAACTCAATGCCTGGTGGAACTGCAAACTGCCCGACGTGTCCTCGACCGACATGCCGTACTCGCTCGGCCTGATGGTGCTCGTCGACATCGTCAGCCGCAAGGCGATGGACGATGCCAAGATCAAGCCGGAGGAGCAGCAGGCCTGGTGGGGCAAGCGCCCGAACTGCCCGAATCCCGGACCGCAGCCGCCCGACGAGCCGGAGCGAGGCCCCTGGTATCGCGCGCGCCCGCTCAACGGCGTCTGGGCCACCGCGCCGTACCTGCACAACGGATCGGTGCCGTCGCTCTACTGGATGCTGAGTCCGGCGGCCGAACGCCCCAAATCGTTCTGCATGGGCGGTGACCGCGACTACGATCCGAAGCAGGTCGGCTTTGCGGTCTCCGACGGCGAGAGTTGCAAGACGGGGCAGTCGCGCTTCTCGACGCGAGCGTCTGACGGCACCGAACTCTACGGCAACAGCAATCTCGGCCATTCGTTCGAGGGCAAGGGGCCGCACAAGGACGGTGTCGTCGGCCGCGAACTCAAAGAACAAGAGCGCTACGATCTGATCGAATATTTGAAGACGTTGTAGCTCCTCGTCGTCATGGCCGGGCCAGACACCTGTCCCGGCCATCCACGTTCTTGTCGCACCGAGCCACAGTCCGTGGATGCCCGGAACACGCCCGGCATGGCGGAGTCGTGGAACGATCGGTGGCGCAGGATGCGTCCGAGCCTTCTCACCCGAACAACGGCGTGCCCGGCACGAACGCGTCGAAGGCGGCCCAGAACTGGGAGCGGTAGCGGTCCTGCTCCTGGAGGATCTCGTGCTTGGAGCCGGCGATCACCAGGTGAGAGCCCGCGCGCAGATGGTAGGCGAACTCCTCGATCGCGGCCGTCGACACCACGGTGTCGTTGGAGGCCGCCAGCATCAGGATCGGCTGGCGGATCTCGGAGGGGTAGTGCATGCCCTTGAAGGTCTGCATGGCGCGGAAGGCGGTATCGGCCCAGGCCACCGTTGGTGAGGCAAGGCCCAGCGTCGGGTCTTCCTCCAGGATCGCGACATTGCGCGCGTAGCGCACGGGATCGCTGGTCAGCGGATTGTTGATGAAGGGCGACAGCCCGGTGAGTTGATCGCTGCCGCCGGGAACGTAAGCACCGCCCCGCCCCAGCATCCGCATCGTCTTCAGCAGCGCCCGCACCGGAAACGAGGTGGAGCGACCGGGCAGGTCGATCATCGGCGCCGACAGCACCATACGGTCGAACCAGCGCTTGCCCGCATGAGCGAGCCGCAACAGCACCGCGCCGCCCATGGAGTGAGCCAGCGCGAAGTACGGCGGCGGACAATCCGGCAGCACCACCTGCTGCACGAAAGCTTCGACGTCGATCTCGTAGTCGGAAAAGCTGCGCACGTAGCCCTTGCGCGGATCGCGCAGGCGGCGCGCGGAATGGCCCTGCCCGCGCCAGTCGATCATCGCCACCGCAAAGCCGCGGTCGCGCAAATCGCGCACGGTCTCGAAATATTTCTCGATCTGCTCGCTGCGCCCGGTGAAGACGCAGACCGTGCCCTTGCGGTTCGCCGGCGGCGCCCAGCGCGCGAAGCGCAGCTCGACGCCATCAGGCGTCTTGATGGTGCCGCTGACGACGTCTTCGGGAACGGGGTTGGACGGAATCGAGACCAGCGTCATGATCGGGAGTGCTTGGGCGCCACGTGCTGTAATCAGTGCCGCAAATCAGGGGCGGGAGCGCCGAAAAGGCGCTGTTGCCGCCCTCTTGAACGCCGTCTGGACCCACCCATATCATCTCAGTGCAGGCCGCTACCAGTGTTTCGGAACCGGAACATCAGGCTGCACACAGACTAAAGCCCGGCCCGATTGGCGGGCGGGTTGCCAAAACAGTCGCTCAATGGAGGACTTGACCATGCGTTCCTACGATCTCACCCCGTTCTATCGCTCCACCGTCGGCTTCGACCGCCTCTTCAACCTGCTCGACCAGGCAGGCTCTGACGGCAGCCCCGGTTATCCCCCCTACAACATCGAGCGCACCGGCGAGAATGCCTACCGCATCACCGTTGCGGTGTCGGGCTTTGCCAAGGATGAGCTCTCAATCGTCGCGAAGGAAAACACGCTGACGATCAAGGGCGAGAAAGTCGCCAACGAGAACTCGAAAGCCGAAGTGCTCTATCGCGGCATCGCTGCCCGCGCCTTCGAGCGCGCCTTCCAGCTTGCCGACTTCGTGCAGGTGAAGGACGCTTCGCTCGAGAACGGCCTGCTCCACGTCGACCTCGTGCGCGAGATTCCCGAAGCCAAGAAGCCGCGCCAGATCGCGATCAACACCGGCGCTGCGAAGGCGCAGGTGATCGAGAGTTCGGTCGCCGCTTAAGCGCGTCCACAGCCATCAAGTTGCGAAAACGCCCCGGTGCCCCCGGGGCGTTTTTTTCGTTTTCGTTTTGCACCGCATCACAGAGCGGTGAGGCGCGTAACGCCTCAGCCTCACGCTCCGTCCTTTGGACATCGCACCAAAACAAGACGGAGAACGATCATGACTTTCTGGCGCAGCCTTTTCGTCGCCGCGAGCCTGCTGGTGGCCCCTGTCAGCCTTGCCCATGCGCAGGCCCCGCAGACATTGAAGGCCAAGAATGTCGTGCTGGTGCACGGTGCCTGGGCCGATGGCTCGAGTTGGTCGGAGGTGATCCCGATCCTCCAGGCTGCCGGCCTGAACGTCACTGCCGTGCAGAATCCGCTCGGCTCGCTCGCCGAGTCGGTCGAGGCGACCAAGCGCGTGCTGGCCGAGCAGGATGGTCTGACCGTGCTGGTCGCACATTCCTGGGGCGGCACCGTGATCAGCCAGGTCGGCACTGATCCGAAGGTCACCGGCCTCGTCTACATCGCAGCGCGCGCCCCCGATGCCAACGAGGATTTCGTCGCGCTGTCGAAGCAGTTTCCCACGGGACCGGCGCGCGCCGGCATCGTCGAGCGCGACGGCTTCACCAAGCTTTCCAAGGACGCCTTCCTGAAATATTTCGCCAACGGCGTCGCACCTGATCGCGCCAAGGAGCTCTACGCCGTGCAATGGCCGACCGCCGCCTCGATCTTCGCGGGCCGCACCACGGAGGCCGCCTGGCACACGAAGCCGAGCTGGTACGCGGTGTCGAAGAACGACGGCACCATCAATCCCGATCTCGAACGCTTCCTCGCCAAGCGCATGAGCGCGACCACGATCGAGCTCGACGCCGGCCACCTCTCCCTGGTGTCGCATCCGAAGGAGGTCGCGAATTTGATCCTGGAGGCCGCGGGATATCCGCGCAGCTGAGGCTAAGCGACAGTGAGGCAAATGCGCCCGAGGTCTTCGGGCGCTTTTTGTTTGCGCTGGCCTAATCCAACCCCTGCGCCGGCGGCATCTCCTGCGTCGGCAAAATGGTGGGAGCCGGCTTGGCCTGGCCGACGGTCGGAGCTGCGGCCTGCGGCGCGGCCTCGGCCGGCTTTGCCTGCACAGCGGCGGTCTGCTGCTCGGGCTGGGTCTGCGGTGTCGGTTGCTCGGCAGCCTTCGGATCCGCGAGCGGCCTCTCGGCCCGCCGCGGAGCGGCCTTGGGCAGGGGGACGGTGCGGCTGGCGACATGCGGGATCGACGCCGGCGGGCGCGGCGGGCCGCCGCGAACCATGGTCGGCGGCGGCAGCGCGCTTTGCGGCCGGTAAGGCGTAACCGACGGCTCCTCATAGGCGGGGGCCATGCCGTAGGCGTCCGCGGCCGGCATGAAGCGGATGATCCGGCCGTCTCGGGCGTCGATCACGAGGCGGCCGTCGTCGCCGCGGCGATCGATCACAGCGATGGTGTAGACGGCGCCGCGCAGGCGCGGGATGCCGAGCGGCGAGAAGCCGTTGTCGCGCAGCACGGCATAGACCTCGGTGGCCGGCAGCAGCGCCGGCGCCGGGCCGCGCTCCTCATATCCGTAGCCATAGCCGTAACGCGGCGGCGGTGGCGGCGCGGCCTCCGGGGGCATGTAAGGTCCGTCGAAATCCGACACCGCGAGATAGGCCCCGCCCGAGACGCCGCTCGCTGGAACCTGCGCCTCGGCAGCGCCTGCCACCAGCGCCAGCGCGGCGGCGGCCATACATCCTGTGAAAAACTTCATGGTCGACACGCTCCTGTCAGGCCCCGAATGACCAGCGCTCTTTCGCTTCTTGCGGCGTGACGCGCCTTTCGAAGGGGGCATCCGAAGCTTCATCCGGGATTTCGGCGTCGCTTGGGCCGGATCGGGGCGCGTTTGCTTCAAAACCGGGGCCGCGCAACTTTCGGAAAGCGTTTGATTGACTTGTCGGGAATCGGGACTTCCGCACGCTTGTGTGGTAGACAAAAATTTGGCAAGGTGATGGTTAGGACAGGAAGACTGTCTCAATTTTGCTTGCGGTTCCGGCATAGGGATTGCAACGAAAATCGGTGCTTCCGAGCACCATAAGGCAAGCAGGCAAAGCCGTTCTCGGGGACGAAGAACGCCTTGGCCTGAATTTAAGAAAATGCGGCTCGCAGCGGACGAGCGGTGACCCAGAGGCGGGTGCCGCGGAACGCCCAAGGTGCGCCGAAGATGGCGGTGAGGCAGCTTGCCGCATGGAGAGGATTGGAACAATGAACGGGTCGCAATTCGAGCGCGGAAACATCGTGGCAGAAGAGCTGTCGGCGACGGTCGCCTCGAAAACGGCCGATCCGATTCAGGAACACAATTCGCGCCCGCCGGCCGAAGGTCTCTACGATCCGAGCCTGGAGAAGGATTCCTGCGGCGTCGGCTTCATCGCCAACATCAAGGGCAAGAAGTCGCACGAGATCGTCTCGGACGCGCTGAGCATCCTCTGCAACCTCGAGCACCGCGGCGCGGTCGGCGCCGACCCGCGCGCCGGTGACGGCGCCGGCATTCTGGTGCAGATTCCGCATGCCTTCTTCAGCCGCAAGGCCAAGGAGAACAAGTTCGAGCTGCCGGCGCCCGGCGAATACGCCATCGGCGCGCTGTTCATGCCGCGCGACACCGCCTGGCGCAACGTCATCAAGAGCATCATCGCCGACCAGATCAAGGCGGAAGGCCTGACCCTGCTCGGCTGGCGCGACGTGCCGACCGACAATTCCTCGCTCGGCGTCACCGTGAAGCCGACCGAGCCCGCTTGCATGCAGGTGTTCATCGGCCGCAACGGCGTCGCCAAGACCGAGGACGAGTTCGAGCGCCGGCTCTACATCCTGCGCAAGTCGATCTCGCAGGCGATCTACCAGCGCCGCGACCGCGGCCTTGCGGGCTATTACCCCTGCTCGATGTCCTGCCGCACCGTGATCTACAAGGGCATGTTCCTCGCCGACCAGCTCGGCAAGTACTATCCCGATTTGCACGAGAAGGATTTCGAGAGCGCGCTCGCGCTCGTTCACCAGCGCTTCTCGACCAACACCTTCCCGGCGTGGTCGCTGGCGCATCCCTATCGCATGATCGCGCATAACGGCGAGATCAACACGCTGCGCGGCAACACCAACTGGATGGCGGCACGTCAGGCGTCGGTGAGCTCGGAGCTCTACGGCAAGGACATCAACCGGCTCTGGCCCATCTCGTATGAAGGCCAGTCGGACACAGCCTGCTTCGACAACGCGCTCGAGTTCCTGGTGCAGGGCGGCTACTCGCTGCCGCACGCCGTCATGATGATGATTCCCGAGGCGTGGGCCGGCAATCCGCTGATGGATGAGAAGCGCCGCGCCTTCTATGAATATCACGCCGCGCTGATGGAGCCGTGGGACGGCCCCGCCGCGATCGCCTTCACCGACGGCCGCCAGATCGGCGCGACGCTCGACCGCAACGGTTTGCGGCCGGCGCGCTATCTCGTGACCAAGGACGACCGCATCGTGATGGCGTCCGAAATGGGCGTGCTCACGATCCCCGAGGACCAGATCATCACCAAGTGGCGCTTGCAGCCCGGCAAGATGCTGCTGGTCGACCTCGAGCAGGGCCGCCTGATCCCCGACGACGAGATCAAGGCCGAACTCGCCAGGAGCCATCCCTACAAGGAGTGGCTGGAGCGGACTCAGATCGTGCTGGAAGACCTGCCGAAGGTGCCGACGACGGGCGTGCGCTCCAACCTGTCG
Organism: Bradyrhizobium sp. CCBAU 53338; assembly: GCF_015291665.1. Classification (NCBI taxonomy): domain Bacteria; kingdom Pseudomonadati; phylum Pseudomonadota; class Alphaproteobacteria; order Hyphomicrobiales; family Nitrobacteraceae; genus Bradyrhizobium; species Bradyrhizobium sp. CCBAU 53338. The sequence goes on from NZ_CP030048.1 coordinate 6,527,586, forward strand.
CTGCTCGATCGCCAGCAGGCGTTCGGCTACAGCCAGGAAGACATCGCGATCCTGATGACGCCGATGGCGGCCACCGGCGAGGAAGCCGCGGGCTCGATGGGCAACGACACGCCGATCTCGGCGCTGTCGGACAAGGCCAAGCCCCTGTTCACCTACTTCAAGCAGAATTTCGCGCAGGTCACCAATCCGCCGATCGATCCGATCCGCGAGGAGCTGGTGATGAGCCTCGTCTCCATCATCGGACCGCGGCCGAACCTGTTCGACCTGCAGGGCCTCGCCACCACCAAGCGCCTGGAGGCGCGCCAGCCGATCCTGACCGACGCCGATCTCGAAAAGATCCGCTCGATCTCCGATGTCGCCGAATCGCACTTCAAGTCACGCACGCTGGACACCACCTTCCACGCCGGTCTCGGCGCGGCGGGCATGGACCAGGTGCTGGACGAGCTCTGCGCGCGCGCCGAGAGCGCGGTGCGCGAGGGCGTCAACATCATCATCCTGTCCGACCGCATGGTCGGCACCGACCGGGTTCCGATCCCGTCGCTGCTGGCCTGCGCCTCCGTGCATCATCATTTGATCCGCACCGGCCTGCGCACCTCGGTCGGCCTCGTCGTCGAGTCCGGCGAGCCGCGCGAAGTACATCACTTCGCGTGCCTTGCGGGCTACGGCGCAGAAGCGATCAATCCGTACCTGGCGTTCGAAACCATCGTCGCGATGAAGGACCGCCTGCCCGGCTCGCTCGACGACTACGAGATCGTCAAGCGCTACATCAAGTCGATCGGCAAGGGCCTGCTCAAGGTGATGTCCAAGATGGGCATCTCGACCTACCAGTCCTATTGCGGCGCGCAGATCTTCGACGCGGTCGGCCTCAAGGCTGACTTCGTCGCCAAGTTCTTCGCCGGCACGCATACCCGCGTCGAGGGCGTCGGTCTTGCCGAGATCGCGGAAGAGGCCGTGCGCCGTCACGCCGACGCGTTCGGCGAGGCGCTGGTCTACAAGACCGCACTCGACGTCGGCGGCGAATACGCCTACCGCAGCCGCGGCGAGGACCATGCCTGGACCGCCGAGTCGGTTGGCCTGCTCCAGCACGCCGCCCGTGGCAATTCGCTGGAACGCTATCGCGCCTTCGCGAAGATCCTCAACGAGCAGTCGGAGCGGCTGCTGACGCTGCGCGGCCTGTTCCGGATCAAGAACGCGGAGGAAGAGAAGCGCAAGCCGATTCCGCTCGAGCAGGTCGAGCCGGCCAAGGACATCGTCAAGCGTTTCGCCACCGGCGCGATGAGCTTCGGCTCGATCTCGCGCGAGGCGCACACGACATTGGCGATCGCCATGAACCGGATCGGCGGCAAGTCGAACACCGGTGAAGGCGGCGAGGAAGCCGACCGCTTCAAGCCGATGCCGAATGGGGATTCCATGCGTTCGGCGATCAAGCAGGTCGCCTCGGGCCGCTTCGGCGTCACCACGGAGTATCTCGTCAACTCCGACATGATGCAGATCAAGATGGCGCAGGGTGCCAAGCCCGGCGAAGGCGGCCAGCTGCCCGGCCACAAGGTCGACGCGACCATCGCCAAGGTGCGTCACTCGACGCCGGGCGTCGGCCTGATCTCACCGCCGCCGCACCACGACATCTACTCGATCGAGGACCTGGCGCAGCTCATCTACGACCTCAAGAACGTCAACCCGACCGGTGACGTTTCGGTCAAGCTCGTCTCTGAGATCGGCGTCGGCACGGTGGCCGCGGGCGTCGCCAAGGCGCGTGCCGACCATGTCACCATCGCGGGCTTCGAGGGCGGCACCGGCGCTTCGCCGCTGACCTCGATCAAGCACGCCGGCTCGCCGTGGGAGATCGGCCTCGCCGAAACCCACCAGACGCTGGTGCGCGAGCGGCTGCGCAGCCGCATCGTGGTCCAGGTCGACGGCGGCTTCCGCACCGGCCGTGACGTCGTGATCGGCGCGCTGCTCGGTGCCGACGAGTTCGGCTTTGCCACCGCCCCCTTGATTGCGGCCGGCTGCATCATGATGCGCAAGTGCCATCTCAACACCTGCCCGGTCGGCGTCGCGACGCAGGACCCCGTCCTGCGCAAGCGCTTCACCGGCCAGCCCGAGCACGTGATCAACTACTTCTTCTTCGTCGCCGAGGAAGTCCGCGAGATCATGGCCTCGCTCGGCTTCCGCACCTTCAACGAGATGGTGGGCCAGGTTCAGCTGCTCGACCAGAGCAGGCTGGTGGCGCACTGGAAGGCCAAGGGCCTCGACTTCTCGAAGCTGTTCGTCAAGCAGAAGGAAGAGAAGGGCCAGAAGATCTATCACTCCGAGCGCCAGAACCATCATCTGGAGGCGGTGCTCGACCGCTCGCTGATCGAGAAGGCCACGCCTGCGCTCGACCGCGGTGCGCCGGTGAAGATCGAGGCTGCGATCAACAGCACCAACCGCTCCGCGGGTGCGATGCTGTCGGGCGCGGTCGCCAAGATCTACGGCCACGCCGGCCTGCCGCATGACACCATCCATGTCAGCCTCAAGGGTACGGCCGGCCAGGCGTTCGGCGCGTGGCTCGCCCACGGCGTCACCTTCGAGCTCGAAGGTGAAGGCAACGACTATGTCGGCAAGGGCCTCTCGGGCGGCAAGATCATCGTCAAGCCGCCGGCCAACAGCGCCATCGTGCCGGAAGAGAGCATCATCATCGGCAACACCGTGATGTACGGTGCGATCGAGGGCGAGTGCTACTTCCGCGGCGTCGCCGGCGAGCGTTTTGCCGTGCGCAACTCGGGCGCGGTCGCCGTCGTCGAAGGCGCCGGCGATCATTGCTGCGAATACATGACCGGCGGCATCGTGGTCGTGCTCGGCAAGACCGGGCGCAACTTCGCGGCCGGCATGTCAGGCGGCATCGCCTATGTGCTCGACGAGACCGGCGACTTCGACAAGCTGTGCAACATGGCAATGGTCGAGCTCGAGCCGGTGCTGTCGGAAGAGCTGATCAACGCCGGCACCTATCACCACTCCGGTGACCTCGAGGCGCACGGCCGGGTCGACGTGTTCAAGAACCTGCTCGACTCCGACGTCGAGCGGCTGCACGTGCTGATCTCGCGCCACGCCAAGGCGACCGGCTCCAAGCGCGCCGCCGACATCCTTGCGAATTGGAAGGACTGGCTGCCCAAATTCCGCAAGGTGATGCCGGTCGAGTACCGGCGCGCGCTGCGCGAAATGGTCGCCAACGCGGACGCCGAGCCGAAAATCGCGATCGGAGCGTAATTCTCACAACGCGTCATTCCGGGGCGCGCGAAGCGCGAACCCGGAATCTCGCAAAGATAACCTCCAGGTTCCGGGTCTGCGCGCGGTGCGCGCATCCCGGAACGACGGAAAAGAAACCTAAGCGGCAGGGACTTCGGATTTAATGGGCAAGATCACGGGTTTTCTCGAAATCGAACGGCACGACCGCAAGTACACCCCGGTTGCCGAGCGCGTGAAGCATTATAACGAGTTCGTCGTTCCCTTGACCGAGAAGGAAACGCGCGACCAGGCCGCGCGCTGCATGAACTGCGGCATTCCCTATTGCCACGGCACCGGCTCGGTCGCGCCCGGCACGCCCGGCTGCCCGGTCAACAACCAGATTCCTGATTTCAACGACCTCGTCTATCAGGGCAATTGGGAAGAAGCCTCGCGCAACCTGCACTCGACCAACAACTTCCCTGAGTTCACCGGCCGCATCTGCCCGGCGCCGTGCGAGGCGTCCTGCACGCTCAACATCGACGACAACCCCGTCACCATCAAGACGATCGAATGCGCGATCGTCGATCGCGCCTGGGACAATGGCTGGCTGAAGCCCGAGATCGCCGCCGTGAAGACCGGCAAGAAGGTGGCCGTGATCGGCTCAGGTCCGGCCGGCATGGCCTGCGCGCAGCAGCTCGCGCGCGCCGGCCACGACGTGCACCTGTTCGAGAAGTACGCCAAGGCCGGCGGGCTCCTTCGCTACGGCATCCCCGACTTCAAGATGGAGAAGGGCGTCATCGACCGCCGCGTCAAGCAGATGGAAGGCGAAGGCGTCACCTTCCACTACAACAGCCATGTCGGCACCGAGGGCAACGTCGATCCGCGCGAGATGCTCAATCAGTACGACGCGATCGCACTGACCGGCGGCGCGGAAGCCCCGCGCGACCTGCCGATCCCCGGCCGCGAGTTCGACGGCATCCATTATGCAATGGACTTCCTGCCGCAGCAGAACCGCCGCGTCTCCAGCGAGCCGCTCGGCGGCGTCACCGATATCCTCGCCGGCGGCAAGCATGTCGTCGTCATCGGCGGCGGCGACACCGGCTCCGACTGCATCGGCACCTCGCTGCGCCAAGGTGCGCTCAGCGTGACCCAACTCGAGATCATGCCCGCTCCGCCCGAGCGCGAGAACAAGGGCCTGACCTGGCCGAACTGGCCGCTGAAGATGCGCACTTCCTCCAGCCAGGCCGAAGGCGCGGTCCGCGAATTCGCCGTGCTGACCCAGAAGTTTTCGGGCGAGAACGGCAAGATCAAGAAGCTGCACTGCGTGCACGTCGACGACAAGTTCAAGCCGATCGAAGGCACCGAGTTCGAGCTCGACGCCGAGCTTGTCCTGCTCGCGATGGGCTTCGTCCATCCGGTGCACGAGGGCCTCTTGAAGCAGCTCGCGGTCGACCTCGACCCGCGCGGCAACGTCAAGGCCAACACGCTGGACTACCAGACCTCGCGCCCGAACGTGTTCTCAGCCGGCGACATGCGCCGCGGCCAGTCGCTGGTGGTCTGGGCCATCCGCGAAGGCCGGCTCTGTGCAAGGTCGATCGACACGTTCCTGATGGGAAAGACGGATCTGCCGCGGTAGGTCCGCGGCTAGCCGGTCATTCCGGGGCGCGCCACCTGGCGCGAACCCGGAATCCATCGGGCCTCAGGGTTCGTGGATGAATGGATTCCGGGCTCGCGCTTCGCGCGCCCCGGAATGACGAGCAGAGAGAGCCGCGCCCTCGCGCCTCATCTCGCTCCAGGCGCTTGCCGAGAGGCGTCAATTCTGCAACCTCACCCCCAGCATCACCACCGTGCCCTGCGAGCTCGAGCCCGGCTGGTTCGAATCCAGGATGTCGTGGCGCAGCGTGCCTTTGAGCCAGACATTGCGGTTGAGCTTGTAGATCAGGTTGCCTTCGAGCGAGTAGGTCTTGTCGTTGCGATTCTGGCCCTGGTAGTCGTAGGTGCCGTAGGTGAACTTACCGATCGCGGTGAGCCAGCGGCGGAAGTCGTGGTCGACTTCGGCGGCATAGGTGTGCACGAGCACGCCGGAGGAGCCGGGGATCGTGGTCTCGGCGATCTGCGTGTCGGTGTTGAATTTCACCGTGGTGAGGCCGCTGGCGTTCCAGATCAGCGAGCCCGAGGTGAGGAAGCCCGAGAGCTGGCTGAGGCGCGGATCGACATAGTTGCGCGCGGAATAGCCGACCGAGACTTCACCGGTGAGGATGCGGGTGAACTCGAAGGACGAGCCGACCTTGGCGTAGCCGCCCGATGAATCGCGCAAATAACCGTTGCGGTCGGCGGCCTGGTCGTGGACGCGGTTGTCCCCCTGGATCTCGACGAACGGCTTCAGGCCCGGCTTCAGCTCGTAGGAGAAGCGCCCGACGCCGCCATATTGGTTGAAGTCGCGATCGTCGTTGCTGAAGGTCGAGCCGTCGGTGAGCTTTGAATCCGTGTAGGCGGTGCGATCGACAGTGGCGCCGGCGGCGACCTGGAAACGATTGAAGGTCTGGTCGAAGCCGAAGGTGCCGCCATAGGTGGCGTAGACGGGATATTTCTGCAGGCCGGCCTGCACGTTCGGGCTGCCGGGGTTGTCGGTGGCGAGCCGCAGGCGCAACTGCGAGGTCAGCTTGAGGTCGCGATCGACGTCGAAACGACCATCGACATGGCCAGTGAAGTCGGGGCGGTTGATCTCGACCGGCGATGGCGAGGCGAGCCCGTCGATCGTCGCCGGCATGTTGTTGGTGTAGCCGGAGAACGAGCCCCGCAAGTCGGCGACCAGCGCGTGGCGCTCCCAGTCGGACATCACGACCAGGTCCGGCGCGACGATATAGGCCGGCGAGCCGACCGGCTTTTGCAGGCGCGCCGGATTGGTATCGTAGCCGGTGGAGAGCTCGAGCCCCCCCTTGATCAGGAAGCTGCCGGCGTAATCGCCGACCGCGCCGAACGCATCGTCGTCGGCCTTGAGGCGGCGGCGCTGCGGCTGGCCGGGCACGGTGCCCGCCATCGCCGGCGACAGCGGCGACTTGTGCGCGGTCTCCGACGGCGGCGGCGCAATGCGCGGCGCGCCGAGAGCGGACAGCGTTGGTGTCGCCGAAGGCACCGGCGAGCCGGGGCCGGCGGGCTTCTTCGGCTTCGGCTGGCCCGGATAGAGCTTCGGCTGCTGGCGCTTGCGATTGAGCGAGTCGTAGCCCGAGCTGCTCGCGCCGTTGGCTGCGGGCAAGCCATAGGTCGGGATCTGGCCGACGCGCGTCGTCGCGGGCGCGTCGCTCTTCTTGCGCGGATCGTCGTTGGGATCCGGCGGCTGCGCGATCGCATCCGAGGGTGCCTGCGGCACACCGGCCGTGCGGCGCATCGGCAGCGTGTCGGGCGAGACGAAGCCGCCGCGGCTGGGATTGAACAGGTCGGGCGTGAGGCTCTGGGCGGCCACTGGTGCACTTTCCAGCGCGGTCAGCAGCAGGCATGGCAAAGCGGCGCGGACGAGATGCGCGCAACTGCTCCGGCCCCTACCTGGAGGCGACCCCACGATGGAATAACTCCAACGAAATCAAATACTTCACCGATCGTCTTCCGCAACCTCGCGGAAACCATCGTTAATGGAGTTAAAACAATTATGGTTAATGACCCGTTGAGGGCCTTGGGGCCCGCGTCGCCTCTCGCCGCGGAGCGTGCTAAGCAGGCCGGCAACGGGCCAACGCCCCCTCCTCCCTGGACCAGAACATGCCGAGTTCGAAACCGCTGATGACCCAATCATCCGGCTCCACCCCCGCCAGCGTCGAATCCGCGCTCCGCACGCTGGAGACGGAAAGCGGCGGCATCAACGCGCTCGCCGCGGCTCTGCGCGGTCCGCTGGGCGAGGCGTTTGCCAAAGCAGTGGATTTGATCCGCAACGCCAAGGGCCGCGTCATTGTCACCGGCCTCGGCAAGTCCGGCCACATGGCGCGCAAGATCGCGGCGACTCTGGCCTCGACAGGCACGCCGGCCTTCTTCGTTCACACCGCTGAAGCCGCCCATGGCGACCTCGGCATGATCACGGCTGACGACGTCATCATGGCGCTGTCCTGGTCCGGCGAGCAGCCGGAGATGAAGACGCTGGTGAACTATTCGGCGCGCTTCGCGATCCCGATGATCGCGGTGACGTCGAACGCGGCGTCCTCGCTCGGCCAGGCCGCCGACATCGTAATCGAACTGCCCAAGGCGCGCGAGGCGTGCCCGCACAATCTGGCGCCGACCACCTCAACCATGATGCAGGTCGCCATCGGCGACGCCATCGCGATCGCGCTGCTCGAAGGCCGCGGCTTCACCGCTCTGGAATTCGCGCACTTCCATCCGGGCGGCAAGCTCGGCGCGATGCTGAAATTCGTCCGCGACTACATGCGTACCGGCGCGGAGATTCCGGTGAAGCCTGAAGGCACCAAGATGTCGGACGCCGTGGTCGAAATGTCGGCGAAGGGTTTGGGGTGCGTCTGCATCGTCAATGAGGCGAACGAGGCCGTCGGCATCATCACCGACGGCGATCTGCGCCGCCACATGCGGCCTGACCTGCTGACGGCGTCGGTCGACGAGATCATGACCAGGCAGCCGAAGACGGTGCCGCCCTCGATGCTCGCGACCGAGATGATCGAGGTGCTGAACACCCGCAAGATCACGACGCTGGTCGTGACCGAGGCGGACAAGGTGGTGGGCATCGTGCATCTGCACGATCTGCTGCGCGCGGGCGTGGCGTAAGTCTCTCCCCGTCGTTGGCAATGATGGCGGTTAGGCCTGTGCCGGAAACCGCATCGCCTTCTCCTCCAGCGGAAGGTTCAACCCGTTCGCCAGATACGACACCGTGCGGTAGAAGCCGCACAGCAGCATGATCTCCAGAATCTGCGCCTCGTCGTAATGCGCCGACAGCGCGGCAAACTCGGCGTCCGTGAACGTCGCGCGGGCGTGAAGCGCGTCCACCGCCGCGATCAGTATCTGTTCGGCCGGCGACCAGCAGGGAGACGTCGCATCACCATCGACAGTCGCGCGCACTTCATCATCGGTGAGCTTTGCCGGGCCGGCGAAAACCGCGACATGGACACCCCATTCATATTCGCAACCGTTCAGCGCGCAGGTCCGGTCGATCACGATCTCGCGCTGGCGCAACGACAGTGGTCCCGCATCAAGCAGACCGCCGGCGCGAAACTTGTCCCACGCGCGGCTGTGACCGGCCATCACCCGGAACAGCACCAGCGGCGGCGCGCCGCGCATGATGCGGTCGAACTGCGCCTGGATTTCCTGGGGATAAGGCGGCGCGAGCGGGGCGATGCGCGGCGTCGGGGATGACATGGGCGTCCTCACTGCTACAATTAATGTAGCATCAAGCTACATTAATTGTAGCAATGCGCAAGAGGGGTGCGATGGCGAAACAGGCAGCATCAGAGAAGGTCCGCGGCTCGCGCACCGGTCGGCCGATCATGGCGCTGCTCGACTTGCTCGGCCGGCGCTGGAGCCTGCGCATCCTGTGGGAATTGCGCGAGGAGCCGCTCACCTCCCGCGCGCTGCGCACAGCCTGCGACGAGGCTTCGCCGACGGTGCTGCAGGCGCGACTGACGGAGCTGCGTGAGGCGGGGTTTGTGGAGCTCGGCGAAGGTGGCGGTTATGGGCTGACGCCGCTTGGACGGGAGCTGTGCGAGACATTCATGCCGCTGCACCGGTTTGCCGAGAGGTGGAAGAAGTAGAGATCATCCGTCGCCGCGTGGCGTTCGAGGACAGATACCCCTTGTTTCTACAAAGGGGGAGGGGAACACAGAAGTTAAGCCGCGGCCACCGTCAGATTGGCGCCATCCACCTGCACCACCCTCACTCGCGTCCCCGCCGGCGTATCCGGGCCCGCGACGCGCCAGACCGTATCGCCGATGCGGACGGTGCCGTTGCCGTCGATGATCGGCTTCTCCAGCGTGAACTCGCGGCCAAGCAGCGCCTCGGTGCGCTTGTTGAGGAAGGGGCTGGCGCTGGTATCCGGCTTCGGCCGGGCCAGCCGGCGCCACACCGGTACGGCGGCGGCGGCGAACACCGCGAACATCACGAGCTGGATCTGCCAGGAGATGACGGCGGCGAACGAGATCAGGCCAACCAGCAGTGCTGCAAGCCCGAGCCAGAACAGGAACACGCCCGGCGCGATCACCTCCATCGCCATCAGGATGAAGCCGAAGATCAGCCAGTTCCAGTTGCCGAGCGATACGAACATGTCGGTCATGACACGACCTCCAGATATTGAGCGCGTGACCTCATCGGAAAGCCATGCGCCGTTCCTTACCCCTGCCGCGGCGGGACCGCCGGCGGTGTGCTGCCGGTCGGCGGCACCGAGCCGGTGCGGCGCGCGGCGGCGGCCGCGGAGGCCGCACTTTCGCCGAACGTCGCCTTCGCGATCTCGCCGATGCCGGCGAGCGAGCCGAGCATGCTGGTCGCTTCCATCGGCAGCATGATGATCTTCTGGTTCGGCGCCTCCGCGAACTGGCCGAACGCCTTGATGTATTTGTCGGCGATAAAGTAGTTCAGCGCGGCGACGTCGCCCTTGCCGATCGCTTCCGACACCGCAAGTGTCGCCTTGGCTTCGGCTTCGGCCAGACGCTCGCGCGCCTCGGCGTCGCGGAAGGCGGCTTCGCGGCGGCCTTCGGCCTGGAGGATCTGGCCCTGCTTGGCGCCTTCGGCGCGCAGGATTTCGGACTGGCGCTGGCCTTCGGCAGCCAGAATGTCGGCCCGCTTGACGCGCTCGGCCTTCATCTGCCGGCCCATCGCCTCGACGAGGTCGGCCGGCGGCACGATGTCCTTGATCTCGATGCGGTTGACCTTGACACCCCAGGGCGAGACCGCGGCGTCGACGACGCGCAGCAGGCGCTCATTGATCTCGTCGCGATGCGAGAGCACCTGGTCGAGATCCATCGAGCCCATCACCGAACGGATGTTGGTCATGGTCAGCACGGTGATCGCCTGCGTCAGATTGGCGACCTCGTAGCTCGCCTTCGCGGCATCGAACACCTGGAAGAAGGCGACGCCGTCCACCGTCACGGTGGCGTTGTCCTTGGTGATGACCTCCTGCTCGGGAATGTCGATCACCTGCTCCATCATGTTGATCTTGCGTCCGACGCGATCGAAATAGGGCACGATCAGATTGAGCCCGGGGCTCAGGGTCTGTGTGTATTTGCCGAACCGTTCGATGGTCCAGTCGTAGCCCTGCGGCACCGTCTTCACGCCGGCAATCAGCGTGATGATGACGAGCAACACCAGAACAATCGCGAAAATATCGAAGCCGCTCATATGTCCTCCAAGGCGAGAAAAGACCCTTCCCGCGCTGTCATTGGTCGGGACCAGGACCCTACCGGTTCAGCGGTCGCTTTTCACGTCGGCATCCACGCCATTCTGCACAAGACGGACGGAGAGGGAACGGTCACGATTAAGTATTTGCGAAAGGCCCTTGAAAGCGCGAAGGCGCAGACCTACCGGCAAAAGTCAAGAAACGCCGTCCTATTCGATGACCTCGTTCGCGATTGCGAGCAGTCCGGGGGGAAGCGTGACACCGATCGCCTTGGCCGTCGTCAGGTTGATCGCGAGCTCGAGCTTGATCGGGTTCTGGACCGGGAGGTCCGCCGGCAGCGCGCCCTTGAGGATGCGATCGACGTAGCTGGCGGCACGGCGGAGCTGCTCGGCGCTGTCGGTGCTGTAGGACATCAGCCCGCCTTCATCGACGAAGGCACGGCTCCAGAACACCGACGGCAGGTGCGATTCGACGATCGCCGCCAGCAGATGCGCGCGATTGGCCATGGTGAAGAAGTCGGGCAGGACCAGGAAACCGCCATCTCTGTGCGAAGCCAACGCGGCGAGGGAGGCGACATCATGCACCGGGGCGGGCTCGACCGTCACATGCAGCGTCCGCGCCGCGTCCTCGAGCGTGCGCAGCATCAGCGGCGCAAACGGCGCGGTGGCGGGATTATAGACGACGAAAACGCGGGACACTCTTGGCGTGACCTGCGTCAGCATCTCCAGCCATTTTCCGGCGAGCGGGCCGTCGTAGTCGGTGAAGCCGGTGATATTGCCGCCGGGATGAGCCAGGTTCTGGACAAAACCCTGGCTGACGGGATCGGTGACCACGGCAAACACGATCGGGATCGTCGTGGTGCGCTGGCGCAGCTCCTCCACCGAGGGGGTGCCGAGCGCGAGCAGGACGTCGGGCTTGAGGGCGATCAAATCGTCGGCAAGCTGCCCGAGGCGTACCCGATCGCCGGCGCCACTCCGCCAATCGACCCTGAGATTGTCCTGCTCCTTCCAGCCGAGAGCTGTGAGCGCCTCGGCGAGGCGGGTCTGGCCGATCACGTCATCGGCTGATGTGACCGAGAGCACCCCGAGCCGGCGCTGAGTAGCCGGCTGCTGTGCCGGACTTGAGGCCGGCCATGCCGTGATCATCCCAAGAAGCGCCAGGCAGTCGCGGCGATTCATGGTGCGCTCCTCAGATCCAGCCTTGCAGCTCGCGCAGCACCAGCGTCCGGATCACGTCCATGCCGGGATCGCTGTCGTTGAGGCAGGGGATCGCGGAGAAATGCTCGCCACCATTGTGCTTGAAGATCTCGGCATTCTCCTGCGCGATCTCCTCCAGCGTCTCCAGGCAGTCGGCGGAGAAGCCCGGCGTGATCACGGCGATGCGGCGCACACCTTCCTTGGCGAGGCGTTCCATGGTCTTGTCGGTGTAGGGCTGCAGCCACTCGTCATTGCCGAAGCGCGACTGGAAGGTCAGCAGCAGCTTCGTGTCATCCATGCCAAGCCGGCGGCGCAGCGCTTCCGTCGTGGCGACGCAGTGGCTCTGATAGGGATCGCCCTTGTCGACATAGGACTTCGGCATGCCGTGAAAGGAGGCCACGATCAACTCGGGCTTGAACGGCAGCGCGGCCAGATGCGTCTCGATCGAGACGGCTAGCGCCTCGATATAGGCTTCGTCCTCGTAATAAGGCGGCGTCACCCGCAGCGTCGGCTGGTTGCGCAGGCTGGCGAGCACGCGGAACACCTCGTCGCAGACGGTCGCCGAGGTCGAGGCGGAATATTGCGGGTAGAGCGGCACGACGAGGATGCGCTCGCAGCCCTTCGCGATCAGTGCGTCGATCCCTGATTTGATCGAGGGATTGCCGTAGCGCATCGCCCAGTCCACAGCGACATGCGCGCTGTCAGACAGCGCGGCGGCAAGCTTGTCGCTCTGCGAGCGCGTGATGGTCTTCAGCGGCGACTCGTTCTTCTCGACGTTCCAGATCTTCTGGTAGTCGAGCGCCTTGGTGCGGGGACGGCTGCGCAGGATGATGCCGTTCAGAACCAGCTGCCAGATCAGGCCCTGGTCCTCGATCACGCGGGCGTCCGACAGGAACTCCTTCAGATAGACCCGTACCCCCGGGGCGTCGGCTGTATCGGGCGTGCCGAGATTGACCAGCAGCACACCGACGCGCGGCTGGCTGGGCTGAAGGAGCGGCTTCGCTGAAACGATGGGGGCCAGGGTCGTCATGATCAATTGCGTCGCGCGTTGCTCCGAACTTGTCAAGATGAGCCCGGTTTCGCTAGGGTCGCCCCCAAGCGGGGGGAGGGAAGATGACACTCGCGGAATGGTGCGTTCTCGGAGCACTGCTGCTCTATCTCGTAACGATCGCTTCGATCAAATGGATCAGATTTCGCGGCTTCGACAATTCCCGGCCGCGCGATCCGGCCTTCTATGAGGACGCCATTTCGCAGCGCGCGCTCGGCGCGCACCAGAACGGCATCGAGACCTTTCCGTTCTTCGCCTTTGCCGTGCTGCTCGCCGAATTCAGGGACTCGCCGCAGCGCCTGATCGACGAGCTCGCGGTGTTGTTCCTGATCGTGCGGGTCGCTTATGTGCTGACCTATCTCGGCAACCGCCCGACCCTGCGCTCCATCCTCTGGAGCATCGGCTTTGCGCTCAATCTGACGATCTTCTTCATGCCGATGCTGAAGCGGCTGTTGCCGGTGTGAGCGTGAGGCCGTAGCCCGCCAATCAGAAGCACGTCGTCCGCTCGGCCGCGATGTAGCCGAACAACAAGCCCACGCCGAACAACAGCACGAGGGCGGCGGCACCGAACTCGATGCCGCGCATGAACAGCGCGCCGCCGCCGTCGCGGGCGCCGCCGAGACGGCCGGCGATGTCCTTGGCGGAGACAGCGACCACCGCGATGGTCGCAACCGTGATCGCGGTGCCCAGCCCCATCAGGAAGGTCGCGGCAATGCCGGCCCAGAACAGGCCCTGGGCCAGCGCGAACACCAGTACCAGGATTGCGCCCGAGCAGGGGCGGATGCCGACGGTCAGAATCGCGGCAAACCCGCGCCGCCAGCCGCCGGGGCCGGCGAGCTCGCTCGGCGTCGGGCCATGGGAATGGCCGCAATGCTCGTCATGGACGTGGTCGTGGGCGTGGTGGTGATGGGCGTGGCCGTGATCGTGATCGTGATGATCATGCGCGTCATGATGATGGTGGCCATGGTCATGAGGCACGCCCGCCATGGCCGGCACCGGCTGCGTCGCCTGGAGCGCGCGGATGAAGGTGCGCCCCTTGACCCAGACGAGGCGCAGGCCGAACAGCGCGATCAGGGCGTAGCTCGCGATCTCGATCGCGCCTTCCGCCTTGCACATGGTCCTGGCGGTGGCGTTCAGGATCCAGGCCGAGATGCCTACGATCAGGATCGCCACCAGCGACTGCATCAGCGCCGAGGCAAACGACAATGCGATGCCGCGCCGCGCGGTCTCGCGGTTGGCGACGAGATAGGATGCGATCACCGCCTTGCCGTGGCCGGGACCGGCTGCGTGGAAGATGCCATAGGCAAATGAGATGAAGAGCAGCGTCCACACCGCCGAGCCGTCGGACTTGGCGGCACGGATGGTCGACGACATCTGCCGATAGAACTCAGACTGCTTTGCCAGCAGCCAGCCGATCAGACCGCTGACCTCCGGCTCGGCCGCCGGCGCCTGTTTCGGCGCGCCGAACGGATTTTGCGCAAGGACATCATGCAGCGCGGCATCGGCCAGGCTCACGACGAGGAGAACAGCGGCGCAGGCAAGGAGCAGGCGCCCAAGCGGGGAAAGTTGCGGCTTCAAGGGCAATCCACCGTGATCTTGTTGGCGAACATCATGCCGAAATTCGAGTTCTCGCCGTTCAGGAAGGTCTGCTCGTTGAGCTTCTGCGCGGTCGCGGACCCGTCGCTGGGCCGATCGAGCTTCATCTGGCAGCCGGCGGGGGCGCCGACCAGCTTGACCGGATTGTCCTTGGCCATCTGGAAGTCGATGAAGTAGGAGCGGTCGAACACTTCGAGCACCAATTGCCTGGGCTTGACCGGATTCTTCAGCGGCAGCGTGAAGTGCAGGGTCAGCACCGAATCCTTGTAGTCGAGGAAGTAGTCGACCGGCTCCTGGAATCGCTCCTTCTTCCCGTCGGCTCGCGCAAAGGTGAAAAAGGCGTATTCCCTGAGCGACTCGACATTGGTCTGCGCCAGCGGCGCCAGTTCCTCGCGGGTGTAAGCGCCCTTCTTCTTGGCCTCGAGCCCCTGCACCGCATAGGCCGAAAACATGTCGTCGAAGGTCCAGGCATGGCGCACACCGGTGATGCTGCCATCCCCGGCGTAGAGCAGCTCGCTGGTCGCTGTGATCCAGACGTGCGGATGCGCGCTCGCCGAGCCTGATGCGAGCATCATGGCGGCGGCGAACAGCCATCCCAGCAGCGCGCGCATGCCGGTCAGGCCGCCTTGGCGCCGTCGAGCAGGCCGCGGCGGCGGAGCAGCGCGTCGGGCTCGGGCGGGCGGCCGCGGAAGGCCTCGTAGGCCGCTTCCGGATCGACCGATCCGCCGCTCGAATAGATGTCGTCGTGCAGGCGTTTTGCCACGGCCGGATCGAAGATGTTGCCGGCCTCCTCGAAGGCGCCGAAGGCGTCCGCATCCATCACCTCCGACCACATGTAGCTGTAATAGCCGGCCGCATAGTGGTCGCCGGAGAAGATGTGGCCGAACTGGGTCGGCCGGTGCCGCATCGAGATTTCCTCGGGCATGCCGATCTTCTCGAGCTCCTTCTTTTCGAAGGCGCGGACATCCTGCGCGGCTGCCGCCGGCTGGGAGTGGAATTCGAGATCGACCAGGGCCGAGGAGACGAACTCGACGGTGGCAAAACCCTGGTTGAACTTGCGCGCCGCGAGGAAGCGCTTGAGCAGATCGTCCGGCAGCGGCTCGCCGGTCTGGTAGTGGCGGGCGAACTGCTGCAGCACCTCGGGCCGCTCCTGCCAGTGCTCGTAGAGCTGCGAGGGCAGCTCGACGAAATCGGTGAACACGGAGGTGCCCGACAGCGACGGATAGGTCACGTTGGACAGCATGCCGTGCAGGCCGTGGCCGAACTCGTGGAACAGGGTGCGGGCATCGTCGGGCGACAGCAGCGAGGGTTCGCTTCCGGTGCCCTTGGCGAAATTGCAGACATTGATGATGAGCGGGGCGATCTCGCCGTCGAGCTTCTGCTGGTCGCGCAGCGAGGTCATCCAGGCGCCTGAGCGCTTTGACGGCCGGGCATAGTAGTCCCCGTAGAACAGCGCCTTGTGCTTGCCGTCGGGACCCCTGACCTCCCAGACCCGGACGTCAGGATGCCAGATCGGCACATCCTTGCGCTCGGCGAAGGTGATGCCGAACAGGCGGGTGGCGCAATCGAAGGCGGCGGCGATCATGTGATCGAGCGTCAGATAGGGCTTGATCGCCGCGTCGTCGAAATTGGCGCGCTGGAGGCGGAGCTTCTCGGCATAGAAGCGCCAGTCCCAGGGCGCGAGCTTGAAATTGCCGCCCTCCTCCGTGATCAGCGCCTGCATCTCGTCGCGGTCGGCAAGCGCACGCGCCCGGGCCGGCTTCCAGACGCGCTCCAGGAGGCCGCGCACCGCGTCCGGCGTCTTGGCCATGGAATCCTCGAGCCGGTAGGCCGCGAAGGTCGGGTAGCCCAGGAGCTTGGCGCTCTCCTCGCGCAGCTTCAGGATCTCGCCGATGGCGGTGTTGTTGTCGTTGGCATTGCCGTTGTCGCCGCGCGCGGTGAAGGCCTTGTAGACCTTCTCGCGCAGATCGCGCCGCGACGAGCTCTTCAGGAACGGCTCGGCCGAGGAGCGCGACAGCGTCACGATGGCCTTGCCTGCCATGCCGCGATCTTCAGCCGCAGCCTTGGCGGCCGCGATGAAGCTCTCCGGCAGGCCCTGGCGGTCGGCCTCTCCCAGCTCCATGAACCAGTCCTGCTCGTCGCCGAGCAGATGGTGGCTGAAGCCGGTCGCGAGCTGGGCCAGCTTCTCGTTGATCTCGGCCATCCGCGTCTTGGCGTCGTCGGAGAGGCCCGCGCCGGCGCGGTGGAAGCGGGTGTAGGTGCGCTCCAAGAGGCGGAGCTGCTCCGGGTTGAGGCCAAGATTGGCGCGGGTCTCGTGCAGCTGGGCGATGCGGCCAAACAGCACAGCGTTCATCATGATCGGATTCCAGTGCCGCGCCATCCGCAAGGAGACCTCCTTGTCGATGTCGAGGATGGCCGGGTTGGAATGCGCCGAGACAAGATCGTAGAAGACCGCCGCAACCTTGTTCAGCAGCTTGCCGCAGCGCTCCAGCGCCGTGATGGTATTGGCGAAGTCGGGCGCAGCCGGATCATTGGTGATCGCGGCAATCTCGGCGGAATGGTCGGCGAAGGCCTGCTCGAAGGCGGGCAGGAAGTGCTCCGGCACGATCTCGTCGAAGGGCGGGGTCGCAAACGGCGTCACCCAGGCCTTCAGCAGCGGATTGGTCTCGGAGTCCGTAGTTTGGCGGGCGTCTGACATCGCAAGTCTCGTTTTTTGAGGCAATTTATTGGGGCCAGCTATAGCACGCGATGGGGCTTTTTTGGGCCATTTGGCCTTGCTCCCGCCCGCCTTTTCGGGGAGATTGCGGCCCTCGAAACACCGGACCCAAACACCCATGAACGCGCCCTCCTCGTCTTCCCGTCAGATCGTCTGGCCGAGCGTCATCACCGTCGTCAGCGCCGCCATCCTGATCGGCGCCGAGGTGTTCGGCGCGGCGTTTGCCGGCGGCTGGGCGCTCGCGATTCTGTTCGGGCTCGGCGACCAGGGCGCGCACATCCTCCAGGCCGTGCTGTTCGCGCTCGGCGTGCTGGTCATGACCGCCTTCATCCGCGCAGCCCAGCGCGTCGAGCCGTTCTTCAAGCGCGGCTGACGCATCGCGCGCGGCAGAGTCGCGCACACGACACCGAAAACTTAACGCCTATTCATCTTCCGCGTCGCTCGCGCAACACTGCGCAAGCAGATGTTAGGCAATTCTCTTCTCAGCCTAAAAAAATTCTTGCGAAGGCGAGTCAAAACCCTTATGTGCGTTTTTGCCCAATTTCGCACGTGCCTGTGGTCGTGTGTCAGTCGGTAGGTATCCGGACAAGAGGCCGGACAGCCGCCAAGGGGTGAAGAAGCCGAGGGGCTCTTCGGAAGTGCGGAAGTCGCGAGACCACGGTCTGAAGACTTAAGCAAACCCGGAGCGTCCAGCATCTCTCTCAAAGAGATGCCCTGTCGAAGGTGACTTCGCTCTTTGCAACCGTGACTGGCAGCCGGAGGCGAACCGGCGCACCCCGCTCTCAACGGGGGACGCGACTTAAAGCAACGACGGATCGGGCTTTTTTGGTCTCTACCGGCATTCCACCGCCGGCGCGGGCTACTGAAAAGGCTTGTCCTTCATTGCCAGGTGTGCGGGCGGGAAGCTCTCCCAACCAATCCACGGCAGCACAGTCTGGTTTGAGTCTTTTGGCTTCAGCGCGCCTCCATCGCGCGATGTGGCCGGAGCACTCTTATCCGACGTCACGTTGATGCGGTCCCGTCGCTGGGGCCGTTGGAGAGTGCCATGACCGAACGTATCCAGGAATTCCTGCGCAACCGCCGCAAGGAAGGTCTCGACACCGAGCCGTGCCTCGTCGTCGACCTCGAGGTCGTGCGCGACAATTACCAGACCTTCGCCAAGGCGCTGCCCGACAGCCGCGTGTTCTATGCCGTCAAGGCGAACCCGGCGCCGGAAGTGCTCTCCCTGCTGGCCTCCATGGGCTCCTGCTTCGACACCGCGACCGTCGCCGAGATCGAGATGGCGCTGGCCGCCGGCGCGACGCCTGACCGCATCTCCTTCGGCAACACGATCAAGAAGGAGCGCGACATCGCGCGCGCCTTCGCGCTCGGCATCCGGCTTTTCGCCGTGGACTGCGTCGCCGAAGTCGAGAAGGTCGCCCGTGCCGCGCCGGCTGCGAAGGTGTTCTGCCGCATCCTCTATGACTGCGCCGGCGCCGAATGGCCGCTGTCGCGCAAGTTCGGCTGCGACCCGGAAATGGCCGTCGAGGTGCTCGACGTCGCCAAGCGCCAGGGCCTGGAGCCGTGCGGCATCTCCTTCCATGTCGGCTCGCAGCAGCGCAAGGTGAAGGCGTGGGACCGTGCGCTGGCGATGGCCTCGCAGGTGTTCCGCGACTGCGCCGAGCGCGGCATCAACCTGACCATGGTCAACATGGGCGGCGGCTTCCCGACCAAGTACCTGAAGGACGTGCCGCCGGTCGTGACCTACGGCCGGTCGATCTTCCGCGCGCTGCGCAAGCACTTCGGCAACCAGATTCCGGAGACCATCATCGAGCCCGGCCGCGGCATGGTGGGCAACGCCGGCATCATCGAATCCGAGGTCGTGCTGATCTCGAAGAAGAGCGACGAGGACGAGGTGCGCTGGGTGTACCTGGACATCGGCAAGTTCGGCGGTCTCGCCGAGACGATGGACGAGTCGATCCGCTACGCCATCCGCACCCCGCATGACGGCGCGGAAATGACCCCGTGCGTGCTCGCAGGCCCGACCTGCGACAGCGCCGACGTGCTGTACGAGAAGACCCCGTATCCGCTTCCCGTTACCCTCGAGATCGGCGACAAGCTGCTGATCGAAGGCACCGGGGCCTATACGTCGACCTACTCGGCGGTGGCATTCAACGGCATCCCGCCGCTGAAGACCTATCACATCTAAGCAGCCTCTCGTTCTGAGGCCTGACGAACCCGGGAGCCGGCTTGCCGGCTCTCCTCCTGACATTGCCATTCTGACGACGTCTTGAACCGGCGTGCCGCGCGCACGTCTGCTCGAGCGGGGACTGACGCACCATGACTGCTTTTCGGAAGCCACAAGTCGCCCTCACTTCGAAAGCCGCTCCGTTCGCGATCCGCAGCGAGCGTGCTGTCGACATCGCGATGCGTGAAGCGTTGCTGGATGCCTGCTTTGGCGAGAACCGCCATGACCGCACCTGCCAGCGCCTGCGCGATGGACGCGTGCCTGCCGCAGGCCTTGCCCTGTCGGCGATGCGCGAGGGCAAGCTCGTGGGAACCGTGCGGCTGTGGCATGTCAGCGCCGGAGGCAGGCCCGCTCTGGTCCTCGGACCATTGGCGGTGGACCCAGCCTTCCGCGAACTCGGGATCGGCGCCGCGCTGATGAATCAGGCGCTGGCCGCCGCCCGGGCGCGCGGGCATGACGCCGTGATCCTGCTCGGCGATGCGCCCTATTACGCCCGCTTCGGCTTCTCGGCCGAGAAGACCGGCGCATTGCTGCTGCCTGGCCCGTTCGAGCGCGAGCGCCTGCTGGCGATCGAATTCCAGACCGGCGCACTCGACGGCGCCGAAGGAATGATCGTCCCGACCGGCACGGCCCTGCCTAAACGGAGGGTAGTTCGCGCCCTCCAGGCGCACGCAGCCTAAGGGATTGCCATGATGGCGACGACCCAAGCCGCACCACGCGGCAACGCCCAGCCGCACCTGTTCCGAGCTCGTCCCTTTGGGGTTGCGTGAGCCGCGGAAACGCCGTTTAACCCCACGAAATCCCCCCATTCAGCCAAGGCCGAACCCATGTCCCGTCGCCTGATTTCCACCGGCTCCCCCTTCGAGAAGACCGCCGGCTACAGCCGCGCCGTGGTCGACGGCGAGTTCTGCTTCGTGGCTGGAACCACCGGCTACAACTACACGACGATGACGATGCCTGACGATGTCACGAGCCAGTCACGCAACTGCTTCAAGACCATCGAAGCGGCCCTGAAGGAGGGCGGCTTCGAGATGGCCGACATCGTCCGCGCGACCTATTACCTCACCGACGCCAAGGATGCAGACGAGCATTTCGCGGTCTGCGGCGAGGTCCTCGGCGAGATTCGCCCGGCTGCCACGCTTCTGGTCGTCTCGGCGCTCCTGAAGCCCGAGATGAAGGTCGAGATCGAAGTCACCGCCAAGCGCCGCAGCGCCTGATCAACCCACCAATTGTCCGCCAGCACGTTCCGGAGAAACCATCCCATGAGCCCTCCCTCGCAGATCTACGCGAAGATCACCGGTCCCATCGTCATGGTCGGCTTCGGCTCCATCGGCAAAGGCACCTTGCCGATGATCGAGCGGCATCTCGATTACGACAAGTCGCGCGTCACCGTGATCGACCCCAAGGACGAGGGCCGCAAGGCGCATTGCGAGAAGCAGAATGTGCGCTTCATCCAGAAGGCCGTGACCAGGGACAATTATCGCGAGTTGCTGACCCCGCTGCTCACCGAAGGCGGCGGCCAGGGCTTCTGCGTCAATCTCTCGGTCGATACCGGCTCGACCGACATCATGGAGCTCTGCAACGAACTCGGCGCGCTCTATATCGACACCGTCAACGAGCCCTGGCTCGGCTTCTATTTTGACTCGTCGAAGGGCCCGGAAGCGCGCTCCAACTACGCGCTGCGCGAAGTGACGCTGGCCGCCAAGCGGGCGCGCCCCGAGGGCTCGACCACGGCCGTCTCCTGCTGCGGCGCCAATCCCGGCATGGTCTCTTTCTTCGTCAAGCAGGCATTGCTCAACGTCGCCGCCGATCTGAAGCTCAACGCCCCCAAGCCGAAGACCAAGGCCGAATGGGCCGACCTGATGCGGCAGGCCGGCATCAAGGGCATTCACATCGCCGAGCGCGACACCCAGCGCGCAAAGAAGCCGAAGGAGCCTGACGTCTTCGTCAACACCTGGTCGGTGGAAGGTTTCCTGTCGGAGGGCATGCAGCCGTCGGAACTCGGCTGGGGCACCCATGAGAAATGGATGCCGGAGAATGCGCATACCCACGAGGCCGGCTGCGGCGCGGCCATCTATCTGATGCAGCCCGGCGCCAACACGCGCGTGCGCACGTGGTGCCCGACCCGCGGCGCGCAATATGGATTCCTCGTCACCCACACCGAGTCGATCTCGATCGCCGATTACTTCACGGTGCGTGACGCCTCCGGCAAGGCAATCTATCGACCGACCTGCCACTACGCCTATCATCCGGCCGACGACGCCGTGCTGTCGCTGCACGAACTGTTCGGCCGCGCCGGGAGGATGCAGGAGAAGCACCACATCCTCGAAGAGGACGAAATCGTCGACGGCATCGACGAGCTCGGCGTGCTGCTGTTCGGCCACGACAACAATGCCTACTGGTTCGGCTCGCAGCTCTCGATCGAAGAGACCCGCGCGCTCGCGCCCTACCAGAACGCCACCGCCCTGCAGGTCACCTCCGCCGTGCTCGGCGGCATGGTGTGGGCGCTGGAGAACCCGAACGAAGGCATCGTCGAAGCCGACGAGATGGATTTCGATCGCCTACTGGAAATCCAGCTGCCGTATCTCGGCCCGGTGAAGGGTTTCTACACCGACTGGACCCCGCTGACGGACCGTCCGGGACTGTTCCCGGAGGACATCGACACCAGCGATCCCTGGCAGTTCAAAAACATCCTGGTCCGCTGACAGGCGCACCTGTCCGAGTAGTAATGAACGGGAGGCTAATAGCCTTCCGCCAGCCCGGATGCTAACCAACCTCCCGGTCGCACGGCAACCGGGAGGTCCGCATGAAACTTATCGCCTGCATCGCGGGAGGAGTCAGTCTCCTGATCGCGTCCCACGCATTGGCCGCGGACACCGGTCAGTTACCCTGCAAGACCACGCAGGAATGCAACGAAAACGCCGCCAAGATCGGCGCCAACGCGCCCAGCGGCACGCAGCTCTCGACCAGCAAATCGGACGCGGCAGAGGACCAGTTCTACTGGCTCAACAAGATCAACAAGGCCTCCACCGTGATGCTGGTGGAGGAAGGCATCTTCCCGAAGCGCACCGGCCAGCTGATCGCCGGGGGCGTGGATTACGCGATCCGCCAGGCGCGTGAGCCCGATGGCAAGCGTCCGAGCGACGTCCTCCAGATCGAGAAGATCATGACCGACAAGGTCGGCGAGGAGGCCTCCGTCATCCATGCCGGGCGCAGCCGTCAGGACATGTACGCGACCTTTCGCGCCGCCAAACTACGGAACCAGACGCTGGATTTTGCCGATGCGTTGCTCGGCCTGCGTGCCAAGCTGCTCGCCAAGGCGGCCGACAATCTCGATGCCCTGATGCCCGGCTACACCAACGGCGTGCAGGCTGTGCCGATCACCTATGGTCATTACCTGCTGGCCTATGAGGAATCGTTCGAGCGCGACCAGCAGCGCATCAGCGAGGCCTATCGCCGGCTCAACCTCAGCCCGATGGGCGTGGGCGTCATGTCCGACTCGATCTGGCCGCTGAACCGCACGCGCCTCGCCCAGCTGCTCGGCTTTGACGGCATCGTCGAGAATTCGATGGACGCCAACCAGGTGATCCCATTCGACAACCAGCTCGAGGCCACCGCGATCGCCAATTCGGCCGCCATCCGCATCGGCGTGATGATGCAGGACCTGCATACGCAATACGCCGAAGTGCGACCGTGGCTATTGCTGCAGGAGGGCTCGACCTATACCAGCAGCTCGATGCCACAGAAGCGCAATCCGGGTCTGATCATGCAGGCCAGGATCGCCGCTTCCGATGTGGTGGGGCTGTCGGGGGCGGTCTCGATCCGCGCCCACAACGTCATGTCGGGAATGGTCGATTCCAAGGCCCAGTCCGAGGACATCGGCCTGTTCCCGCGGGCCATCAAGATGGTCACCGCGACCGACCGGGTGTTCGATGCGATCGTGGTCAACAAGGCCCGCGCCAAGGAAGAGCTGGAGAGCGACTGGACCTCGACAATGAACCTCGCCGAGCTGCTGTTGCAGGCGCACCAGATCCCGTTCCGCGTCGGGCATGGCTTTGCATCGCAGATGGTCAGCTATGCGCGGCCGCTGGATCTCACCCCCAAGACCATACCCTTCGGCGAAGTGACTGACCTCTTCGCCAAGACGCTCGCCAAATTCAACATGCCGGCGAGGGCCTTCCCGATGAGCGAGGCCGAATTCAGGGAGGTGATGTCACCGGAATGGATCGTGGCGCACACCAAGGGTGTCGGCGGTCCGCAGCCAGAGGAGACGGCACGCATGCTCAAGGTGGCCCAGCAGCGCCTCGATGCCGACAAGCTCTGGCTTGCCTCCCAGCGCGACAAGCTGGCGAAGGCCGATACCGCGCTCGATCAGGCGTTTGCGGCGCTCTTGCCGAACGGCGCGGCGCATTAGTCTAGCGGAGGACCGGGGCGCGTCATGCCGCGCCCCGCCCACTCACGTCACTTTGCCATGTAATCGAACGCCACGCTGCCGAGCCCGAGCGTCAGGTCCGCTTTGAAGTGCAGCGCCGAGACCACCTCGCGCACCGGCAGCCGGGCAACATCGCAGAGCGCGTGAGGAAACAGGCCGAGCGCGGCCGGGCCTGTCCAGGCTTCCTTCAGCGTGATGTCCTCCAGATGGAAGCGCACCAGCTCGCAAATTCGCGGTGAGCCGTCGACATGCGGGATGATCTTGAGGATGAAGTTCGGCGCCGTCATCGACTGCAGCACCACGTCATGGTCGATCTTGCGGTGCTTGTAGCCCATGGTCGCGGAGGCACAGAGCACCGAACCATAATGCAGCGAGCCGACCAGCACGTCGCTCTCGACCTCGATCTTCGGCCGCGCCAGCTTCTTCGGAAAGCCCCACAGCTCGCGGCCGCCGGCGATCGGACCTTCGTCGTCGAGATACATCGCGTGGGTGTAGGCGCCCTGTTCGCCCTTGAAGCGGACCGGGATCACCTGTCCGGTCTCTGTGTAGTCGCCGAAGCCGGTCGAGTCGGGCATGCGGATGAATTCGTATTTCACCACCGGCTCGGCCACCTCGAGCGGCTCGGGCACGATGGCGGCAAGGGCTTCGGGATCGGTCCTGTAGGTGATGATGAAATATTCGCGGTCGAAGAAGTGGTATGGCCCCGGTGGGAATGATGGGTTGGTGAGCGGCATCGAATATGCGGTACGGCGAACGTCTTCGATCTTCATGGGAGCCCCATCTGTCGTTGGTTCGACGGATTATGGAGCGAGCCGTGCGCCGAGGCGAGATCGTTAAATCGGCATCAGTTGTCACATACGTGTCAGAATACGCCTGCCGTCACGGCTACTTGACCTTGATCGGCGGCGCGATCTTCTCGGCCGGGGCCGGCGGCAGCGCCGGCTTGGTAGCCCCCGCCGCGCCTTGCGTCTGCGGATCGGGGCGCGCGGGCTCGGGAGCCGGCGTGGTCGGACGCTCACCGCCGGGTTTTGCCTCGGCGGGCGTCTTGTCCTGATCGTTGGATGGCGTGCCCTGCAGCGGCTGCGTTGCCTGTGCCAACTCCGTCCTGCTCTCGGCACGGATCTGGGCCAGCGACATCGCGGACACCAGGACGCCGGCTGCAAACAGCGAGCAGGCGATGGTGAGGTCGAGCTTCAGGTTTCGCTTGTCGTTTGGGCCGGGCATGTCGATCACCGCCTTTATCCAGGGAGATCAACGAATTTCCACGACTGCGGTTCCGTCCCTCGAAAGGCGGGAACCGCGCGCTCACGCGCCAAGGGCCACGACTATTCCGTCGTGCTGACTTCCCAGGTGGCGTGGCGTACGCCGGGCAAATGCTGGAGATCAGTCGCGACCGCATTCAGCTCGTTCGGATCGACCGCGGTCGCCACCAGCTTGGCGACGATTTCCAGGAGGTCGTCGTCTCCGATCTCGACCACGTCGACATCGGCCACGGGGTATTTGGCGGCTTCGAGCTTGTCGACGAGACGGTCGCGCATGTCGGGCAAGGCGTCGGTCGTGACCGCCAGTTTGAAGTAGTAGGTCGCCTCGAGCGCCTTCTCGTTCAGCGGAATGCGGTTGATGGCATTGACAAGCGGGCGCAGCATGGTGTTGCCGGCGATGACGAACACGGTCAGCGCCGCCGCCTGCGCGACCATGTCGGCGCCGGCGCAGGAGCCGACCGCGGCCGAGGCCCACAGCGTCGCCGCGGTGTTGAGGCCCCGTACGTCCATGCCCTGCTTCATGATGACGCCGGCGCCGAGGAAGCCGATGCCCGAGACGACATAGGCGATCACCCGCACGGCACCGTCCGCACCGGCCAGATGCATGGCGAGATCGACGAAGGCCGCCGCGCCAACCGCGACCAGCACGTTGGTGCGCAGGCCCGCGGTGCGTTGGCGATATTGCCGCTCGGCTCCGATCAGCGTGCCCAGCACAAAGGCCGCGAACAGGCTCACCAGCGTGTCGGCGAAATCAGCAAGCTGGAAGGTCGTCAGGAACCGCATGATTCCCTATACGGCCGGAACGATGACAGATCAAAGCTCCAGCAGACCGCCGTCCCCATTTTCGTCGGCGAAGGCGAGCAGCGTGCCCTTGGCATTCCAGGCGATCGCGGCGACCGGCGGGGTGCCGTTGCGGCGGACCAGGATCTCGGCGCCGTCCTCCAGACGCACCATCAGCACGGTGCCATCGCTGTAGCCGCAGGCCAGAATGTCGTTCTTCGGATGGCAGGCCACCACGGCCACACGGGCCTGAAGCGGCGCGAGCATCGCGGGCTCCTTGCCCATCGGGCCGTCCTTGCTGGCAAACGGCCAGATGATGACAGTGTCGGCGCCCGAGGTCGCCAGTCCCTTGCCGCCCGCGCTCCAGGACATCGAGCGGACGCGGCCGGGATAGCCGGTCATGCGCATGTGCCTGTTGTCCGCGAGCCTCCAACCGTGCAGCGCGGGCTCGTGCATCGCGGTGACCAGAAATTTGTTGTCCGGGCTGAAGGTGACGGCGTGATGCGAGCCGGCCCAGGGCAGGAATTCCGCCGATCCCTCCATGTTGGGAAACCACAGCGTGGCGCCGTTGTAGTGCGCGATCGCGAGTCGCAGGCCTTTCGGCGCGAACGCGAGACCGCCGACGGTCGAGGGCACGTCGAGGGACTTTTCCTCGGCCTTGCCGCTCTTGACGGTCGCCGTCTTGCCGGCGGACCACGCGAAGGCGCCATCCGGATGCAACGCGACGGCATCGATCCAGCGCCGCTTCGGATCGGTCGCGAGCAGCGTCGCCTCGCCCTTGGCATCGAGCGAGACGACCTTGCCGTCGTCGCCGCCCATGACGAGGCGCTTGCCGTCGGAAGCCGTCGACAGAATGCCGCCGCCGTGAACGGCAACGGTGCTGACCTCACCCTTCGCGTCGACGAACGCGACATTCTCCTCGCCGCCGACGAAGGCGGCGCGGGGCCCGAGGAAATGCACCGACGTGACGGCCATGCCGAGCGTCACGGGCTTGACGCGATCGGTGACGGAGACGATCGAGGCGGAATCGGGGGCCGGCGAAAACTCTTTCATCACGAGACGATGCAGCTCTCGAAGCCTTCGCGAATGGCCTTCTCCGGCAATTCGCGGCCGATGAAGACGAGGCGGCTCTCGCGCGGCTCGCCCTCCTTCCACTTCCGCTGGTGGTTGCCCTCCAGCATCATGTGGACGCCCTGGAAGACGTAGCGGTCGTCGTCGTCGTGGAAGGCGAGGATGCCCTTGGAGCGCAGGATCTTGCCGCCCTCGACCTGCACCAGGTTCTGGAGCCAGGGCATGAACACATTCGGATCGAGCGGCTTGTCGGTCTTGAGCGACAGGGACTGCATGTCCTCGTCGTGATAGTGCTTCAGGCCGTGGCCATGATCATGGTGGTGATGGTCGTGGTCGTGATGGTGGTGATGATCATGATCGTGGTCATCGGCCACGAGAAAGTCAGGCTCGATGTCGAGGATACGGTCGAGATCGAACGCACCGCGATCGAGCACGTCGGCCAGCGCCACCGAACAGCGCTCGGTGCGATGGAGTTTCGCATAGGGGTTGATGCCGCGGATGCGGGCCTCGACCTCGGCGAGTTCCGGCTTGGTGACGAGATCAGTCTTGTTCAGCACGATGACGTCGGCAAACGCGATCTGGTTCTTGGCCTCGGGCGCATCCTTGAGACGATCGGACAGCCATTTGGCGTCGGCGACCGTGACGACCGCATCAAGCCGCGCGTTCTTCTGCACGTCCTCGTCGACGAAGAAGGTCTGGGCGACCGGCGCGGGATCGGCAAGACCCGTGGTCTCGACGATGACGGCGTCGAACTTGCCCTTGCGCTTCATCAACCCGTCCATGATGCGGACGAGGTCGCCGCGCACGGTGCAGCAGATGCAGCCGTTGTTCATCTCGAACACTTCCTCATCGGCGCCGATGATGAGGTCGTTGTCGATGCCGATCTCGCCGAATTCGTTGACGATGACGGCGTATTTCTTGCCGTGGTTCTCCGACAGGATGCGGTTCAAGAGCGTGGTCTTGCCGGCACCGAGATAGCCGGTCAGGACGGTCACGGGAATTTTGGAGGCGGTCGCTTCAGGCATAACAACTCCGGATCGGGCTTTTCCGCGCGACGCGAGGCGGCGGGGTGGCCCCCTGCCCTAATGGTCAAGCGCGCTGGTCAGGGCCTTTATATTGTGCCTGACCATGTCAATGTAAGTGGGTGCAGGCCCCTTTTCGCCGGTCAAACCGTCCGAAATGAGGGTCCCGCCGACCTTTGCGCCGCTCTCGGCCGCGATCTGCCGGATCAGCCGGTCATCGCTGATATTTTCAAGAAATACCGCCGGGATTCTTTGGGCCTTGATCTGGCCGATGATGGCGGCGATGTCCCGCGCGCTCGGCTCGGTTTCGGTGGAGACACCCAGGGGGGCGATGAACTGAATGCCATATTCCGCAGCAAAATAGCCGAAGGCATCGTGGGTCGAGATCACCTTGCGCCGCTCGGGCGGGATCTTGGCGACGGCATCCCGGACCTCGCGGTCGAGGGCTTCGAGCCTTTCCTGATAGGTCTTGGCCTGGGTGCGAAAGAAGTCCGCATCATCCGGGTCGGTAGCGGCCAGCGCGTTGGCGACGTCGGTCACGTAGATCTTGGCGTTGGGGATGGATTGCCAGGCATGCGGATCGGCGGCCGAGCCGAGTTTCAGCGGCGCGATGCCGGCACTCGCGGTGACGACCTGCGCCTTGCTGCCGGAGGATTGCACGAGACGCGGCAGCCAGCCTTCGAGGCCGAGCCCGTTGACGACGACGAGTTTCGCCTCCGCGATGCGTTTCGCATCTGATGGCGCCGGAGTGTAGACATGGACGTCGCTGTCCGGGCCGACCAGGATCGTGACGTTGACCCGGTCGCCGCCAACATTCCGCACGAAATCGCCGAGGATCGAGAAGCTCGCGACCACATTGAGCCGCTCGGCGGCGTGCAGCGGCGAGGCGATCACCAAGAGCAAACAGAGGAGAATGCGCCGCATCGTCACGCTTCCAGATGGCGGCCCGGAAACATCTGCCGGACGATACCGCCTACGCGGCCGAACAGGACCGAGACGATGTAGAATACCGTCGCCACCAGAATGATCGCAGGGCCCGAAGGCACGCGGGTCTGGAACGACAGCACGAGGCCGGCATAGCCGGAGAGAGCAGCAGCGACGACCGCGATGCAGATCATCATTGTGAGATCGCGCGACCAGAACCGCGCAATGCCGGCCGGCAGGATCATCAGGCCCACGGCCAGCAAGGTACCAAGCGCCTGAAACCCGTTGACGAGGTTGATGACGACCAGTGCGAGGAAGGCGAGATGCGCGGGGCCGCCGGCACGGCTGACGGTGCGCAGGAACAGGGGATCGACGCTCTCGATCACCAGCGGCCGATAGATTACCGCAAGCACCAGCAGCGTCACCGTGGCGTTGAAGGCGACCACCAGCAGCGTCTGGTCGTCCATGGCGAGGATGTTGCCGAACAACACGTGCAGCAGGTCGATATTGGTGCCCTTGATCGAGACGATGGTGACGCCGAGCGCCAGCGAGGCCAGATAGAATGTCGCGAGCGAGGCGTCCTCCTTCAGCCCGGTCGAGCGCGCGACCACGCCGGCGAGGATCGCCACCGCAAAGCCCGCAATCAATCCTCCGGCCGTCATCGCGAACAGATTGAGGCCGGAGAGCAGGAAGCCAACGGCCGCGCCGGGCAGGATCGCATGCGCCATGGCATCGCCGACGAGGCTCATCCGGCGCAGCATCAGGAACACGCCGATCGGCGCACCCGCCAGCGAGAGCGCGATCACGGCGGCAAGCGCCCGCCGCATGAATTCGAACTCGGTGAACGGGCCGATCAGCGCGTCATGGATCATCTGGGATCACGCCGCTCGCGAGCTGACATCGTCGGCCGCGCAGGCCGCTGCGGTGTCGTCGAAGGCTTCGCACATCCGCATCGCGACCATCAGGTTTTCAGGCGTCAGCACCTCGGCCGTCGGTCCCCAGGCCACGGGGCCGCGCGCCAGTACCAAGGTCTCGCTGAAATGGGCACGTACCATCTCCATGTCGTGGAGCGCGGCGAGCACGGTGCGACCCTCGGCATGCCAGTGCTTCACCAGCGTAAGCAGATCGGCAATGGTCTTGCTGTCGATGGCGTTGAAGGGCTCGTCGAGCACGATCAGGCGCGCATCCTGGAGCAGCACGCGCGCGAACAGCACGCGTTGCATCTGCCCGCCGGAGAGCGTGCCGATCGGGCGGTTCTCGAACCCGTTGAGGCCGACGGAGGCGATCGCGCGAAGAATCTTCTCGCGGGCGACTTTGCCAATGCCGCCGAACAGGCCGGTCCCGCGCCACAGGCCGGTGCCGACGAAATCGAACACGGAGATCGGGAAGCTGCGGTCGATGTCCGCGCTCTGCGGCAGATAGGCGATGTCGCGGGCATCCAGCCCGCCGAGATGGATGCTGCCGTCGAGCGGCTTGAGAATGCCGACGATGCCGCGCAGCAGCGTCGACTTGCCGGCGCCGTTCGGGCCGATCACCGCGACCAGCGCGCCGGATGCGACCTCGCCATCGAGATGGTGCACGGCCGGGTGACGGTCGTAGCCGAGCGTGACGTTGTGAAAGTGTAGCGCAGCCATGGTCACCTCATCGCCAGCCAAACGATGCCCCAGAGCACGGCGCAGACGGCAACGGCGGCCGAGAGGCGGCCGGCCATCGTCATGCGCAGGATCGACCAGGGCGCGTCCTGGGCCGGGTGCGGCGAAGCCACATCGTGGACATGGGCGTGGGTGTGGTCGTGCCCGTGCGAATGCCCGGGCTCGTGGGAATGGCCGTGAGAGTGGCCAGACGAATGACCATGAGCGTGGTCGTGAGGATGGGCGGGGGACGCGGCGGGAACCATGCCAAGAACGTTATATTATAACATTACGCCTGTCCACGGGATGCTCAGGGCTTGCCGGTCGCCAGCGCGACGGCGGCCGCCGCGAACGGGAACGGGACGGCGCGAAGACGCCCCCCAGGTCAATTCCGCACAGCAAAAAGGCGGCCGCGCGAGCGACCGCCTTTGTTTCCCTCATTCCGGGGCAGCAAAGCCGAACTTTCGAGATCCCGGGTTCGATGCTTCGCATCGCCCCGGGATGACGGAGTGAACCTCACGCCTTCTCGAACAGGGACTCGACGTATTCCCAGTTCACGAGGTTCTCGACGAACGCCTTGAGATAATCCGGACGGCGGTTGCGATAATCGATGTAGTAGGAATGCTCCCAGACGTCGCAGCCGAGAATCGGGGTGGCGCCGTGCACCAGCGGATTCTCGCCGTTCGGGGTCTTGGAGATCTCGAGCTTGCCGTTCTTGACCTGGAGCCAGCACCAGCCGGAGCCGAACTGGCCGACGCCCGCCGCCTGGAAGTCGGTCTTGAACTTCTCGAAGCCGCCGAGGTCCTCGTTGATCTTCTTCTCGAGCTTGCCCGGCAGCTTGGTGCCACCGCCATTCGGCTTCATCCAGCTCCAGAAATGGATGTGGTTGTAGTGTTGGCCGGCGTTGTTGAACACCGCAGGATTCTTGCCGAACGAGCCCTTGACGATCTCCTCAAGGGACTTGCCTTCCCATTCGGTGCCCTTGAGCGCGTTGTTGCCGTTGGTGACGTAGGCCTGATGATGCTTGTCGTGGTGGAATTCCAGCGTCTCCTTCGACATGAACTGGCCGAGGGCGTCATAGGCGTAAGGGAGTGGGGGCAGCGTAAAGGTCATGGGTTCTTGTCCGCAACTGGTGGGGAACGTTCTAACGGTCACCCCTTATAGAAGGTTCCTGCGTCGTTAAATACCGCCAATTTGCGAAAAGCCATGACGCGATCGCGCGGGCTGATTGCACAACTTCGCCGCAGGCAAGCGCATGTTCACCGGATGTGCTGCAAAATATCATTGCCTTTGAAGCGCTTATGACAGAACGAATGCACCACCAGCCGGGACCCAAGGCAGAGCCATGAGCATCGAGATCGACATTTTGAACGGCGACGCCTCATGGCCGATCGCCAAGCCGCTGCATCAGGCGGTCTGGGGACCTGACATCGTCGCGAAGCTACCGTGGGGGCATGTGAAATGGGCCAATGCCGATCTGCGCGTACTGATCGAGACGCCGGCGGACGGCCTTGTCTGCCACGTCGGCATCTATTTCCGCACCGTCACCTGGAATGGGCAGAAGGTACATGTCGGCGGTATCGGCGGCGTCTGCACGCGCGAGGATCGCAGAAACCGCGGCTATGCGACCATGGCGATCGACGCCGCCGTGCACACCATGCGCGCCAACGAGGCGGTTCGTTTTGCGATCCTGTTCTGCGAGCCGCACAATGCCGCGTTCTACCAGGCCCGCAGCTGGCTGCCCTTCAAGGGCGAGGTCTATTGCGAGCAGCCCGAGGGGCGCATCCGCTTCGACGTCATGGCGCCCTACGTCTTCAACATCGTCCGAGCGCCGACGCTCGGCACGATCGACCTGTGCGGCCTGCCGTGGTGAAAGCTTCCTGAGGCAAATGCACGCAGGAATGTGATTCCATCAGGCGTTGCAGGATTCTGATTTGCTGCTATGGAGACGCCCTCCATTTCGAGGCCCGACCATGTCCCGCAGATTCATCTTCCTCTCCGTTCTCCTGGCGGCGTTCTCCGGCACCACGGTCGGGCATGCACAAGATGCCGACGCGAGCGGGACCTGGCTCACTCAGGCCGGCGATGCGCGCGTGAAAATCAGCAAATGCGGCGGCGGCATCTGCGGCCATATCGTCTGGCTGCGCGAGCCGATGGACACCGCGACCGGCCAGCCCGCGACCGACAGCAAGAATCCCAATCCCGCGCTCGCCAAGCGTCCGATGATCGGCTTGCCGCTGTTCTCCGGCATGCAGCCCACAAGCCCGAACAAATGGTCGGGCCAGATCTACAATGCAGACGACGGCAGCACCTATGCGAGCAGCGTCACCGTGACCGGCGCAGAGAGCTTGCGGGTCGAAGGCTGCGTCGGCGCACTCTGCGGCGGCGAGACCTGGACGCGGGCGGGACGCTAGCGCGCGGCTGCCATAGCCTTCAACGCCGTTGCCGCCGAAGCGTAGCCGCCGCGCGCACCGTCGATGAAGTGCACGTGATCGCTGCGCAGCGCCGAGGGGGTGAAGCAGGTCATCATTGCCGCATCCTGCTGATGAAGGCCGTAGCGCACGACGCCGTTGCGCGCAGCCGCCGCGAGGCGATCGCTCAGCGCGCGCTCGAGTTCCGGCGTGCAGTCGAGGATCATGCGCAGGCCGTCGTCATATTTGCGGAAGTCGGAATTCTCGACCACCTGGCGCTTGTAGACCTTTGGCAGGAAGCCGCCGACCTTGATGTCGAAGCGCATCAGGACATAGGCGAAGAACGTGAAGGCGAGCAGGCTGGCACGACGCTTGAACAACGAGCCGCCACGGATCGCCCGCGCCTCGTAGTCCAGCCCTTGCGGCGGCCATTTCAGCGGCGGTCCCTGCGGCGGCACCGGACGGCCCGCATCCGGACTGCGCTCGACGAGATGGATGATGTCCTCGATCACATTGCGGAACGCCTGCGGGTCGACGCCGGCAGCCGGCATCACCAGCACCGACAGGATCATCCCGCGCGAGGCCGGCATCACCTCGAAACGGCAGGACAGGCCGGATAGATCGGGCTGCGTTCCGGAGGGCGCTTCGGCAACGGCGAACTCGCCGCGCTTCATCGCCGCGTCGGCGAAGGCGAGCCCGCCGCCGGAGAACATCGCATACGACAAATTGGCCGACGGACCGAAGCGCGCGACGCGCACGTCGAGACCTTTCGCCCGGATGGCGCTGACCGGCACCAGCGCGACTCGCATTTTCAGGTCGAGGTCTTCCCGCACCCAGGTCGCGGTCGCGGCCAGCGCGTCGCGCGCCGCATCGAGATCGCCGGGTGCGACCGCAAAACTCGCACCGTCGCCGCCGAACACGAAGGGAAATTCGCGTCCCCCCAGCACATTCGTCACCGCCGCGATCACGGCGGCGCCGGCCATGTTGACCGCCTTGTAGCGCTGCGCCGCGATCGCCTTGGTGGAATCGACGATATCGGCGACGCCGATGCTCCAGTCCTCCGGCAGCGGCGAATAGAGTTTTGGCTCCATCAGGCTGGTGAAGCCGCGGAAGACAGGGATGCTGCCGTAGAAGGATTCGCCTGAGATCATCGCGTGGTGCCGGATGGTTGGAAAGCTCACGTACGAACGAGATACGTGGCAGGATCGATCGGGGTTCGCCTGGGCGGTCCTTTCGAGGCCCCGATCATTGGCCGAAATGGCGCCCGACAACAAGGTCGCGCCGCGCCGCTATGCCGCACATTGTCATTGATCGGAGTCAAACAGCGGCTCTGGGATCAGGCCTACGCTCTCAAACTCTCAGAGGCGTTGCACGGGATCATCGAGGTGCCTGACATCATCAGTGCCGTAAAACTGCCGGAACGGCTGACCGCGGCCATCGACGCCTGGGCCCGGGCTCGTCACCTCTCGCGCTCGGACGCGATCTACCAGCTCCTCGAACTGGGTCTGAAGCTCGCCCCCGCGATGCCGGCATCGCCCGAGATCACGATCACATCGGATGCCGCCAGGATCGAAGAAATCGCGGTGCATGAAATCGAGGGGCTGCTCGATCCGGCTCTCCCCGCGGACGAGCGCGAGCGCCGCATTCGCCGCCTCACCGAGGGACCTCCCGAATTCTCCCACGAGCGGATTGATCTGCCGAAACAGCAGACGTGAGCGCCGATACGCGCTAATGCAGCTTCTCGTGCTGGCGCTTGCGCAAGCCTGGCGACGGCGCGTCATGACAGCCGATCAGCCGCACGAATTGCTGCGGATACATTTCATAGCCATGACCACCGGAGTTTTGATGCGACATCGGCGGGCAACGCGCCTCGTCCAGCTTCGCAGACGACGGCTCCGCAGGTGTCCCGCCCTGATTTGCAACGGTGACGTTTGACGTGACCATATTTTGAGAAGCCATGGACTGCTCCCTGTCGGTTAGGGCAGTTCGATTGACGTAACCCAATCGATGACGAAACATCTTACGACCAAATCCGGCCCGATGTCATTGTGCCGAATCAACCCGATTGCGATGGCAGAGTTCCGCCTTATGCCGTATTGCCGGCGTCGATCGTGAACACCGTGCCGGTGACGTTGCGACCGCCCTCGCCGAGCAGATATTCCACCATGCGCGCGACGTCATCAGTCTCCGGCAGGCGGCGCAGCGCACTGCGGCCAGCGATGCGCTTGCGGCCATCCTCGGAGAGATTGTGCGTCAGCTCGGTATCGATGAAGCCGGGCGCGATCGCATTCACGGTTATGCCGAGCTTGCCGACCTCGCGCGCGAGCGAACGCGTGAAGCCGGTCGCCGCAGCCTTGGTCGCACCATAGACCGAGAGGCCGTTATAGCCCGTCGTCGCGATGATCGAGGAGATGTTGATGATGCGGCCTGCGCCATCGGCCATCATCTGCCGCGCGACATATTTCGTGAGGATGATCGGCGACAGCACGTTGAGCTGCACCAGCGCCTCGATCTCCGAATTGTGCATGGTCGCGAGCAGGCCCTCGGTGCCGAGGCCGGCATTGTTGACGAGGCCATAGGTCGGACCGAACTCGTCGCGCACCAGCTTTGCGAACGCCGGAATCGCATCGATCACGGCGAGATCGCAGGCACGGAAATGCAGGCGCCCATCCGACTCCGCGATCGCGGCTTTGAGCTCGTCGGTCTCGCGCCGCGCCGCCGCAATGACGTTGTAGCCGGCGCCGACCAGGCGCTTTCCGATCGCAAGGCCAATGCCGCGGCTGCCGCCGGTGACGAGAACATTATGCATCGGTGCGTGCCAGTTTACCGGCCGGGGTGACGTCGAGGGCCTCGACGAAGCGGATCACCGCCGGCACCTTGTGCGAGGCCAGCTGCGAGCGACACTGATCAAGGATCTGGTCGCGGATCTCCTTCGCCCGGGCCTGATCGGTGCCTTCGGCGAGAATCACGTCGGCGACGACGATGCCCCCGGTGATCGGGCTGCGCCGCGACTTCGCGCGCGACATCCGCACGTCCGGGTGACGGTTGATCGCCGCTTCGATCTCTTCTGGATGAACCTTCAGCCCGCCGATATTGATGATGCCGCCGCGGCGGCCGACGAAATAATAGCGGTCGCCCCGCAACTCGACGATGTCGCCGCTGTCGACGAACCCGTCGCCATCGGTGAGCGCGGCGGCGTTACGGCCGATATAGGCGTGCGCCGTGCGCGTCGAGCGAATGCGCAGCGAGCCGTCGACGACCTTCATCTCGACGCCGTTGCGGTTGCCGAGATAGTCGGCCGGAAAACCTTCAAGCCCGTCATTGACCGCGAAGCCGACGCCCGCCTCGGTCGAGGCATAGGCGTGCCCGACGGAGGAATTGGGGAAAGCCGCCTTCAGCCCGTCGAGCACCGCCTGGTCGGCGATCTCGCCGGAGAGACGAACATAGCGAGGAGCGAATTGCGCGGCCGAGCCGCTCATCAGGAGCTTGCGCCAGTGCGAGGGCGTACCGGAGATGTGGGAGACGGCGCGCGCATTCAGCCGCGCGACGTGATCGGCCAGCGCCTCGTGCGGGTCAGACAGCACCATCGAGCCGCCGGAGACGATGGCGCGGAGGAAGATCTGCAAGCCGCCATAGCGGCGAATGTCGTAGAACGTCGCCCAGACCGGCGCGGGTCCCTTTGCGGGACCTTCAGCGACGATGGCGCCGGTGAGCGCTTCCAGCGTGTGACCGACGATTTTCGGCACGCCTGATGTGCCGGAGGTTAGCATCAGCCATTCCGTGGCGCGCTCTGTCCTGGCAGGCGCCGTCGCCTGGAGCGGTAATTGTGCGGTGACGACCAGCGACACGCCGGTCCCCGCCCAGCAATCGGGCTCGTCGGTGACGACGGCGTCGATCCCGGCATCGGCGATCAGCGCCTCCAGATGCGCGGGGTTGAGATCCGGCGGGCACAGCAGCATGCGACGGGCGATGCCGTCGAGCTCGATCATGGCAACGCCCGACCGGAGCTGGTCCGACAGCTTGAGCAGGACGGCGCGGCCGGACAGCTCGCGCAGGCGGCCACCGAGAACCGTCTGCGACAGGATGTCGGTCAGCGACACCACATGGTGCGCGTCCGACAGCGTCCGGTCTTTCAGTTCCGCGCCGAGATGGTCACGGAGCGCAAAAATCTCACGCGGGGACATTTTCGTAGGCCCGCACGAAATCGCCAACCGTGGCGGGGAACGCTGCGTCCTCGGAAATGGTGAAGGGGTCGACGCCGGTCTCGTCCTCGAGACGCGCGACCAGGATGGCGAAGGCGAGCGAGTCAAAACCCGTCTCGTGCAGGGACAAATCGTCCGAGAGGGCGGGAAGCGTGACGTGCTGCTCTTTGGCGATCTGCTGGATCGCCTCGATGACTTTAGACCTGACCGACATGGCTTTCTCGCCTCTTGCTTAGTTAACCAACCGTGTTTCTTGCGGCGGCTCTCGAAGACCGCCTCCCATGGCCGCTTGTTTACCGGACAGAAGTAAATGCCCTCTTGGACAATTCAGATAAAATTGGACCTATCTGCCGATTTTGGCGCGGCTACAGCCTGATCGCACCGTCCTCGATCTGCGCAAATACTTCGGGATCGAGGGCGACATAGGCGCCGAATTTCGGCTCGAGCATGAACATCGGGTCCGTCACCGCCCCGGGATCGAAGCCCTCGCGGGCAAGTTCACCCTTCTTCTGCTTGAACGTCTCGGTCGCATCGAGCTCGCGCGAGATGCGAATGAAAACGGGACGGGCGTAGGCCGGCAGGCGCTGTGCGAGATGCGCAGGCAAGGCCGCGATATCAAATCCCTCGTTCACGACGATCGCGCTCATGCCGGCGCGGCCATCCGTGCCGGGAATGCTGACGCCGTAGGTGGTGGCATCGACCACGCCGGTGAAATCGCGCACGGCGTCGTTGACTTCCGAGGTCGCGACGTTCTCGCCCTTCCAGCGAAAAGTGTCGCCGATGCGATCGACGAAATGGAAGAAGCCTTTGTCGTCGAGCCGCATCAGATCGCCGGTGCGGAACCAGGCATCACCCTTGGCAAAGACATCGCGCAGGATCTTCTTCTCGGTCTCGCCGGCATCGGTGTAGCCCTCGAAGCGGCCACCGCCCTCGTCTGCCCTGCCGATGCGGCCGATGGCCTCGCCAGCCTCACCGCGGGCGCAGGCGATGCAAAAGCCCTCGACATCGCGCAGGGGCGCCCCGGTATCCGGATCGAGCCTGACGAGGCCGGCAGGAAAGCGATGCGCCAGCATCGGCGGGATGCGGCCGATCGCACCCGGCAGGCCCTCGACGTTGAACAGCGAGAAATTGCCTTCGGTCGCGGCATAGAATTCGAGAATGCGGGGAATGGCGAAGCGGCCCTGGAAATCCTCCCAGATGTCGCCGCGCAGGCCATTGCCGCAAACCATCCGCAGACGATGGCGGTTCTCGTATTCCGACGGCGGCGCCTTGAGCAGGTAGCGGCAGAGTTCGCCGATATATTGAAACAGCGTGCAGTCGTGCCGGACGATGTCGGACCAGAAATTCGACGTCGAAAACTTCTCCGCGATCACCACCGAGCCGCCGGCGGCCAGCATGCTGCACGGCGCGACAATGCCGCCGACCGAGTGAAACAGCGGCAGGCAATCATAGAGCCGGTCCTGCGGCGTCGCGCCGGTGAGGCCGGCAAACCAGAAACCCCAGTTGAGAATTCGGCGGTGGCTGATGCTGGCCGCTTTCGGCAGTCCCGTCGTGCCTGAGGTGTAGATCAGCAGCGCGCGATCATCGATGGCGACGCCACCGTGCTCCTCCGGCGACAGCGCCCCGTCATCGAGCGCGGCGAGCGCCACGTCGATCGCACGCTCGCTGCGGGCATCGCCGTGGGTCCAGATTTCTGCACTTGTCTTGAGATGCGACGTTGCGCTCGCCAGCGTCGCGGCGAGATCATGCGCGACGATGATGTGAGAGGGCTTTGCGACATCGATGCAATGCGCGAGAGATTTCCCGACGAGCTTGGTGTTGAGCAGCGCCACCACGCCGCCGACACGGCTGATCCCGAGCCAGGCTGCGACATAATCGACGCCGTTCGGCATGATCAGGCCGACGATGTCGCCCTTGACGACGCCAACCGAACGCGCCCAGCGCGCGTAACGATTGATGCGCTTCGACAGGCCGTCATAGTCGAGTGCCGCGTCATCCGTGACCAGCGCGACACGGTCGGGCTGACGCCGCGCCCAGTCGTCGATGACGTCCGCGAACAGGCGGCCCGGCAGCGTCTCGATCCGTGCGGTCAGTTCGATCGCCTTCAGCCAGATCTTCGAAGCCGAGGGCGCGCGCGCGGCTCTGGGTTGCTCGATGACGCCGGTTGTCATGCCGTTCATTCTTTCGGACGGTATCTGCTTGTTGCCGGCAGCTTAGCCCGCGCGTCCTGCCCAGGTGTTAAGAGACAAGGTAAAACTCGGTTAGCTCTCGATTAACTGCAATCATCCTTTACCAAGCGGATGGGAACGGCGCGCGACCTCGCGCAATTCTTGCGATAGCAAATCCAGTCATTCGGGCACGCTGCGCGTGCCCCCTCGCCTCGCGCGAGATGAACTGGAGGCGACAATGATTCCTTCAGACCGCGACCTGCGCCGCGGCTGTGCTCGTAGCGCCGCGCGCCTTTGCGATCGGCAACCCGTCCTATCCTTCGCGCAGCGTGAAATGGGTGGTTCCTTACGCACCGGGCGGCGCCACGGACGTGCTGTCGCGGCTGATCTGCCAGCGCCTGTCCAACCGGCTTGGGCAAACCAATGTGGTCGAGAACAAGCCAGGCGCCGGCAGCAATATCGGAACCCAGGCCGTGATCGCGCCCGCACCGGACGGATACACGTTGTTGCTGACCTCGACCGCGAACGCGATCAATGCCTCGTTCGATCCGGCCCTGCCCTATGATTTCGCCAAAGGCATCGCACCGGTCGCCGGCGTCGCACGCATTCCGCTGGTGCTGGTCGTCGACAACGATTTGCCGGTGAAGAACGTCGCGGACTTCATCGCCTATGCCAAGGCCAATCCCGGCAAGATGTCGATCGCCTCCTCCGGCATCGGCACGTCGTTGCATCTCTCCGGCGAGCTGTTCAAGTCGATGGCCGGTGTGCCACCGATCGCGGACACGCTGTCCAGCTACGAGACTTCATCCTTCTACGGCGCCGGCGCGCCCTACGACACGCCGCGCGAGATCGTCGACCTGCTAAATCGCGAGGTCGACGCGGCTTTATCCGATCCCGAGATCAAAGCCCGCATCGCCGAACTCGGGCGCGATCCCGCTTCACGGCAAGGCCGGCGAATTCGGTGGCATGCTCACCGCCGAAACCGAGCGCTGGCGCAAAGTGGTCGAGCTGTCGGGGATCAAGAAGGAATAGCTTGCTGCTTTTGCGCGCTAAGCAAGCTGGTGGTTACCCCGTACGACGCATCCCGGTCCGTCAATATACCTTCTTGTGACGCCTGCGCGGCGGGGGCGGCGGCTCGTCGAAAGCGTAGTAGGGATTGAGGTCGCAGCTGGCCGCGAGGCCCGATGCCGTGGCGCGGCACTGCGGCAGCGACGTGAAGGAGCAGTCGAACCAGTTGGCGCCGCCCCCACTGGGGCCGCCGCCCGCATAGACGTGCATGCACACCGGATAACGCGGATCGTAGGTCTGGGCGCTGGCATCTGCCGCGACGAACAGCGTGGCAATGGCTGTGATGGTCAGGAGAGGCAGGCGCATCGGACATTTCCTCGAATCGGTAGCGACGGCAGGCGTTATGCTATTTCGATATGGCACAGCAGCGCGGAAGAAGCGATCGTTCCTATTCATACCTCTCCCGCTTGTGACACGCACCAAAAAACGATGCGACACGGCGCCTTAACTGACTGAAACCGCAAAGGCGCTCCTTGGGCGATCTGCACTCAATGCATATCTCGCGACAACAATCCTTCGACAAAGGTCGCACGCCACCGGCGCAGGAAACCATTCGCAGGCCTGGGCGAACCGACTAGTCTCTCGATGACAACGCCGGCCCCGGAGCGATGACGTTCCGGGGCATCGAAAAACATACGGGCTGAAGGAAACGCAGATTCGCTCTCGATCTCTCGAGTGCGGCTCCGCCGTACGCGGCGAGAAGATGCGCTCGCCGGTCTGTGGGCTCAGGGCATGCAAGAGAGTATCTCGTCTCCATTTATCCGCTATCCAATCGGCACCTCGCTGCTGATGGCGGGCATCTTGTTCGTAGGCCTCGTGGCCTACCCTCTGCTGCCGGTTGCGCCGCTGCCGCAGGTCGACTTTCCGACCATCCAGGTTTCCGCCTCGCTCCCGGGCGGCAGCCCGGAAACCATGGCGTCCTCCGTGGCGCAGCCGCTGGAGCGCCAGCTCGCGCAAATCCCCGGCATCACGCAGATGACCTCGACGAGCTCGCTCGGCTCGGCATCGATCACCATCCAGTTCGATCTCAATCGCCTGATCGATGCCGCCGCCAACGACGTGCAGGCCGCGATCAACGCCGCGGGCGGCCAGTTGCCGAAGAACCTGCCCTCACCCCCGACCTACAGAAAGGTCAACCCGGCGGATTCGCCGATCATGATCCTGTCGGCGACCTCCGACACGCTGCCGCTGACCACCGTCAGCGACCGTACCGACGCCCAGCTCGCGCAGCAGATCAGCCAGATTCCCGGTGTCGCCCAGGTGTTCGTCGGCGGACAGCAGAAGCCCTCGGTCCGCATCCAGATCGACCCGGCCAAGCTGGTCGCCAAGGGACTTTCGCTGGAGGACGTGCGCAGCCAGATCGCGATCGCGACCACGGACAGCCCCAAGGGCAGCATCGACGGCGCCCGGCGCGCCTATACGGTCTATGCCAACGACCAGCTGCTCGAGGCCGCGCAGTGGCAGGATGTGATTATCGCCTATCGCAACGGCGCGCCTTTGCGGATTCGCGACATCGGCGAGGCGGTGTCGGGTCCGGAGGACATGAAGACCGCGGCCTGGGCCGACGGCAAGCGGGGCGTGTTCCTGGTCATCTTCAAGCAGCCCGGCGCCAACGTCATCGAGACGGTCGACCGCATCAAGCAGAAGCTGCCGCGGCTCATCGCGGCGATCCCGCCGGCGATCGGCATCAAGATCATCAGCGACCGCACCATCACCATCCGCGCCGCGGTCGATGACGTGCAGATCACGCTCCTGATCACCATCGTTCTGGTGGTGATGGTGATCTTCATCTTCCTGCGCAGCTTCTGGGCCACCATCATCCCGAGCATCACGGTACCGCTGGCGCTGCTCGGCGCCTGCTCGCTGATGTGGGTGTTCGGCTACTCCCTGGACAATCTCTCGCTGATGGCGCTGACCATCGCGGTCGGCTTCGTGGTCGACGACGCCATCGTGATGCTGGAGAACATCACGCGCTATGTCGAGCAGGGCGAAAACCCTGTTACCGCCGCCTACAAGGGTGCAGCCGAGATCGGCTTCACCATCGTTTCCATCAGCATTTCGCTGGTCGCCGTGCTGATCCCGCTGCTGCTGATGGGCGGCATCATCGGCCGGCTGTTCCGCGAATTCGCGGTGACGCTGTCGATGGCGATCTTCGTCTCGCTCGTGGTTTCGCTGAGCCTGACGCCGATGATGGCCTCACGCTTCCTGCGTTCCGACCACGAAGCCCGCCACGGTC
The DNA here is from genome assembly GCF_015291665.1 of Bradyrhizobium sp. CCBAU 53338. Classification (NCBI taxonomy): domain Bacteria; kingdom Pseudomonadati; phylum Pseudomonadota; class Alphaproteobacteria; order Hyphomicrobiales; family Nitrobacteraceae; genus Bradyrhizobium; species Bradyrhizobium sp. CCBAU 53338. The sequence continues at coordinate 6,570,098 of NZ_CP030048.1, forward strand.
GCTTCTACCAATGGAGCGAGCGGCTGTTCGAGCGCCTGCTCGGCGCCTATGAGCGCGGGCTCGACCTCGCGCTGCGGCACAGCCTGATCACGCTCTGCGTTTTCTTCGCCACCGTCGCGCTGTCGGGGCTGCTATTCGTCCTGATCCCCAAGGGCTTCTTCCCGCAGCAGGACAACGGCTTCCTCACCGCCGTGTCGGAGATGCCCCAGGATATCTCCTTCGCCGAGATGAAGCGGCGGCAGGAGGAGCTCAATGCCATCGTGCAGGCCGACCCTGCAGTCGATTCCATCGCGATGTTCATCGGCGGCGGCGGCACGGCGCTGAATTCCGGGCGCATGTATGTCACACTCAAGCCGATCGGGGAGCGCGACGCCAATGCACAACAGATCATTGCGCGGCTGCGACCGCAGCTCGCCAAGGTCGAAGGCGCACGGCTCTACATGCAAGCCTCGCAGGATGTACGGCTCGGCGGACGCGCCACCCGCACCCAGTTCGAGTTCACGCTCCAGGACGCCAATCTTGCCGAGCTGAACGCCTGGGCGCCGAAGATCCTGACGGACATGAAAGGCCTGCCGGAGCTTCGCGACGTCGCCACCGACCAGCAGACCGAGGGCACGACCGTACAGCTCACGATCAATCGCGACACCGCCGCGCGTTATGGCATCCAGCCACAGTTGATCGACGACACGCTCTACGACGCCTTCGGCCAGCGCCAGGTGGCGCAATATTTCACGCAGACCAACAGCTATCACGTCGTGCTCGAGATAACCCCGGCGCTGCAAGGCAAGCTCGACACGCTCGACAAGCTCTACATCAAGTCACCGCTGACCGGCGACGAGGTCCCGCTCTCGGTCGTCTGCAGCTGGAACAACGAGCCGGTGCGACCGCTCGCGATCGCGCATCAGAGCCAGTTTCCGGCCGTGACGATCAGCTTCAACCTTGCCGAGGGTATCGCGCTCGGACAGGCGACCGCGGCCGTGATGCGCGCGGTGAACGAGATGGGGGCGCCGCCGACGCTGTCGATGAGCTTCCAGGGAACGGCACAGGCATTCCAGCAGTCGCTCGGCACCGTGCCGATGCTGATCCTCGCCGCGCTCGTCGTGGTCTATCTGGTGCTGGGAGTGCTCTACGAGAGCTACATCCACCCGCTGACCATCCTGTCCACACTGCCCTCCGCCGGCGTCGGAGCAATCGCGATCCTGATGGTCTTCGGCTTCGATTTCAGCCTGATCGCCCTGATCGGGGTCATCCTTCTGATCGGCATCGTCAAGAAGAACGGCATCATGATGGTCGACTTCGCCATCGTCGCCGAGCGCGAGCAGCACCTGACGCCGGAGCAATCGATTCGCCAGGCCGCGCTGCTGCGCTTCCGACCGATCATGATGACCACGATGGCAGCATTGCTCGGCGGCGTGCCCCTGATGCTCGGCACCGGCACCGGCGCCGAGATCCGCCAACCGCTCGGCTATGCCATGGTCGGCGGCCTCATCGTCAGCCAGGCGCTGACCCTGTTCACGACCCCCGTCGTCTACCTCTACCTCGACCGCCTCTCCAACACGCTGTCACGCTGGATGGAGAGGAAGCCGGTGGTGGAGAAAGAGGGCGAGGAGCAGAAGGACGCGGCGGAGTGAGCAGGGCCCGCGTCAGCCCAGCCCCTGCAACACCAGCCGGTTCAACCTCGCGGCAAACGCCGCCGGATCTTCAGGCAGCTCGCCATCCAGGATCTGCGCCTGTTCGAGCAGGAGCAGGCTGAGGTCGTCGACGGTCTTGGAGCCGGCCTGGGCCCTGGTGATCGCCGTGACCATGGGGTGGCGCAGGTTGATCTCCAGGATGGGCCGGGTGCGCAGGCCGCGATTTTGCTGCGCCAGGATGCGCTCGAGCTCGCGGCTCGGGCCCTGGCTGTCGGCGACGAGGCAGGACGCCGAGCTTGTCAGGCGGGTCGAGGCCTTGACGTCGCTGACGCGTTCGCCCAGCGCCGCCTTGATCACCGCGATCGTGGCGGCCTCGTCCGCCTGGGGCTCGTCCTTTTTCTCCTCGTCCTTTTCGTCGACGCGTGGAATCAGGTCGAGATTGAGATCGCCCTGGCTCAGCGACTTCAGCGGCTTGCCTTCGAACTCCGTCGACATCGATGTCCAGAACGCGTCGACCGGATCGGACAGCAGCAGCACCTCGATGCCGCGCGCGGCCGCCGCTTCCAGCCGCGGACTGGACTTCAGCCGCTCGATGCTGTCACCGACCAGATAATAGATCTCGGTCTGGTTCGGCTTGAAATCGGCGACGACGTCCTTGAGCGCGCGTTTCTCGCCGGCCGTGGTGGTGAAGCGCGACAGCGCCAACAGCTTTTCGCGGCGCTCGAAATCCTCGTAGATGCCCTCCTTCAGCACCGCACCGAAGGCGTCCCAGATCTTTGCGAAATTCTCGGCGTCCTTGTCGGCGAGGCCTTCGAGCTCGTTGACGACGCGGGTCGCCACGGCCTTGCGAATTTGCGCCAGTTGCGGGTTGTTCTGGAGCATCTCGCGCGAGATGTTGAGCGGGAGATCCTCGCTGTCGACGACACCGCGGATGAAGCGCAGATAGCCGGGCAGCAGATCGGCGTCGTCGGTGATGAAGACGCGGCGGACATAGAGCTTGACGCGGCCCTTGCGGTTCGGCTCGAACAGGTCGAACGGCTTGGCCGACGGCGCAAACAGCAGCACCGCGTAGGAGTAGCGGCCTTCGGCGCGGTAGTGCAGCGTCATCGCGGGATCGTCGAAGGCGGACGCGATCTGCTGATAGGCCTTCTTGTAGTCTTCCGCCGTCAGCTCCGATTTCGAGCGCTGCCACAGCGCGCTCGCCGAATTGATCTGGTGCGGCTCGCCCTCTTCCGGCACCAGCTCGATCGGGAACAGGATGTTGTCGGAATAGGCGCTGACGATGCGCTCGATCTCGTAGGTCTCGAGATATTTCCTGGCGTCGTCCTTCAGGTGCAGGACGATCTCGGTGCCCCGCGCCACACGGGCCGCCTCTTCGTCACTGGCGCGCGCGATCTCGAAGCCGGAGCCGCCTGATGACGTCCAGGTCCAGACATCGCTCTCGCCGGCGCGGCGGCTGATGACGACGATCTTGTCGGCGACCATGAAGGCGGAATAGAAGCCGACGCCGAACTGGCCGATCAGGCTGAGGCCGTCCTTGGCTTCCTTCAGCTTCGACACGAAGGCCTTGGTCCCGGAGCGGGCGATGGTGCCGAGATGGTCGATCAGCTCCTGCCGCTCCATGCCGATGCCGTTGTCGGCGACAACAAGCGTTCCCGCTGTCTTGTTCGGGATGACCCGGATCTTGAGCTCGTCGCCCTCGCCCAGCAGGCCCGGATTGGCGATCGCCTCATAGCGCAACTTGTCGCAGGCGTCGGAGGCGTTGGAGACGAGCTCGCGCAGGAAAATGTCGGTCTCCGAATAGACGGAATGCACCATCAGGTGCAGCAGTTCGGAAACCTCGGCCTGGAAAGGTTGCGTATGCGTAGCCGTGTCGGACGTCGTCATGCGTTTACCCGGTCAATCAGAAATGGAGAAAGCCGGGATATAACGTGATGGGATAGGGGATCAAGTGGACGCCCAAAACCGCCCTCCCGACAGGAGAGCGGTTTTCGCACGAGGGCCGATGCGGATCAGGTCACGCAACGGCCTGGCTGCAGCAATTTGGCGACCTCGGTCAGGGAGCTGACCATCGGCTCGCAGGCGATCGTCGGCTTGCGGCCAGACTTCAGCAGCGTAGGCGCCGGCTTGGCGTTGCCGGTCTCGATGGCCGCGGGCACGCGGAGCAGCACCGACGTATCGGGCAGATCGTTCAGCCGCATCGAGACGGTGCGGGTTGGAACTGCCGATGGCTTCAGCGCGGCCTGACGGTCGGACTTGCCGGTGCGATTGACATTGTGACTTGCGACATTGGGGCCCGAGGTTTGGCCCGGCTGGTCAGCGAGCGCTTCCCAGCGGGAGGCCAGATCGTGGCCGGAGGCCAGCTGCACGGCGCCGACCTGAACGGCGCCCAGCGTCGCGACGAGTGCGACGGCACCAAAAAATACCTTTTGAGTCTGTGGCATGGCTGTCGATCCCTCGCCCCATGGCGATCGCGGGAACAACGCGGAGGGAGGAGCGGAGTTTCCGAGACGTTAAGATCACTTAACCGTGTCCCAAATTCACGCCAGGCCGCACAAAAAGCCGAACAAAAAAATTTGCAATCACCTGGAACGACTCTCGCCCCTGGGAGTCGTTCCAACAGCCGGCTATTCCCCCCTGCCCCATAAGCCGGCGACGTAGGGCGCGACTGTGGTGATGCCAGTCGCGCCTTACTTTTGTCTGGGCTCACCTTGCTTGCAGACTATCTGGTCTTCCCCGCCAACCACTCCCGTCCCTCGGCATAGAGCTTCTCGACCTCGGCGCCGATGAGGCCCGGCATGTCGCGCTTGACCTTGTAGCCGATCAACTCCTGCATGTAGGCGAGGTGGCGGTAGCCTTCAGGCAGCGCTGCCAGCGCCTGCTGGTCGAGGCGAAGGGTCGCGGCAGGATCGACCGGATCGATCCGGTCCTTCTCGTAGATCGGCTGGCGGCGGACGATGCCCCACTGACCTTTCCGCTTCTCCTGGAAATCGTAGAACCGCCCGGTGCATACGACGTCGCAGAGCACGTCGTGCACCAAAGCCCGCTGCGAGATCGTCATCTTGGTCTGCGCAATGGCCCGCTCGCCTGCGAGATCGATGCTGGTGCCGCCCAGGAAATGCAGGATGCGCACGCCCTTGGCAAAGCCCTCTTGGCTGACGCGCATGAAGTCCCGTGCCGGCCCCTGAAACCAGGTGGCGGACATCCAGCCGTCTTCGTGCCAGACGGAAGCAAACCGCTCCCAATCGCCTGCATCGCGCCACACCGCCCAGTTCTCGACGAGGTCGCGGATGGCGAGGCGGTCGAGCAGCTGCTGGTCCATGGTGCACGTCTCCAATGTGGGGCGATGCACGAGGTATGAGCGGCGAACGCGATGGGCGTCAAGCGGCCGTGAAAAATCCGGCGTGCCTTGCAGCACGCCGGATTGGGTCACTTGGCGTTGTGCCGGACCGCCCGAGCCTTACGCCGCAGGCGCCTTCGGCGTGCGGTTGCGCGAATTGCGCTGGAAGAACAGCGCCTGGCTCGCCACCGCCGACACCATGGCGGGCTGGAACGGCTTTGAAATCAGGAAGGCCGGCTCCGGGCGTTCGCCGGTGAGGAAGCGCTCCGGATAGGCGGTGATGAACACCACCGGCACCTCGAAGGTGCGGAGCAGCTCGTTGACGGCGTCCAGGCCCGACGAACCGTCGGCAAGCTGGATGTCGGCAAGGATGAGGCCCGGCCGCTTGTTCTTGGCCAGCGCCACCGCATCGGCATGGGTGCGCGCGACGCCGACGACATTGTGGCCGAGATTCTTCACCAGGCTCTCGAGATCCATGGCAATGAAGGTCTCGTCCTCGATGATCAGGACGTCGGTCGCGATCTCCGCCGCCATCTCGCGGCCGGCGGTGTCGGCCAGCCGCCGCGTCTCGGCGACATCGGTCGCGAGAATGTAGGCAACTTCCTCTTCCGAAAACCCTTCGAGCGAGAGCAGCAGGAAAGCCTGCCGCGGCAACGGCGTGATGTTGGACAGCCGCCGCTCCGGCGGCATCGGCAGCGTCGCCACCTCGGCGTCGTCATTGACCGAGACCGAATTCCAGATCTGGGTGAACAGCCGGAACAGGCCGGCGCGCGGCCCGTGGCTCTCTTCGAGCACCGACGGATCTCCCAGCATGGCTTCCAACATGGCTGCGACATAGGCGTCGCCGGAGGCCTGGCTGCCCGTCAGGGCGCGTGCATACCGGCGCAACAACGGCAAGTGTTCAGCAACGAGCTGTGAACGGGACATCCCCACTCCATTCATCATCGGGCCAACCTTGAAGAACCAGGCAATATGAGGGGAGGCCCGGGTTCCCCTGCTGGGGCTGATTACGCCTCAGGATAAGAAAAGTTCCGCAGAGGGGGGAACTTTTTGTCGAACCTGGAATTGAACTCGTCCAGGGAACGGCTCCCGGTTGAGAAAACTTCTCTATTTTGCAGTCACTTAACTCGGGGAAACGTGGAACAGGTCATGAAAGATCTCAAGTCTCAAGCCAGCAAAAGCACGACCCCCGGCAAGGGAGGCCTAACTCCGGAGATTCAATCCCGGATCGGGCACCAACTGCGCGCCATGTACGACGACGTCGTGCGGCAGGGGGTTCCGGACCGGTTCGCGGAACTCATCAAGAAGCTTGATGCGCCCGGAGGTGGATCTCCAAACGAGAATGGGGCTGGGGGCTCCAACGACAACAATGGGAGGGATTAATGCCTCTCACGAACTCCCTGCGTGACGACATCCTCGCGGCCGTGCCGAGCCTGCGCGCGTTCGCGATCTCGCTCAGCGGCAATGCGGACCGCGCCGACGATTTGGTGCAGGAGACGCTGTTGCGCGCGCTCGCCAACATCGACTCGTTTCAGCCCGGCTCCAACCTGCCGGCATGGCTGTTCACGATCCTGCGCAACCTGTTCCGCTCCGACTATCGCAAGCGGCGGCGCGAGGTCGAGGACGCCGAGGGCAACTATGCCAAGACGCTGAAGACACAGCCCTCGCAGAACGCCCATCTCGAGTTCGAGGAGTTTCGCACCGCGCTCGACAAGCTTCCGCAGGACCAGCGCGAAGCCTTGATCCTGGTCGGTGCCTCCGGCTTCTCCTATGAGGATGCGGCCTCGATCTGCGGCTGTGCGGTCGGCACCATCAAGAGCCGCGTCAATCGCGCGCGCTCGAAGCTCGCCGCACTGCTCTATGTCGACGGCGCCGAGGACTTCGGACCCGACGAGACCGTGCGCGCCGTGATCGGCGGCAGCGGCGGATAGCGCGTCAATCGATTGAGGGCGACAGCTGTGAAGGCGGCCGTTTGCGCGGCCGTCTTGGCGCGCGTGCAGGTTATTTCCCGACGAACGTCACCGTGTCGGCGACCGATGCCCGCGAGGTGCGGTAGCTGTTGACCTTATGGGCGTTGTCGGCATAGCCGAACGAGATGCCGCAGACGACACGGCGGTCGTCAGGCAGGTCGAAGTGGCGGCGGATCAGGCCGGAATGTCGCGCCAATGCGGCCTGCGGAATCGTTCCGAGCCCGAGCGCTTGCGCGGCGAGCATGAAATTCGAGACGTAGGCACCGCAATCGATCGCGCCGTAGATGCCGAGCGGCTCGTTGGTGTGAATGATCGCGACATGCGGCGCGCCGAAGAAATTGTAGTTCTCCAGCGCCTGTTTTGCGTAAGCCATCTTGTCGCCTCTGACAATGCCGAGGGTGTTGTAGAGCTGAAAGCCGCTCTCGCGGCGGCGTTCGAGATAGACCCCGACATATTCGCGCGGCGGCGTGAAATCGTAGTCGTCGCCGAGGCCGCCCGAAGCCTCCTTGTAGATCAGCTGGCGGAAGCGCTCCTTGGCCTCGCCGCTGGCGATGATGACCTGCCAGGGCTGGCTGTTGCACCAGGACGCGGTGCGCTGTGCCGTCGTGAGCACATGCTCGATGGTGGCGCGGTCGACCTCTTTCGGCAAGAAAGCGCGAACCGAGTAGCGCTCGTTGAGGAGGTCTTCGAGCACGCCGATGCGGTCGTTCTGGCTTACTTTTGCGTCCATGGATCAGCTCGCTCTTCGTAGGGTGGGTTATCACCGCCCCTTGGTCGGGATCTTGTTATACGGCAAGTCCTTGTCGACACGGATGTCGCCCGGCAGGCCCAGCACGCGCTCGGCGATGATGTTGCGCAGGATCTCGTCGGTGCCGCCGGCAATGCGCATCCCGGGAGAGGACAGCAGCATCTGCTGAAATTGGCCCTGGACGGTTTCCTCCGCATCCCCGGTGAGCAACCCGGCAGCGCCCTGGAGATCCATCGCGTAAGTCGCGATATCCTGCAGCATCACGCCCGACACCAGCTTGCCAATGGAGTTTTCGGGGCCGGGACGCTCGCCCTTCGACAGTGCCGAGATCGCACGGTAGCTCGTGTATTTCAGCCCGCTCGACTTCACCGCCCAGCTCGCAAGCTTTGAGCGCACGGCCGGATCGTCGATCGCAAGCCCGTCCTCCAGCATCAGGTTCGAGCAGAAGTCGAACAGCTCAGGCACACCGGTTGCAAGCCGCGCACCGATCGACATGCGCTCGTTCATCAGCGTGGTCAGCGATACGCTCCAGCCTTCGCCGATCGCGCCGAGACGCTGGCTGTCTGGGATCACGACGTCGGTGAAATAGACTTCGTTGAACTCCTGCATGCCGTTGGCCTGCTTGATCGGCCGAACCTCGACGCCTTTGCTCTTCATGTCCAGGAAGAACATGGTGAGGCCCTTGTGCTTGGGCACACCAGGATCGGTGCGGGTGATCAGGAGGCCGTAGTCGGAGTAATGCGCACCGGAGGTCCAGATCTTCTGGCCGTTGATGACCCAATTGTCACCCTGCTTTTCCGCGCGCGTGCGAAGGCCCGCGACATCGGAGCCGCCGGCGGGCTCGGAGAACAACTGGCACCAGATTTCCTCGCCGGAGGCGAGCTTCGGCAGATAGCGACGCTTATGCTCCTCGCTGCCCCAGGCCATCACGGTCGGGCCGCACATACCCTCACCGATCTGGAACGGCTGGGTCAACTTGCCGTAGACGCCCTCCTCCTGCTGCCAGATCACCTTCTCGATCGGCGTGGCGCCACGGCCACCATATTCCTTCGGCCAATGCAGGCAGGCCCAATTGCCGTCCGACTTCTTCTTCTGCCAGGCCTTGCCGACCTCGACCATGTCGTGCTTCGCAAGCCTGATGCGGCCGAGCGAGGATTTTGACAACTCCTCCTCGAGTTCTTTCGGCGCGTTGGCGGCAACCCATTTGCGCGCGGTCTCGCGGAATGCGGCTTCCTGCGGGGTGTCGTCGAAATTCATGGCGGACCTCTCAAATGCTTGCTCGGTGCGTAGGGTGGGTCCGCGAAGCGTAACCCACCGCTTCTGCTGACGCGGGGACGAAAGAGGTGGGTTACGCCTTCGGCTAACCCACCCTGCGAACTTATCTTCCCTTGGTCGGGATCTTGTTGAACGGCACGTCCTTGTCGACCCTGATGTCGCCGGGCAGGCCCAGCACCCGCTCGGCGATGATGTTGCGCATGATCTCGTCGGTGCCGCCTTCGACGCGCGTACCGGGCGCGCGCAACAGCATCGCCTGGAAGCGGCCGGCCAGTTCGGCATCTTCACCGCTAACGACGCCGGCTGCACCTTGCAGATCCAGCGCGTAGGTCGCGACGTCCTGGATCATCGAGCCCGCCACCAGTTTACCGATGGAATTTTCGGGCCCCGGCCGCTCGCCCCTCGACAGCGCGGAGATCGCGCGCATGCTGGTGTATTTCAGCCCGCTCGCCTTCACTGCCCAGTTCGCGAGCTTCGAGCGCACCGCGCGATCCTCGATCGCCGGACCATCGTCGAGCATCAAGCTCGAGCAATATTCGAACAGCTCCGGGAAGCCGGTCGAGACGGCGGCGCCGATCGCGCTGCGCTCGTTCATCAACGTGGTCAGCGAGACATTCCAGCCGTCACCGACCTCGCCGAGGCGCTGATGATCGGGGATGCGGACATTGGTGAAATAGACCTCGTTGAAGTCGGAGGCGCCGCTCGCCTGCTTGATGGGCCGCACCTCGACGCCCGGGCTCTTCATGTCCAGGAAGAACATTGTGAGGCCCTTGTGCTTGGGCACGGTCGGATCGGTACGGGTCAGCAGGATGCCGTAGTCGGAATAATGCGCGCCCGAGGTCCAGATCTTCTGGCCGTTGATGACCCAGTCGTCGCCATCCTTCTCGGCACGTGTGCGCAAGCCCGCAAGGTCCGAGCCGCCGGCGGGTTCGGAGAACAGCTGGCACCAGACCTTCTCGCCAGAGGCGAGCGGCGGCAGATAGGTGCGCTTATGCTCCTCGCGCGCGAACGCCATCATGGTTGGCCCGCACATGCCGTGGCCGATGATGAACATGCGGGAGAGCTGGCCGAACGGGCCCTCTTCCTGCTGCCAGATCACGCGCTCGATCGGCGACGAGCCGCGACCGCCATACTCCTTTGGCCAGTGCAGGCAGGCCCAGCCGGCATCGGCCTTCTTCTTCTGCCAGGCCTTTGCGACATCGAGAATGTCAGCGTTCTTCAGCGCCGTGCGGCCGAGCGAGGATTTGCGCAGATCCTCCTCATATTGCTTGGGTGCGTTGGCGCCGATCCAGGCGCGCGCGATAGCGCGGAATTCGGCTTCCTGCGGGGTGTCGTCGAAGTTCATATGCGTGCCCTTCGCTTACGCCGCGTTCTTCTTGCGCATGCGGTCGATCAGCTGGTCCTCCCAATAGGACAGGCTGCCGAGCCCGAGCGCCATCGCGTTGGCGCGGCGGTAGTACATGTGGCAGTCGAACTCCCAGGTGAAGCCCATGCCGCCGTGAACCTGGATGTTGTTCTTGGCGCAGTGCTGGAACGCCTGCGTCGCGCTGATGCGTGCGGCCGCGGCCGCTTCCGGCAGCTCGGCCGCGTTGGTCGAGAGCGCCCAGGCACCGTAATAGCTGTTGGAGCGCGCCAGCGTTGCCGAGACATACATGTCGGCGAGCATGTGCTTGACCGCCTGGAACGAGCCGATCTGTCGACCGAAGGCGATGCGGTCGAGCGCGTAGTCGCGGCCCATTTCCAGCGCACGGTCGGAGCCGCCGACCTGCTCGAAGGCACAGAGCACCGCGGCACGGTCGAGCACCTGCGTGAGAATGCTCCAGCCTTCGCCGGCGGCACCGAGCGGTTCGGCCTTGCAATCCTTGAAAATGATCTCGGCCTGCCCGCGAGTCGGATCGAGATTGGTAAGACTCTTCACCTCGACGCCGCCGGCCTTGAGATCGACCAGGAACAGCGAGATGTCGCTGTCGCGCCCGCTCGATCCGGTGCGCGCCGCAACCACGGCAAAGTCGGCGATTGTGCCATCGGCCACCGGCTTCTTGACGCCGTTGAGGACGCCATTGGCGGCCGCGAGCTTGACGTTCTTCGGCGCCGGGTTGCCCTTGCCTTCGAACAGCGCCAGCGTGCCGATCGCATCGCCCGAGGCGATTGCGGGCAGCCACTTCTTCTTCTGCGCGGCGCTGCCCGCGATCAGCAGCGCTTCGGCAGCAAGATAGACGGTCGAAGAGAACGGTACCGGTGCATTGGCGCGGCCCATCTCTTCCGCGATCACGCAGAGCTCGAGATGACCGGCACCGGCGCCGCCGAAATCTTCGGGGATCGCGACGCCGAGAAAACCCATCTCGGCGAGGCCCTTCCAGAGCTCCTTGTCATAGGGCGCCTTGCCGTCGAGCACGACGCGCACCGCCTTCGGCGAGCACTTCTCGGCGAGGAATTTGCGCGCCTGGTCGCGAAGCTGCTTCTGGTCGTCGGAGAAATCGAAGTTCATGGCGGCTTACCTTTGTTTATTCGTTGTCATTTATTGAGCCCGTCATTCCGGAGCGCGACGAAGTCGCGAGCCCGGAATCCATAACCACGAGCCGGGGTTATGGATTCCGGGCCGGCGCCTAGCGGCGCATCCCGGAATGACGAGGTGAGGGAGGGGCGCTTCATCGCAGCACGATCACGTCCTGGTCCGGTCTATCCGAATAAAGCCGCTCCACCAGCGCCGCACGGCGTTCCAGGCCGGCGCGCTGGTTGATGTAACCCTTGTCGGTGAGCTCGTTGCCGTCGATCGAGGGCGGCTCGGCCATCAGCATTGCGCGGGCGATGATGCGGCTGCTGGCGCCTTCGCATTCCTTGTTGTGGGCCTGGAGCCCGCGCTCGAAGCAGGCGATCACTTCGGGATGCTTCACTGCGTCCTCGAAGCTGAGATCGGGATTGCCGACCAGCTGACGGCAGGCATGCAAATTGGGCCAGGCCAGCAGGCCGATGAAGGCGCGATCCTGACCCGCGACCAGGGCGTCATGCACGACGGGTGTCGCGGCCGCAATCGCATCAGTGCGGAGCGAACCGACATGCACGAAGGTGCCGGTCGTGAGCTTGAAGTCCTCGACGACGCGGCCGGCAAAGATGATGCCCTTCACCGGATCGGCATCGTCGACGAAGATGCCGGCGTCGCCGATGCAGTAAAAACCTTCTTCGTCGAACATCTTCTTGGTCAAGTCAGGCTGCCCAAAGTAGCCGGGCGTGACGTTGACACCGCGCAGGCGCAGCTCGTATTTCGATCCGCACGGCACCATCTTCAACTCGACGCCGGGGAACGGCAGGCCGATCAGGCCGACGCGCTCGGTGTCCCAATAGGTGCCGGTCGAGGTCGGTGCGGTCTCGGTCGAGCCCCAACCGGTATAGAACACGATGCGTTCGCCGGTGGTCTTCACCGCCAGCGCCTGCATGCGATCATAGAGATCGTCGGGCAACCGCGCACCGCCATAGGCCATGATCGACAAGTTCTTGAAGAAGGAGCGGCATAGAGCATCGTCCTTCTCCATGGCAGCCGCGAGCGCGGCATAGCCGGCCGGCACGTTGGCGTAGTAGGTCGGCGAGACCTCGCGAAGATTCTTGACGGTCTCTTCGAGTTGGCCCGGCATCGGCCGGCCGTCGTCGATATAAAGCGTGCCGCCATCGACCAGCACAGGATGGAACGCGGCGTTGCCGCCCATGGTGTGATTCCACGGCATCCAGTCGAGCACCACCGGCAGCGGGCCGCCCGGCACGCGCGGCCGCACCTGCATCATCATGGCGGCATTGGCGCACATCATCGCTTGCGTGTTGATGACGGCCTTGGGCATTCCGGTCGAGCCCGACGTGAACAGCAGCTTGCCGACTGTGTCGGGCGTGATTTTTGCGATCGACGCATCGACGTCTTTCGTCACCGGCGTTGCAGCGAGTTCGGCGAAGCTGACGCTCTTCACGCCCTCGCACGGCCGCACGACGTGAACGACGGTGACACCGGTGAGATCGAGTGCCTTCAGCGCCTTCTCGAAGGTCGGGCCGTCCTGAACCATCACGACCGCCGGCTTGATCAGGTCGAACAGGTACTTCAGCTTGACGTGATCGTGGCTCATCAAGGAGTAAGCCGGCGACACCGGTGCAGCCGGCACGCGCGCCTGCATCGCGGCCTGCGTCATCAGCGCGTGCTCGATCGAATTGCCTGACAGGATCGTAACCGGACGTCCCTCGAGCTCGAGATCGAGCAGCGCCTGCGTCAGCGCATCCACGGTGCGCTTCGCTTCGCCATAGGAGACCTTGCGCCATTCGCGATTGGGTCCACCGCGCTGCGCGAGCCAGATGCGCTCAGGCGCCTCTCTGGCCCATTTTGCCAGCGAGGCCGGAAGATGTGTCTCGTAGGCCTGCAGCGGAATGCGCGACTTCAGAACCACCGTGCCGTCAGCGCGCCGCTCGACATCGATGTCTCGCGCAAGCCACTCGACCTTGCGAAAGGCGGGCTTTGCCATCACCGCCGCCGCGCTTCCACTCATTTTGCGTCTCCCGGAATTATTGTCCTTTGCGGATCTTCGTTGTTTCAGCGCTTGATATAGACAGGCTTTCGCTTCTCAAGGAAGGCCCTGATGCCTTCCGAAAATTCCTCAGAGCGGCTGCACAGGACCTGGTTGCGGTCCTCCATCGCGATCACAGCTTCCAACGATCCGGCATCGACGCTCATGTTGAGACATTCCTTCGACAGGCGCAGCCCGACCGGCGAAGCCGCCATCATCGCATCGACGTAAGGCTCGGCCGCTGCATCGAGCTTGTCCTCGTCGACGACCTCGGAGACGAGCCCCACCGCAAGCGCGCGCTCGGCGCCGATGAAGCCTCCGGTGAGGATCAATTCGGAGGCGACCGAGACGCCGACGAGCCGCGGCAGAAAGTAGCTGGTGCCGATATCGCAGCCACCGAGGCCGAGCTTGATGAAGGCGCAGTTCATCCGCGCCGATTTCGTCGCGAGGCGGATGTCGGACGCCAGCGCCAGCGCAAAGCCGCCGCCGGCCGCCGCGCCCTGCACCAGCGACAGGATCGGCTGCGGACAGCGCCGCATCAGCATGACGATGTCGGCGATGCGCCGCTGCGAGTCCAGCGACTCCGTGACGCCGGGCGGCTCCTGTTGCCCGGCGCGGCGCGACATCGCGGCTTTGAGATCGAGGCCTGCGCAGAAATTCTTGCCCGCACCCCGAAGCACGACGACGCGCGTGTCGCGGTTGCGCTGGAGGCCCTGGAAATAAACGTTGAGCGCATCGATCAGCGCGGGATCGAGCGCGTTGAGGCTGTCAGGACGATTGAGCGTCACCCGGTCGACGCCGTCGTCATGCTCGATCAGCAGCGGTTGGGACATGGGGCGCTCCTGCATCCGCTCTTTGGGTGGCGGTTATTGCGCCCTCTCCCCTTGCGGGAGAGGGCATGTACGTCGCTAGCCAAGAGTTCGCTTGGGTGAGGGGTCTGTCTCCGTGGATAGAAACCCCTCAACCGGCGCGCTACGCGCGCCACCTTCTCCCACAAGGGGAGAAGGAAGAGCCCTACCGCGGAGCCATACGAATGGCGCCGTCGAGGCGGATGGTCTCGCCGTTCAGCATCGCGTTCTCGACGATGTGCACGGCGAGCGCGCCGTATTCCTTGGCATCGCCAAGGCGCGAGGGATGCGGCACCTGGGCGCCCAGGCTCTTGCGAGCCTCCTCGTTCAGACCCATCAGCAGCGGCGTGAAGAACAGGCCGGGTGCGATGGTGTTGACGCGGATCTTCTGGCTGGCGAGGTCACGCGCGGCCGGCAGGGTCAGGCCGACCACGCCGCCCTTCGAGGCCGAATAGGCGATCTGGCCGATCTGGCCTTCGTAAGCGGCAACCGAAGCCGTGTTGATGATGACACCACGCTCTTCACCAACAGGCTCGATCGTGACGAGCCGCTCGGCGAACAGGCGCAGGCAGTTGAAGGTGCCGATCAGGTTGACGTTGATGATGCGCGCGAACTTCTCCAGCGGATAGACGCCGTCGCGGCCGACGATGCGCTGCGAGCCGCCGATACCGGCGCAGTTCATCAGCACGCGGGCGACGCCGTGCGCGGCTTCCGCCTTGGCGATCGCGGCCTTGATCTGCTCTTCGCTGGTGACGTCGGCGTGAAGCGCGATGCCCTTCACTTCAGCGGCAACCTTCTCGGCATTGTCCTTGTTCTGGTCAATCACGCCGATCCTGGCACCCTTGGCCGCCATGGCGCGGGCGGTCGCTTCACCGAGACCAGAGCCACCACCGGTGATGAGAACGGCTACGTCTTTCAATTCCATGACAGGCTACCTTTCCTCTGCCTTTTCCTTGGGCGTTTCTTCTCTAGACTTGCAAGTCTTCAACTTCACAAGTGATGGCCGGATTATCCGGCCGCGGCAGCTTCCTCGGCTTGCGTGAGGATGCCGCCGCAGATCAGCGTTTCCATGTGCTTGATGTATTGCCGGCAGACGTCATCGGTGACCGGACCGACGCCGGTCGCGCGAGACATCGCGTGCCGGCCGAAGAACAGGTGATCGCAGGCGCCGATCAGGCTGGTGTAGAACAGCACAGGATCGGTTTGGCGGAACTCGCCGCGGCTGACGCCTTCGGCGAGCAGGCGGCGATGAAAGTCGAGCAGCGGCGCGACGAAAAACTTTGAAACTTCGTCTGCAGAACCGGCGACACTCTCATGCAGAAGATAGTGGATCAGACGGTTCATATAGGGGAACCGGTGATAGGCGCGGATGATGCCGGCGATATGCAGCTTCAGCTTCGCCGTCGACGTGATCTGCTGCGCCAGGAGATATTCGAGATTGGACATTTCCGTAGCGGCATCCCGCGCAAGCAGCGCCAGCAGCAGGCCGTCCTTGTTGCCGAAATGATATTTGACCAGCGCGGCGTTGGCGCCCGACTTCTGCGCGATGTCGGAGAGCGATATCTCGATCGACGAGCGTTCGATCATCAACTCGCTCGCGGCCACGAGCAATTTCTCTGCCGTGGAATTCTTTCCGCTGGGGAGCCTGCTCGGTACGCTGGTAGTCACGGAAATCCCTTGTTCTCGCCGCTTGAAGCGGGCCGCAGATAAGCCCAAGCAGCGCCTCCCCACAAGAGTTAATTGATCGATTGACTAAACGATATCCCGCCCCTTAAAACCCCGACAACCCAATTCCAGAACAATCATGGGAGAGACCGAAATGGCCGAGGCTTATATCGTCGCCGCTGCGCGGACCGCGGGCGGGCGCAAGGGGGGCCGCCTCGCCGGCTGGCATCCGGCCGATCTCGCCGCGAAGGTGCTGGACGAGCTGGTCGATCGCACCGAGGTCGATCCCGCGCTGGTCGAGGACGTGATCATGGGCTGCGTGATGCAGGTCGGTGAGCAGTCCAACAACGTCGCGCGCAACGCGATCATGGCATCGAAGCTGCCCGAGAGCGTGCCGGGCACCTCGATCGACCGCCAGTGCGGCTCCTCGCAGCAGGCGCTGCACTTCGCGGCACAGGCCGTGATGTCCGGCACCATGGACGTGGTGATCGCGGCCGGCGTGGAATCGATGACGCGCGTGCCGATGGGCCTGTCTTCGCAGCTCGCCGCCAAGAACGGCTTCGGCCATTACAAGAGCCCGGGCATCGAGGCGAGATATCCCAACATCGTGTTCAGCCAGTTCACCGGCGCGGAGATGATGGCGGAGAAGTACGGCCTGTCGAAGGACGATCTCGACGAATACTCCTACAACAGCCATCAGCGCGCCATCGCGGCGACCCAGGCCGGTCACTTCAAGAAGGAGATCGTGCCGCTCGAGATCGTCAGGGCCGACGGCAGCAAGGACACCCATCACATCGACGAAGGTATCCGCTTCGATGCCACGCTCGAAGGCATCAAGGGCGTCAAGCTGATCGCCGAGAACGGCAAGCTCACCGCGGCCAGCGCCAGCCAGATCTGCGACGGCGCCTCCGGCGTGATGGTCGTCAACGAGCGCGGCCTCAAGCAACTCGGCGTCAAGCCGTTTGCGCGCATCCATCACATGACCATGACCGGCGGCGATCCCGTCATCATGCTCGACGCGCCGCTGCACGCCACCAAGAAGGCGCTTGAGAAGGCCGGCATGAAGGTCGACGACATCGACCTGTTCGAGGTCAACGAGGCCTTCGCCTCGGTGCCAACCGGATGGCTCAAGACCACCGGTGCGGACCCGGCCCGCCTGAACGTCAACGGCGGCGCGATCGCGCTCGGCCATCCGCTCGGCGGCTCCGGCACCAAGCTGATGACGACGCTGGTCCACGCGCTGCATCAGCGCGGCAAGCGCTATGGCCTGCAGACCATGTGTGAAGGCGGCGGCATGGCCAACGTGACGATCGTCGAACGACTGTAAGAAAAAAAGCGAAGAACACATGGCGAGTGGTGAGTGCTGATGGGAGCGGCTTCCGCCCCTGTCGCCATTCACCGCTCGCCTCTTTTTTTGAGGAAACGCCATGACCCATCCGTCCATCCACGCCAAGAGCACGCCCGACAAGATCGCTTACCAGATGGCCGGGACCGGCAAGGCCATCACCTATCGCGAACTCGACGAGCTCTCGAACCAGGGCGCGCAGCTGTTCCGCTCGCTCGGGCTGAAGGCCGGAGACCACATCGCACTGCTGATGGAAAACCGGCTCGCGTTCATGGAGATCTGCTGGGCGGCGCAACGCAGCGGGCTCTATTACACCGCGATCAGCCGCTATCTGAAGCAGGACGAGATCGACTACATCATCGGCGATTGCGGCGCCAAGGTCTTGGTCACGACGCCAAAATGCGCCGACCAGGTCAAGGACCTGGTCAAGGGCAAGCCCGGCGAGCCGCTCTTCTACATGGTCGACGATCCGCTCCCCGGCTTCCGTTCCTACGACAAGGAAGCGGCCGCACAGCCGACCGCGCCGATCGCGGACGAGGTCGCGGGCTACGACATGCTGTATTCGTCGGGCACGACCGGTCGGCCGAAGGGCATCAAGAAAGCGTTCGAGGGAAACAAGATCGACGTGCCGAACGCGTTCCTGCGCGTGCTCTGCGCCGACATGTGCGGCATGAATGCCGAGAGCACGTATCTGTCGCCGGCGCCGCTCTATCACGCAGCTCCATTGCGCTTCAACATGATGGCGGTGGTGCTCGGTGGCACCTCCGTCATCATGGAGCATTTTGACGCCGAGGAATTCTTGAAGCTCGTCGAGAAATACAGGGTCACGCAATCGCAGCTCGTGCCGACCATGTTCGTGCGCATGCTGAAGCTGCCTGACGAGGTCCGCGCGAAATACAACGTCTCGACGCTGAAAGGCGCGATCCACGCCGCGGCGCCCTGCCCGGTCGACGTCAAGGCGAAGATGATCGAATGGTGGGGACCGATCCTGATCGAGTACTACGCAGGCTCGGAAGGCAACGGCGTCACCGTCTGCAATTCGCAGCAATGGCTGGAGCATCGCGGCAGCGTCGGCCGCGCCGTGGTCGGCAAGATCAAGATCCTGGACGAAAACGACGAGGAACAGCCGGTGGGCGAGATCGGCACGGTCTATTTCGCCGACGCGCCTGTTTTCACCTATCACAACGACCCCGAAAAAACGAAGAAGGCCTACAACGCCAAGGGCTGGTCGACGCTCGGCGATGTCGGCTATCTCGACAAGGACGGGTTTCTGTTCCTCACCGACCGCAAGTCCTACATGATCATCTCGGGCGGCGTGAACATCTACCCGCAGGAAACAGAGGACGTGCTCATCACTCACCCCGAGATCGCCGACGTCGCGGTGTTCGGCGTGCCGAACGAGGAGATGGGTGAAGAGGTCAAGGCGGTCGTGCAGCCGCACGACATGAAGCGCGCCGGCAAAGCGCTCGAGGCCGATTTGATCGCCTATTGCAGGACCCGCCTCTCGGCGATCAAGTGCCCGCGCTCGATCGATTTCGAGGCGGAGCTGCCGCGCACACCGACGGGGAAGCTGGTGAAGCGGCATCTGCGAGACAAGTACTGGCCGAAGACGGCGGCGAAGATATAGGGTCTCAATCGAACAGGCTGGGCGTGTGGTTCACCAGCGCGCCTTCGATCTCGAGCATCTTCAGTTTCGTCACCACGCCGCCATTCGCCGAGAAGCCGCCGGGCTTGTTGCCGGCGGCGAGCACGCGGTGGCAGGGCACGACGATCGGGCACGGATTGCGGCCGAGCGCCTGGCCGACGTCGCGCGAGAGCTGTACGCCGCCAAGCTGCTTGGCGATGTCGCCATAGGTGATGGTCTTCCCCGGCGGAATGGCACGGGCGATCTCGTAGACGCCGCGGTTGAACTCGGGCACGCCGTCGAGGTCGAGCGAGATATCGGTGAGGTCATCCGGCTTGCCCGCGAGCAGTTTCGTCATGCGGTCGATCGCCTGCTGTACCTCTGGCGTCGGCTCGGCCTCGGTGGCATCTGCGTGGCGCTGGCTGATGCGGGTGCGGATCTTCGCTTCGCCGCCCATCGGGAGCTGCGTGCCGTTGATGCCGCGCGGACCCCAGGCGATGGCGCAGAGGCCGATCCTGGTATCGAACAGGGCAAAATGCTGGTCGGTCATGGCTTGGTTCCTGGACTAGCGTCTTCGCATGCCCCCGTTGTGATCTCGGTACAAATCTAGGCTTGGAAATAGTTGCGATCCACCCGGTTTCCGGGAATCTTGCACAGGAGTTCCGCACACCTTTCCACGAGCCCTGAATGCAAAGCCTCCACGTCCTTGGATACGACATGCCCTATCTCGACGTGGGCGAGGACAGAGGCCGGCCGCCGCTGGTCTGCGTGCATGGTTCGCTCAACGACTTCCGCGTCTGGGGCTGCGTGCTCGGGCCGCTGACGCAACGGCACCGGATGATCGTCGTCAGCTTGCGGCACTTCTTCCCTGCACGATGGGACGGCGTCGGCAATACCTATTCGATCGCCCAGCATGTCAGCGACGTCATCGCCTTCATCGAGAAGCTCGACCTGGGTCCGGTCGACCTGATGGGCCATTCCCGCGGCGGGCACATCTGCTTCCGCGTGGCGCAGCAGCGGCCCGATCTGCTGCGGCGGCTGGTGCTGGCGGAGCCGGGCGGCGAACTGGATGCGAGCCTCGACCCTGACTATTCCGGCGGCCCCTCGCCGCTGCTGGCGCGGTTCACAGCCTCGGCCGGCAAGATTGCAGCCGGCGATGTCGATGGCGGCCTCGCGGTCTTCGTCGACACCCTGGAGGGCGCCGGCACCTGGCCGCGGCTGCCGTCGATCGTGAAGCAGAACCTGCGCGACAACGCCTATACGCTGATCGGCCAGGTCCGCGACAATCGTCCGCCATTCTCGAAAGCGGATGCGGAATCCATCAAGATGCCGACGCTGTTCATCCTGGGCGCGCGGACCAAGGGCCTGCTGCCGAAGGTGCTGCATGCGCTCGCCGCGCATGTGCCCTATTCCAAGACGGCGACCATCCCGAATGCGACGCATCCGATGTTCGAGCAGGCGCCGCAAAAATACTCCGAAGTGGTCCTGGACTTTCTGGCGAGCTGATCATGCAGAGCTTTCGCGTCAACGGTTACGACATGGCCTATCTCGAACTCGGCGAGGGCCATCCGCTGGTCTGCGTGCACGGCACGCTCGGTGATTTCCGCACCTGGTATTCGGTGCTCGGCCCGCTGTCGAAGAGCCATCGCGTCATCACGGTCAGCCTGCGGCACTTCTTTCCTGAGCACTGGGATGCCGCCGGCGACGACTACAAGATGGCGCAGCATGTCGCCGACACGATCGCCTTCATCGAGCAGGTCAGGCCCGGCCCCGTCGACCTGATGGGGCATTCGCGCGGCGGGCACATCGCGTTTCGCGTCGCGCAGGCGCGCCCTGACCTGCTGCGAAAGCTCGTGCTGGCCGAGCCGGGCGGCGACCTCGACGCCAGTCTGCCGCTGCCCGAAGGCACGCCCGCGCATCCGCCGCTGGCGGCGAAGACGATACGCTCGGTCGAGATGATCCGCGCCGGCGACATCGAGGGCGCGTTGCAGAACTTCTACGAAGGCATCGAAGGCGACGGCTCCTGGCGGCGCGTACCGGCAGCCGCCAAGCAGCAGCTGCGCGACAACACGCTCACCTTCCTCGGCCAGATCAACGAGCAGCGCCGGCCCTACACGCTTGCAGACGCGCAGACGATCAGGACGCCAACGCTGCTGATCGGCGGCGGCGCCACCACCGGCAGCCTGTCGGTGCTGTGGCGCGTGCTGGCCGAGCACATCGCGGGCGCGCAGACGGCGGTGATTCCGAACGCCGGGCACTGGATGTTCGAACAGGCGCCGCTCGAGTTCGGCGAGGTCGTAAGCAGGTTCCTGGCGGAGTAGAGGCCGGTACGCCTCACAACGCGAAAACAACCCCATGCACAGTAGACGGCCTCAATAGAATCAAGAGCTTATCTCGCCAAAAGCGAGGATATTGACGGCTTCCCCTTACCGGTCTATTTTCGAATACGGAATTCCGTATTCCTATTCGGAGCCACCGGCGTGATTCCTCTCGACCCGCTGCCGAACCTGATCGACCAGGTCTATGCCCGGATCCTGGAGGCGATCTCCGATCGCACGCTGCAGCCGGGCCAGCGCATCCGGCAGAACGAGCTTGCCGACAAGCTTGGCGTGTCGCGCCAGCCGGTGTCGCATGCGCTACATCTGTTGCATCGTCAGGGCCTCGTCGCCGAGAGCGGCAAGCGCGGCTTTGAAGTCACCCAGCTCGATCCCGCGCGCATTCG
Organism: Bradyrhizobium sp. CCBAU 53338; assembly: GCF_015291665.1. Lineage (NCBI taxonomy): Bacteria > Pseudomonadati > Pseudomonadota > Alphaproteobacteria > Hyphomicrobiales > Nitrobacteraceae > Bradyrhizobium > Bradyrhizobium sp. CCBAU 53338. The sequence goes on from NZ_CP030048.1 coordinate 6,591,804, forward strand.
CCAGCTCTATGAAGTGCGCGGCGCCATCGACGCGCTCGCAGCGCGGCTTGCAGCTGGGCGTGCGGCAACCGACGCGGCGGGACGCGCGCGGCTGGAGACGGCGCTCGCCGCCGGACGTCGCATCGATCGCAAGACTGTGCTCACCGAGCTGATCGCGCTCGACGTCGAGTTTCACCGCGCCATCTACCAGCTCGCCGGCAATCCCGTGATCGAGGAAACGATCACGCCGCAATGGCCGCATATGCGCCGCTCGATGGCGACCGTGCTGTCCGAGCTCGATTATCGCGGCAGCGCCTGGGCGGAGCACGCCGACATCGCAAAGCACATTCTTGCAGGCGACGCCGACGCCGCCGAACGCGCGGCGCTGGCGCATGCGCAGACGGCGGGACGGATGACCGAGGAGAGATTGAGGGCGACGGACGAGGTGGCGGCGTAGCCAAGGGCGCGCCAGCCACGACGAGAAAAACAAAACAAGCCAAGGAGGACGACCCATGAAACTGTCTCAGGAGCAATTGGAGTTCTTCCATCGCGAGGGCTGGCTGTTCCTCCCGGAGTTGTTTACCCAAGAAGAGGTCGATTTCCTCGCGCGCGAGGCGGTCGGCATTTACGATGCCAACCGGCCGGAGGTCTGGCGCGAGAAGAGCGGCGCGCCGCGCACGGCCTTTGCCGCGCATCTCTATAACGAGGCCTTCGGCGTGCTCGGCGCACATCCGCGCATGATCGAGCCGGTCGAACAGGTCTTCGGCGAGCCTGTGTACATGCACCAGTTCAAGATCAACGCGAAATCGGCCTTCACCGGCGACGTCTGGCAGTGGCACCAGGATTACGGCACCTGGAAGCGCGACGACGGCATGCCGGAGCCGCGCGCGATGAACATCGCGATCTTCCTCGACGAGGTGATGCCGATCAACGGCCCCCTCATGCTGGTGCCGCGCAGCCAGAATGCCGGCGATCTCCAGGCTTCGCACGACCTCTCGACGACGTCCTATCCACTGTGGACGCTGGACGAGGACACCGTGACGCGTCTCGTCAAGCAGGGCGGCATCGTCGCACCGACCGGCAAGCCTGGCGGCATGCTGATGTTCCACGGCAATCTCGTGCACGGCTCGGCCGGCAACATAACGCCCTATCCGCGCAAGATCGTGTACCTGACGCTGAACGCGGTCTCGAACTACATCCGCACCCCGACAAGGCCCGAATACATCGCCCATCGCGATTTTACGCCGATCAAGACGGTGGACGATGATGCGCTGGTGCGGCTTGCGCGGGCACCGCGGCAGGCTGCGGAGTAAAATCGCCGCCACGGGCGAGAGCCACCTCTCCCATTGGGAGAGGTGGACCGAGCGCAAGCCGCACTGGAAACGCTTGATATCGAGATTTCCCCATGAACCTCTTCCGCATCCTCCAGGCCCGGGCATCCGCCGGAATGCCTGTCCGCGTCGCACTGATCGGCGCCGGCAAATTCGGCTCGATGTTTCTGGCGCAGGTGCCGCATACGCCGGGGCTCGAGGTGCCGATCATCGTCGACATCGACCGCGATCGCGCGCGCGAGGCCTGCCGCACCGTCGGCTGGAGCGCCGAGCGGATTGCGGCCACCGTCTTCACCGATGACGGCGCGCGCGCCATCGCCGGCGGCGCGATGGATGTCGTGGTGGAGGCGACCGGCAATCCCGCCGTCGGCATCCGCCACGCGCGCGCGGCGATCTCGGCCGGCAAGCATGTCGTGATGGTCAATGTCGAAGCCGACGTGCTGGCAGGCCCCCTGCTCGCCGAGGAGGCACGCAAGGCGGGCGTGGTCTACTCGCTCGCCTATGGCGACCAGCCGGCACTGACGGCGGAGATGGTCGACTGGGCGCGCGCCACCGGTTTTCGCGTCATCGCCGCCGGCAAAGGCACGAAATATCTGCCTGCTTATCACGATGTGACGCCCGACGGCGTCTGGCAGCATTATGGCCTGACGGCCGGCGAAGCGCAGTCGGCCGGCATGAATCCGCAGATGTTCAACTCCTTCCTCGACGGCACCAAATCGGCGATCGAGATGGCTGCGATTGCGAATGCCTGCGGGCTCGACGTGCCCGCGGAGGGACTTCTGTTTCCGCCCTGCGGGGTCGACGACCTGCCGCACATCATGCGGCCGCGATCGCGCGGCGGCGTGCTGGAGCGGCCGGGTGTGGTGGAAGTGGTCTCCTCACTGGAGCGCGATGGCCGGCCGGTGTTTCGCGATTTGCGCTGGGGCGTCTATGTCGTGCTGGAGGCGCCGAATGATTATGCGGCGGATTGCTTCAAGCAGTACGGCCTCAAGACCGACGCCAGCGGACGGTTTGCCGCGATGTACAAGCCCTATCATCTGATCGGACTCGAGCTGAACATTTCGGTGCTGTCGGCCGCACTGCGCGGCGAGCCGACCGGGCAACCTTTCGGCTTCCGCGGCGACGTCGCCTCCGTGGCCAAGCGAGACTTGCGCGCCGGGGAGATGCTGGACGGCGAAGGCGGCTATACGGTGTGGGGCAAGCTGGTGCCGGCGGCTGCGAGCCTGAAGGCAGGCGCCCTGCCGATCGGTCTCGCGCATCGCCTGAAGCTGAAGCACGACGTCCCCCATGGCGAGATCGTGCGCTGGAGCGACGTCGAATTCGACGCCAACGACGAGACGGTCAAGACCAGGAAGGCGATGGAGGCGGCGTTCACGAAGCAAGGTTAGAGCGTGCGTGCATCCACACGGCGTCGACAGCCGCGGGCCGGCGGCGGATCGTGCCTGCGTCACCCAATTGAACAGAGCTTCCGCAACGCTTCGGTATCGTGCGACCTGCCGTGGACCGTCAAGCCCGGCGATGCCGTTTGCTGGCCGACTTGATCGGGGACGTTTGATCCTGATCAAGGTGCCCTGAGGGGCCGGTGACAGATTTCTCCCGCAAAGCAAGATCTGTTGGATCGAGCCAATTTCGATCTCCTCGCCTGCATTCCGATTGAAGACACGGCGCGCGCCGGCATCGGCGTCGTCCGGGCCAGCAAGAATTGAAACGAGCAGTAGCGGACATTTCCAGGAGCGAGTTCATGAGCAGCAAGCGTTTGTCTCTCGTTGTCGGCCTGGCAGCGGCGATGACGGCCTCGGGCGCCTCGGCGCAGTCGATCAACCTCACCGGCGTGTACAAGTGCATTCAGATGTGCCGAGGGGGCCTGGCGGCCTATGTCACCCAGAACGGGACTGAACTGAATCTGTTGACCGAAGCCGGCGTGCCATCTCGGGCCTGGCCCGATTGGTATTCGCCGGCCAACCGGATTTGGGTCGATGCGTTCAATCAGAGCGCCGTCTACTCGCCGGACGGAATGCTGATCCAGTTCGACAACGGCACGATTTGGCAGCGGGACTTGCCTCCGCCTCCGCCTGTCCCCCGCCGGCGTTGACGCGCCGGCTTTCGGTCGAGTGGCTGCGAACGCGGTCAGGTCGGCTGAGGGGCGAGGGCACCGCGGTTCGTCTGTCAGCCTCCGGGTCCGTCCTTCATGATGTAGCCCATCAGGTCGTCCACGTTGTGCTCCAGGTCCCGGATGATGTTCTTGACGACGTCTCCGATCGAGATCACGCCCACCACCTTGCCCGCGTCCAGCACGGGCAGATGGCGAAAACTGCGCTGAGCCATCATTGCCATGCAGCCATCCAGCCGATCGTCCGGCTTGACCGTGACCGGGTTGCCAGTCATCGCCTGGCCCACCGGCGTCTGCTTCGCATCGAGCCCGGGCAGCAGCACTTTGATGGCGCAGTCACCCTGGGTCACGATACCGACAAGCACGTCGTCGTCGATGACCAGCACCGACCGGACCCGGTTGTCGCGCATCTTGCGCAAGGCTTCCACGACCATGTCGTCGGAACGAACATGGATCAGGGCGCCACGCTTCTGGGCCAGAGCGCTTTTGACTGTGCTCATCGGTTTCCTCTCGCGGGCCCCGTCCGGCCTGCCTTGATGGTCTGCATCGAGGATAGTCGAAATATCTTGTCTCGTCAGCACCGCGCCGATGTCGCCGGCGAGACCTGCCACCGATCCCGACAGCGGGGTTTCGCCTCGCACTGGCAGGGGCGCAAGGGCTGCTATCGGTCACAAGCTGCCCTCGGTCAGCGCTATATGTCAGAGCCGATTGATCCGCAGGGCTGGAAGGTTTGGAGCGAGCGTCCGCGCAAGCATCCTTCATGCTTTTGGGCATAAGCAAGTACGCCCATGAAAATCAAAGCCATGACGACAAATCCGGCTATGACATTCTGCACCATGGCTGCCACTCCACGTGGTTAGCGCGCTACGAATTAAGCGACCGCGCGGCCAAAGATAAACCCAGTCCTGAATTAAGAGCAAGACAGGTTGGCTCCGGCTGGAGCAAACTTCCGCTTCGGGTCATAGGTCGGTCGGTTGCTTTCGGTCTACCCCACTGAGCCGACAACTGATGACGCCGCCCGAACTTCGCATTCGGGCCATGAGCGGGCATTTGAGCCAAGATGGGCGGCGTCCGTCGTTCGCGTGCCGCTCTAGCGCTCTTCAATTCCCCACCGGATTGTGGCCCACAATCTTTCGTGCACGAGATAGGCGAGCGACGTGTAGATGTTGCTAATGATCATGAAGCCAACGGCAGCATGTACCGCTCCAGTCAGTACGTAGATCGTCAGAAAATCCAAAGTCATAACTACAACGCGGTAGGTTATTGCTTTCGCCAAAGAGCGACGGGGACTTACGTTGCGCATGCACCCTCTCCCCTTTCATCGCGAAAGTCAGTGGCGTTTTTCTCGGAGGGAATGCTAGTTGAACACCTGCACGGGCACCAGCATCGCCGGCTGCGTTGGGTCACGAGCCGTATTGCTTGCGGTGACCAAATCAAGTCGGCTCTGCGTCCGACAAAATAGCAAGACCTTCTACATTTATCCCGATGGTGCAGAAGCAAACCTTCAGCCCTGCCCACCCGTCGGCGGGTCTATATCTTTGCTGTGAGATGCGTACGACCCCTTCGGGCTCTTATCCATGGCGTGAATGGCCACGGTGTCGCTGCCGTCGTGCCCGGGCTTCGCTGCGCACTCAGAGGTTTTAGCCGCAGAGACCGTGAAATGACTCGCCGAGTTAGCATCCCAATGAGCTACCGGGGTTAACATCTGGCGCTCTGAAGCGGTTTGCGCTTCCGAGAGATGAGCCTCGGACAGATAAAGGTGAGTCTTCGGCAGCAGAAGAATAATTCCAAGAGCCATGAGCTTTAATGGCAATCGCATGCTGGCCTCCACTCCTTGATGACCGATAGCAGGAGATGAAGCGTCAAAAAATTCAGGTCAGTATCTTAAGGGGATGTACGCAGGAGGTGGCCCATGCGTCCCGCGCCGAGGTCGCCTATCGGTCAAAGGCAGCCCTTGGCGTCACCACTCGGCTTTCCGCTCAGCCCTTGGAAGCGGACGCTGCGGGGCCAAGAGCGGAAGTCAGCCACGGGCCATAAGCGGGCCTCAGTCGCGAACTTAGAATTTGGCTGCCATCCATCCGGCAACAAGCACGCCTGCCGCTATGCATAAAGCAATCAGGCCGCGTTGAGCCCATCGAACGTTGTCCGCACGCGCTCTGCCGTCAATTTCAAGCTGTTCTGCTTCGGCTTCGGCCTTGAATTGAGCCTTCCAATCCCTCCACTCCTGCATGCCTTCGACGAGAAACTTTTTTCCTTCAGGCGTCCAGCGCCCAAGACGTGCAGTGACGCGATCCATCAAGCCAAACTCCGCAAGTGCGAGCACTGCCCATTCACCAGCTGATTGCGCGAGGGTGTCTACACCATCGTCATAACGAACAGGGCCTTGCTCATATCGATCGAGGCAGTGATCAACCATTTCGACAAGGGCACCTAGCAACACCCGTTCTGGCACGGCGCTCGATAGCAACTTTCCCAGAAGGTCTTCATCAAAGTAGACGGGAAACTGCTCGTTCATACCGTCGATTGCGTCCAGAAGGCACTTCTTTCGATCAATCGAGGTCGTTGAACGCTTTGAGTTGCTCTGCAACGATAGTGGGTTAGGGGTAGTATCAGGGCGTACGGGCTCGATGGGCTGGACGACGTCTTTGAGCGCGTATCGCAAGGTTTCAAGAGTCGAATGAACGCCGCGATGAACGATCCAGACGTCCTCCATCCCTTCGGCCGCCATCTGTTCGCCCCGCGCAAGAGCATCCTGCGGTGTAACAGCCCAATAAACGTGCTCTCCGGACCTAACGATGTATCTATTCTTCGGCATGACAGGGTTCCATGCTTTGCGCTAACACGCTCTCGTTGGTAGGGATTTAAGAACTCGCCTCAACATCGATCAAGTCCGCTTCGGGTCAAACGCGACCATTGGCAGGCAAAGCGAGCTGGCCTACTTAGGGCCAGAAGCTGACTTAATGATCTGCAAACCCTAATCGTCAGACAGCTGCCAGCTAAAGGGTCCTCGTGCTACTTTGGCGGGTATGTCGCCTTTCAGCATTCGTTCCACCATTATGCTCGTCCTCGTCGTCGGGGGCACATCCAGCATCTACGTGTTCCTCGGCCTCAACCTGATTGTGGCACTGATAGTGTTGGGCCTAACCGGCCTTCTGTACGTTCCGTTCGCTAAGCGCTACGGGTGGGGCAATGAAGGGCGTCTCACGAGGCATCTCAGTCGTCCGTCGTTCGAAGACGAACGACGCAAATCCTATTGATTGTGCTGGAATGAACTGGCTTATTGCTCTTGCATTCTTCGGCTTTTGTTGGTGGCGCGCAGCAAAAGCACGCGAACGAGCCGCTGAACTCGCAGTAACGGGAATTGGGCTCTCACCCTTGTTTTGGGTATCGAACGCGCTGGCTGCTGTCCTGTTGGGCCTCGTGTTGTACATTGCCCACATACACAATCAGTCGCCCGTTCCTGCTTTCCTCTGGCTCGCCGCCCTCGCGATCCTTGTGGCTTTGCTTTTCCTGCGCCGCGCGTTGAAATGGCGCTACCCTGTTTAGGCTTGCCGGTATTTACCATGGGCATGTTCTATACTGATGTACAGATCAGGGAAGCGATTGCGGCCTTGGAAAGCTACTCTCCCGGTATTTGGGAGATTATGAAGAAGATGGCTTTGGTCGCTGAGCCTGACACTGACGAACATGTGGCAGAACAATCTGCCATCGTGCTCGCACTTGCTCGGGTGTTGCCCAATGTATCCTTCGTCAAGCAGGCCCCAGACCCCCTTGAAGCCTCGAACTTGCTGCTGATCGACCTTCGCAAAGCCATTCGGGCCGAAATTGACGACACCAAGATCGGCTCTTAGAAAACAGCCGAACGGCCGCTTTGGGTCACAAGCGGCCGTCGAAGCGAGCACGGTCCCACGTCTGCTCTACCGGCAATAACCGACATCACGACGGGATTAATCGCGGTTCGGCTGAGGGGACTGCGACAGGCGCTTTGGGTTCATTCGCGCAAGCCTGCAGGACCGGCAAGCCTGGCGGTCGAGGTTATGCTCTCTCGCCGCTCCATGGCGAGGGGCGCGCCGGCGCGGCGGCGGCGCCGACCAGCGGGCGACGGTTCCAGTCCATGACGGAGTCGCTGTGAACCTGCTTGACGACCCACAGGAAATAGATGGAGGCGGGAATGCCGATCAGGTCGAAGAACAGCATCAGACCGTTGCCTGGCGTCGTGGCATCGATGAAATGCATTTGCGCGCAGGTAAAGAACACACCGGTCAGTGCCGCGCCCGACAGCGACCAGCCGCCGCTCGTGAGATAGCTGCGGACCTGACGATCGGCCAGATAGCAGCCAACCATGCCATAGGTGATCACGACGAACATGTTGGCGAGGAAGGCAACGGAGCCGCCGATTCCGGTCCCCGTGGTCCCGTCCGCCGGAACAGACGACGTGCAGAGAAACTGGAACGGGAATTCGGCTCCCGGTTGAGCGAAGGTCCAGGCCGCCAATACGCCTGCGACGAGCGTAAAGGTCACGGCCAGCAACATCACCTTGTGCGGCGAGGCCGCGACCCAGCGATCGCCCTGCCGGCCCAACACCGTCTCGAAGCGCAGCAGGACAAATATCAGTCCGGCGGGCAACCCGATCAGGGTTGCGGCGAACATCGGATAGGAAATGCTCTCGCCCTGGAGAACGCCCCAGCCGTGGACCAGATGATGCGGGCCGCAGCTTGCAGCCATCAGCGAGAAGCCGATGCCAAAGCGCGACCAGCCGCGATACCGGTGCAGATTGATCGTTTCCCACGCCGACAGTGTACCAAGGCCCGCATAAGCGATCCCGATCATCAGGCTGCCGATGCCGATCACAAGGGACATCATGGCGAGCCGGGGGCCTTGGTCCCCATGGGTGCGCCGATGTGGTCCAGGAATTCGTCGATGAAGTAGCGATGGCCACGCCGGATCTGCGCTTCGGTGTGAGGCGTGCTATGCGGCGCCCCCGGCGAACGGGCTTCCCAGAGTGCGCCGGTCAGGAGCGGCGGGATCCGTTCGGCCGCGACAGGCCGCGAAAAGAAATAGCCCTGGGCGGCTTCGCAACCCATGCGGAGAAGAAGCGCGGCCTGCTCCGGTTGCTCGACGCCTTCGGCGATGGTGTGCTTGCCCATGGCATAGGCCAGACTGAGAATCGACGAAACGATGGCCGTATCGCCCGTTTCACTGCCCAAACCGTCGACGAAGCTGCGGTCGATCTTCAAGACTTCGGCCGGCATGTCGCGCAGCCGGGACAAGGAGGAATGCCCGGTGCCGAAATCGTCGATCGCGACATAGATTCCGAGCTGCCTGATCTGGTCGAGCAATTGAACGATCTCGGCAGGCGCCCGCATCATCGCGCTTTCCGTGACCTCCAGGCACAGCGCCCTCGGATCGATCCCGGTGTCCGCAAGGACCTGGCGGAGCTCGGTGAAAAAAGCCGGGTCCGAGAGCTGGCGGGGCGACACGTTCACGGTCATGGCGAGCGGCCGCCCCGGCGCAAGTCTGGTCCAGTCGGCAAGCTGCCGGCAGGATTGTTCCAGGACCAATCGCCCGATGCCGTTGATGAGCCCGCAGTCTTCGGCGACCCCAATGAAGTCGCCGGGCGGAACGACGCCGAACTTCGGATGTTTCCAGCGAACCAGCGCCTCCACGCCGACGACGCGCCCGTCCTTCAGGCGAACCTGCGGCTGATACTCCACGAAGAGTTGCTGCTCGCGCAACGCCACCCGCAGATCCGACTCGATCCGCATGCGCTTCTCGGCTCGCTCGTACAGCTCGTCGCTGAACAGCTCCAGCCGTGCACGGCCGCGGTCCTTTGCGGCGTAGAGTGCCGTGTCGGCCTCGCGCAGCAATTGGGCGGCGGATTTCATACCGGGCGTGCACAAGGCGACCCCGATGCTTGCCGACACCACGACCTCCTTGCCGGAGACGAAGATCGGCTCGGCCAGTGCGGTCAGGATGCGCTTGCCCAGAGCCAATTCCGAGCCGTCGGCCGCGTGCGGATGCAGGATCACCATTTCGTCGCCGCCGAACCGGCTCGCGGTGTCACCCCGTTCGATGCAGCCACTGATACGCCGCGCCATTTCAGACAGCACCTCGTCGCCGCTGCCGTGGCCAAGCGAGTCGTTCACCAGCTTGAAATTGTCGAGATCGACGAACAGAACCGCGATTTGGCGGCCCTCGGCAGCGTCATGCGCGAGCACTTCGGCCAGCCGTTCGAGCAGCAGTCTGCGGGTGGGAAGCCCGGTCAACGGATCGTGCGCCGCGGTATGCATCAACTGCGCGACAACGCCGCGCAGGCGCTCGACCTCGGAACCCGCACGGTCAATCAGGACCGTGTTACCTTCCGCTCCGGGATGCGCCTCCACGGGCGCGACGCCCCGGCGCACCGACGTATTTCGCTGCAGTCCAGACATGAGTCCCGCCCCGCATGCAACCAGCAGTATTGCAAGCTAGACAGCGGGATGTTTGCGAAAGGTTGCTGAAAAGCCGTTCTCGGCGTGCGCGAAGAACCTTCCACCAAGATGGTTAGCCATGGGTAACGCGCCACTGACGCCACCGCCGAAGAGGGTATAAGCCCTCGACGAGCGCGATGTTCGCGCTTGCCTCGAATGCTGACATGCAGGCGGGTTTGGATCGAGAGCAGTCCGCGTCGGCGCAGAGCGCACCGTGTTACCGCGCTTGCCTGGCGTTCGGCATCAGGTCTATCAGGCCCATATCCACGAGCGTGCGATGGAATCGACGTTTCCGCTCGGAGACCGACGCGAAGTAGGCCTCTCCACAATCATCCAGCAGGCTCGCGCGCGTGGCAAATACCGGATCGAGCGCGATGCCCGCCCGCTGCAAGGCAACGGTTCCCAGAAAGGCGATATCGAGATCGGCGCCCCGTCCGGGGCTGAGGTGCGGGATATTCAAGGCTTCGATCGCATAGAACGTACCAAACGGGCGCCGCCCGTCTCCCGGGCCTTTCAGCTGTCGATCAATCTGTTTCGTCAACACCGGTTGATGGTCGCCGTAATGCACGATGAGAACAGGTCGTCCGGGGCAGCAGCTTGCGAGCCTTGCCCTGAGGTTTTGCCAGGCAGACGCGGTCTCCGCCAGTCGCGCGTAGTACTCGGCGTATCCGGCATCGGGGAAGCTGGCCATGGCGAAGGCGCGCTCGCTCTCGAACTGACCTGATGGCACCAGCTGCCTGTTGTGCGGACCGTGATTGAAGTTGGTCAGCGCGTAGAGAAATCTCGGTGTCGGGTCGTCGGCAATTC